>JAGOGO010000029.1 GCA_017996625.1 Deltaproteobacteria bacterium | reverse complement strand
TGGGTAACAAGCTGATCGCCCTCTTTGCCGATTTTCATGTCCGCAACACCCACAATAACCTTCATGTTTATCAAGCCCGTTTAGCCGATAGGTTTCTGATACACCGCTGGCCTTACATACAAAAACTTATGAGATATACCGGATAGACTCTCCGAATGCCCCACAAACAGGTGTCCGCCTGGTTCAAGAAGATCCCAGAAGCGATTCACCAGTTTCTGCTGCGTCGGACGATCAAAATAAATCATGACATTACGGCAGAAAATACCCGCAAAGGGGCCTTTCATCGGCCACGGATCAATCAGGTTCAACCATACCACCTGGACAAGCGATTTTACGCAATCCTTAATACGGTATGTGCACTCGGCAGCACTATTCCGCCGGTCAAAGTACTTCTGAATCAAGGTTGGGGGAACTCCCTGAAGAGCATGCTCACCGTACGCACCTGTTCGCACTCGATCCAGCATCCGTACTGAAATATCCGTTGCCAGGATCTTCACGTCGGCACAATTGACGTAGGGTATATCCTCATGCAGGATGATGGCCAGTGAATACGGCTCTTCTCCCGAAGAACACCCGGCGCTCCAGAAGCGAATCCGTTTGTTGGTCGTACCGGGCAGTATATGCTTCCTTAGATAGGTGAAGTGTTCAGCCTCACGGAAAAAAGCCGTCTTATTCGTCGTGATAGCGTCGATCATGTGGCCGAGTTCCTTGCCCGACCCATCATCATTCATATAGGCGAGGTACTCATCAAAGCTGCCTATGCCCAGCAGGCGCATTCGTTTCATCAGACGTGACCGCACCAACGCTTCCTTCCCGGAGCGAAGATTGATTCCACAGATCCGGTGTACCGTTTGGCTGATGGTGCGAAACTGCTCCGCCGTCAAGTCAGCGCCATTAAGGCCAAATTTCATGAATTTACTGGTTTCAGCCATGTCGAGTCGCTTTTCCACCGTACCTGGCATCTCAGAAAGGCATGGCGCATTATCATCTGAAGCACATTCTCACTGACGTTGTGCCGCCTGTTCCAGCATGGCAACGTCGCCATTAGACAAAACCCGATCAACGTCCAGGAGGATTATGACGCGCTGGTTTATTTTGGCAATACCCATGATAAAATCGGTGTTCACACTGGCCCCGAACTCAGGCGCTGGCTCGATATTCTCACCATCGATATCGATGACCTCGGAAACATCATCGACGATGAGGCCCATAGTAACCTGTCGGCCCTCTTGCTTGACCTGTACCACGATGATGGAGGTTCTTCGAGTATCCTCTTTGGGTTCCATCTTGAACTTCAGCCGCAGGTCTACTACCGGGATCACTTTTCCCCGCAGGTTGATCACGCCGCGGATAAATTCTGGCGTGCGAGGCACCCTCGTTACCGGCATGATACCGATGATTTCCTGTACCTTGAGGATTTCCAAGCCATATGCTTCCGAAGCAAGATCAAAAGTCAGATACTTGCTTGCTTTGAACGACATGTCAGCTAGAACTTCACTACTTCTCACCGCCTGTGCATTGAAACTCATATTAGTACCTCCCTTTGGTTGGTTGATAGCTGCTGCTTTTTATACGGCCTCGGCCCGTTCCTCACTGACCTGTTCGTTGGCGATTTTTACCAACCCGCCGATATCCAAAATCAGTCCGACGCGCCCATCCCCCATTATGGCACCTCCGGATATACCCCGGATTCCGCGCATCGTCTCTCCAAGGCTCTTGATGACGATTTGCTGCTGACCCAAGAGCTCATCAGCAAGAACACCGGCATACTGGCCGCTGTCTTCCACGACCACGACCAGCGCCTTGGAAGGATCCTCCTCCGATCCCTCGACATGAAAAATACTGGATAGCCGAAACAACGGGATAAGCCTTCCCTCGACTGAAAGCATCTCTCCTCGGCTAAAGATCGTGGAAAGTTCTTCTTTCTTGGGCCGCAAAGATCGCACAATCGAAATAGTGGGTATGATATACCGTTCTGTACCGGCGAGGATCACCATGCCGTCGATAATTGCCAACGTAAGGGGGGCACGAATCTTAAAGGTACTTCCCTTTCCGGGTTCAGACTGGACTTCGATTTTTCCGCGCAGCATTTCGATATTCCGTTTCACGACGTCCAGTCCGACTCCCCGACCGGAAACGTCGGTAATGGTTTTAGCGGTGGAGAAACCGGGTTCGAAGATAAGGTTCAGAATCTCCCGCTCGCTCAAGTTGCTTTCTTCGCTCAGAATTCCTCGCATTCGCGCCTTGGTTACAATGGCATCCCGATCAAGTCCGCGGCCATCGTCCCGGACCTCGACCACCACATTGCCGGCAGAGTGGTATGCAGAAAGCAGCACTGTTCCCTCACGAGGTTTTCCTCGCTTTTCTCGGTCTGCAGGATCATCAATGCCATGGTCGACGGCATTCCGGACCATGTGCAGGAGCGGGTCGCTGATAAGATCGACCATATTGCGATCAATTTCGGTGTCTTCTCCCTGAGTAATGAACTGCACCTTTTTTCCTGACTTGCTTGAGAGATCGCGCACGACGCGCGCCATCTTTTGAAACGTCGGCTTAAGCGGAACCATGCGCATAGACATGCTCAGGTCTTGCAGCTCACGAACGATTTTGCTCGCATGTCCGATCTTCTTCTGGAGATCCTGGCTCTTGTTGCAAATAAGGCCACTGTCCTGAGCGATCATCGAGTGCGCAATCACCATCTCACCGACCATGTCGATCAGACGGTCCAAGCGGTCCGTCTGAACGCGTACCGATGATTCGACTACCTTGGTCGAGCTCAGCATCCGCTTCTGCGTACGCAATGCACGGGCAACATCCTTCACTGTCACCGCGTTTTCTTTCAGCAATTCCTCGCCAATCGGTCGTCCTGATTGTTTCTCAGCAATTGCTTCCACCTGCTGCCGCGATACGCTGCTTTGTGCAACAAGGATATCGCCCACCCGGGGAGCGGCCACAGTCAAATCATCAGGGTCTTCCTCATCAATTGTCTGAGGCGGATTCTTCAGCAGCAGGATGAGATCATCATAACCTTCCGGCTTCTGCAGGGGTTTCCCGTCAAGCGCGAGTTCCACACCTTTCACCAGTTCCTTGAGCATATCGATGGAGTAGAGAGAAAGTTCCGCATAACTTCCTCCGTAGCGGATCTCGCCGTCCCGTACCCTGCTGAGAAGCGATTCCGCGTGGTGAGCAAGATTGGATACGATTATCACTTCAAGAAAAGCCGATGTTCCTTTTATAGTGTGAAATGCTCGAAATACGGTGCCTACCGATTCCAGATCATCGGGATCATTTTCAAGTGTCAGCAGTGCCTCTTCGGCATGAGCGATCAGGTCCATGCTTTCAGTAATGAACTCTTTCAAGATGTCGGGATCGGCGTCTTTCGGCATGTAGTCTGAAGGCTCTGTGTTTTCGTCCTCTTCACTGGACACGACTTCCTCCGAACCGGAAGGATACGATCCGCCCATGTCTTTCTCTTTTTCGTAGTGCGCCATGGCTGCTTCAATATGTTTACCAATCTGATCGAACACCTCAGCGGGAACCTGCCCAGCGGAATCAGTGTCGAAAAGCGCTATACTTTCTTCAAGGCTGGTTCGCACCGATGGAGAACACTCACCATCGGCAACAAGCCTCTCGATCATCACGCGAAGGCGGGTAACGGCCGCCTCGTCTTCCGGTTCCAGTTGCAGAAGAAAGGCAGCTATGTCATCGAGCGTTACTGAAGAATGCTCCTCGCAATTCCCCGAGTTTGAAGCATCCCCGAATCCTCCATTGGATTCACGTTCCATGCTCCCGGTATCATCACCAAGAGGAAACAGCTCCGCCCGCAGCGCTTTCTCAGCCTGAGAAACGCCCTCATCGGCATCCGGTGTTTTCCTGCTTTGGTCAATAAGGGCGTGCAGTGCACCTGAGAGGACTTCGGTCAATGACAGCAGATTCGGAACCTTCTTATCAGCAACAGCCTGAAGGCCCTTACTGATGAGGGCTGCCAGCGATCGGCCCGCAAGGTTCATTTCAGGACTCGCATCAATAAGCGATGTCAATTCACTCACCAGGAGATTCCACCCTTCGCAATCGTTCAGGTTCAGGGTAGTTATTTCTTCATCCATTCTCTTGAGAGTGTCAACGAAGGTTTCCTCATGCTGATTCATGCCAGGCTCCTTACAGGTATTCTTTCGATTCACCGGTTAAAAGAAAAAAGGAATGAGTATCAGGCTTCCTTGCATCCAGAAGATGGTGTTAACGAATTCTGCACAGTCGGCCTCAAGACCGAATAAACTATTGCTCATGATTCGTTGCCTATGAACGGCCCGTCAGACGTTATCAGAAAAAACCATGCCGCTTCTTTCAGCAACATGCATCTGGCCGGTCTGGTGATAGACGGAATGCGAGCACACCAGACTGTTTAGCAGCGTCAGAGATCCCCTGACGAGATCGAGCGAATGCGAGACAAGTGATCTGTTTGATTGGTTGATTTCGTGAATGCTTCCTACAAGAGCTGAAAGAGCACAGGAGCAGTCGAGGAGCTGAGTGGCAAATGGCTCTTCAACACGCTCCGCGAGCTTTCGCAGCGGAAGCTCAGTCGCCGGGCAGCAAAATGACTCAGCCAGATTCTCCACATAATTGATCCGGTGTTCTTCCAGGACCCGAATCTTAAGAATGAGGTTTTCTTTTTCCTTCGTGCATTCGTTAAGAATAAGAGGTTCTACGGCTATCATTGCCCGTCGTTCGTGCTGAAGAACATTGAGAAGGGAGTGATACAGCGATATTTGTTCATTCAACAGGCTGATAAGCTTTTCTAAGAGAAGGTCAGTCCTCATGGTCATTCCTGTGCGCAAATTCTAAATTCCGCTGCCTGACGTTACGATCCGGGCATCAACATGCGCCTTCAGACCGTAAGCTTCTGAAATCTATATTTTAAAACGAGACAAAACGAAGCGGCACCACTTACAGAAGTTCATTCAGCAACGATTCTTCCACTATTTTGGCGGCGACATCCTTTGGATCGACTGAATAGGTTCCGTTTTCGATACGGGCTTTGATATCGGCTACGCGGTCTTCACGCACATCAGGAACCGCATCGAGGATTGCCCGCGCTTCCTGAATTCTTCTGGCTTTAACCGATACCTTGACCGTGTCGTCATGTCCGTCACCCGCGGAAGCCGGCTGACCTCCTTCTCCAGACTTCACCGCCTCTCTCACATTCTTGACGTACGCGTCTAACCGTATGAAGGGGTGCTTGTCCGCAATTTTCATCCCTGAGTACCTCCTTGCAGCCTGCTGTCATTTCATAGGCTGCGTTAACCTGCTTTCAGCCCTTTTTCGCCATCGTCATGAATACGGTATCGATGCATTGAGCGTCGGCGTCAACCGCTTACCAATGATGCAACCAGCCGATTTTTTACATAAAATTCAGACGATGACTTCTACACCTATTTATTCTTATAATTTATCGGCGGGTAAGCGGAAAAACTTTAGCAAATTCTGAATTTTTTTCTTCACCGCTGGCCGGATCCGCGAGCTTCGCCAACTGATCATACAGAATCGGCGCCAGACCAATGCCCTTGCTCTGAGAAAGTTCTTCCGCCAGATGAGCATCGAGCATCGACGTGTAAATTTTCTCCCCGGTGCTTCGTGGAATAAATCCGCCTTCCGGGATAGTTTCGCGCATTTCCTTGAAAAGATAATTGACAAATTGTGCCTCCATAGCTGCGCAGGCTTTCATAAGGCTTGGGTCAGCTGGTTGGCCTGAACGAGTATGCGCTGCTTCCTTCGCCGGAGAGGGCCCCGGGCACATCATGTGCTCAGATAGATTCACGTGTTTTGATCCTGGGGAGTCTATGTTCATCATGCCTTTCCGATCAGTGATTAAACGATTCAAGATTCAAAGTTCAAAATCCAGTAAGAAGTGAGGAGTGAAAAGCAAGGAGTGCCAAGACGGGGGTGATTCGTGCCTGTTCTTTCCAACTCCTTACTCGTCACTCTTTACTCCTTACTGTTCCACTTGGAACTTTGAACCCATCCTTCTTCACCATCCGTCTAGAGGATTTCCAGCTGGGCCTGCAAAGCACCCGATGCCTTGATTGCCTGAAAAATCGCCACCAGATCCCGCGGGGAAACACCTAATGCGTTCAATGCTCGAACGACCTCTCCGATGCTCACACCCGATTCGACGAGATAAAGAGGGTTACGCTCCTCTTTGACTGAGATTTCGGTTTCTGGAACGATGACCGTTTCACCGGTTGAAAAAGGAAGTGGCTGCGAAATTTCCGGAACGTCCTTGATTTCAATACTCAGATTGCCATGGGAAATGGCGATCGTCCTGATGCGCACATTTTCTCCCATCACAACGGTGCCGGTGCGTTCATTGATGATTACCTTTGCCGCAGAATCAGGGGTAACATCAAGTCCTTCGATGAGGGTGACCAGTTCCACGAGTTTCCCCGAGAAACGATCCGGAACCGCAACTTCGACAGTACCGGCGTCGATGGTAGTGGCCACGTAATCGTTAACTACCGTGTTGATCCGCTCGGCCAGTCGGGATACGGTGGTAAAGTCAGGATTGTAGAGGCTCAAGGTAACGGATTCGTTTTCGTTGAAATTGGTCGGCACTGCCCGCTCAATCAGAGCCCCATTGACTACCCGTCCAACAGTAGGAAAGTTCACCTGCACTTTTGCCGTAGCACCTCCAGCAGAAAATCCGCCGATGCTTACCGCCCCCTGTGCAACTGCGTACACTTCTCCATTAGCAGCCATCAGCGGTGTAAGCAGCAGGGTGCCACCCTGAAGACTTTCGGCATCGCCGATCGAGCTCACTTGCACATCAATCCGCCGTCCTGGCTTGGCAAATGGAGGCAGATCGGCTGTGATCATGACCGCGGCGACATTGTCCACCTCAACATCTTCCGGGTTGACGGTAACGCCCATCCGTTCGAGCATACTTGTCAGAGACTGAACCGTAAATGGCATATCCTTATCATCGCCAGTCCCATCCAGGCCAACCACCAAGCCGTATCCGACCAGTTGGTTTTGCCGCACTCCCTCGATGGCAGCGATATCCTTAACTCTGACCGCAGATGCTGATTCCACGAGCATAGTTACCATGAGAACCGTCAAGCCGATAGCCGCAAGGCTGCATTTCATTTGTATCAGGCGCTGAACAACCTTCATCTCAAACTCTCTCACCTCTTGAACCGTGAACCTTGGATCTCTCTTCTTCTCCCTTACCCCTTACTCTTTACTCTTCACTGCTAGAACGGCCAGACTGTGTCCAGAACCCGCACCAGCCATCCGGGCTGCTGCCGGTCGCTGATAACACCTGAACCGTTGTATACAATTTTCGCATCGGCGATGTAGGTCGAAAACACAATGTTGTCTGCTAGAATGTCCTCTGGCCGAATAACGCCGGAAAGGATCATAATCTGCTTGTCATTGTTGACAGTCACTTCCCGGGACCCGACAATTCGGTAGTCGCCATTAGGCAGTATCTCGGTAATCCGCGCAGTCATGTACGCATTGAGCTTGCCGCTGCGGGTTGTGCTGCCGGCGCCATCGAAGGCGCTTTCCATTCCAGCCTGAATCGTTCCAAATGGATTGAAAAAATTATCGGTCGGATCGTAATCCTGCTCCAAACCAAAAAAGCTTTGCAGTCCGCCGGAAATCGATGATGATCGGCCGGTATTGGTCGCCGCATTGTTGGATGCACTCGAGGTTTCAACAACCTTGATCGTTACGATATCACCTACCTGCTGAGCTTTGTTGCTTACGAAGAGGTTGCCGAAGGGGCCACGGTTGCTCCAGAGTGATCCCGGCGAGCACACTGTGCTTTGGGGGATATCATATTGGGGCGTACTTTCCTGACTGATCAGCGTTGACTGCGGCGCTGTTGTTGCACAGCCCGCCATTACCAGAAACAACGTGCCGATACCACACCAACGCGCCCAGATTCGGCCGGGTGCAGCGCTGTTTGGCCCGGATCGTTCATCAAGGATTGATCCCAGTAATGTTTTCGTTAGGCTTTTCTTCCATGCAGGTTTCATCGACAAGCTCCTCATTTCTGAACAGCATTTTCATCTGATCCGTCGCCATAACAAGGACCGCTGGCTACGTGCACTCAAAAGTCTACGGCTACTGTGTCGCCATCAATCACCCGGCCGAAGATTTCCTTTTGAGAGGAGAGATTTCTGATCTTGATCAGCTCTCCACGCCGGCCCCGTTCCAGTGCTTCTCCGCGAGCACTTATTCTCAAGCAGCCTGAATCAGCTATAATCGTTACCAAGTCCCCTCGCTTCATGAGCGGAGGCAGCTCAACCTGATCAGCAGTTAATACAGCATTTGCACTCAGCACGCGCCGTGTTCGTTTTCCTACCACATCCTGAGCAGCAGCAAGAGCATTGGAGGGAATTGATGCCAGATCCTTTTGCTCGATACGAATCTTGTCTTCAGTGATAATCTCATAGCGCCCGAGCGGTCTAGTGCAGACAACAACGTCCGTTAGAACTTCAATGGTTGCATGTGCCCACACCTTTTTTACTGATGCGCCGTTGACAGTGAAGGTGATGGGAATAAGTACTGTTCCTTGATATTTCCCTCCTTCGGGAGGAAGTACCGTGTAGCCTATATGCCCTTGGGGCAGTCGAACTGGGTCGGTAATACGGACATCGGCAATATGCACCTTTTTTTGGTCCCAAGGCATATTCTGAACAATAAACTCCCGCACCACTCTTTCAAGTTTTTCCGCGGTTATTTCTACTGAACCTCGTGAGACAATGGTAACCTCTGGTCCTTGGAATGCTATAGCTGTTAGGGAGACACCACTTTGCTTCAGCCTAATAATCACGTAGTCTCGATTGATCGATCGAGACTTTCCCGGCTGGGGCGCAGCCCCTACGGCGATAGTGCGCACCTGGGCATTCAGTGCTTCATCCGATCCGGTAATCTGCGCAAGATCACCAAGCAGAATCGTATCAGCGTTCACCTCACGGTGATCTGCCATGGTAATCATTGTCATTTCATCTGCGCAGACCAACCCGGAAGCAATGGTCACCGCAATCACGACCAGTATCTGATATCGCCAGGACCACCGCATCTGCAAAGCCATCATACAATCCTTCTAACGTTTCAGGTTATTGGCCATCTGAAGCATTTCATCGGCGGTAATAATCGCCTTGCTGTTGATCTCATATGCACGTTGTGCGACAATCATGTTAACCATTTCGTCGACGACGCTGACATTAGACATCTCCAAGAATTTCTGAGCAATCGTACCGAATCCGTCCTCGCCAGCAGTTCCGGTAACGGCGTCTCCTGAGGCAAGTGTCGGCAGGTAGAGGTTTCGCCCAATACTATGCAGACCGGCCGGATTGACAAACCGTGCGAGTTCGATAGTTCCGATTTCAGTGGCCTCAGTCTCTCCCGCCTGCATTACTGATACTGTTCCGTCCGTTCCGATCGTGACCGATACGGTATCGGTAGGAACGGTGATCTCTGGCTCCAAAAAGAATCCATCTGTGGTTACGACACGTCCTTCACTGTCGAGTTTGAATGCCCCGGCTCGCGTATAGGCTACTTCCCCGCTGGGTTGCGTAATCTGAAAGAATCCGTCGCCTTCTATCGCCATGTCTAATTCATTCTGGGTATTCTGATAGTCACCCTGAGTGAAGACTTTCTGTACTGCTGCCGGCCGGGTTCCTTGTCCTACCTGAATGCCCGTAGGAATCTCGGTGCCAGCTGTGGATGGGGCACCAGCCTGCCGGATTGTCTGGTAGAGCAGATCCTGGAAATCAGGCCGGCTCTTTTTGAAGCCAGTGGTGTTAACATTGGCAATGTTGTTGGAGATTACATCGATGTTCAACGCCTGCGCTTCCATTCCCGAGGCCGCTGTCCATAAGCTTCTTAACATGATACCCTCCTGTTCCCATTGCGCTGTGACAACCCACATTCTCGCGCATGTATACAGCTATACGATTTCGCCCACCTTTTCAACCGCCAGGGCGTTGATTTCATCAATCGATTGAATCACCTTCTGGTATGACTCATAGGCACGCATGACTTCAATCATCTCTGTCATCGTACGAACCGGATCTACATTGGATGACTCGGTATACCCTTGTGCGATCTCCGTCAGTTCAGGCTTCTCTTCCTGAACGGCGGGATCCGAAAGAACAAACATAGTATCTCCGACCTTCTGCAACGGGTACGGCTCCGGGAAATCCACGACTTTGAGACGGTCGACCGCAATTCCATCGACAAAAACAGTACCTTCCTGGTTTATTTCAAGAGTGCCTGGCGTCACACTGATCGTTCCTTGTTCACCCAGAACCGGTAATCCATTCTGAGTGCTTAGGAATCCTTGTTCATTCAGCTTGAAAGCACCATTGCGGGTATAGGCTCTTCCTTCGGCAGTCTCCACGCAAAAAAATCCGCTTCCCTGCAGCGCCACATCCAGAGGATTGCCAGAATACTTCAGCTGGCCGGGAGCGTGGTTGGTCTGAATGTCCTCCAGTACGACATAGTAGTCACCCGGCAACGTAAGCGGCAACGGCGTCTCCCCGGAAGAATAACCGGGAGAGAGAATCGGCGTTCCCGCTTCATCAAAACCCTCATTGAGATATGCAGTGAACACCGTTTGATCCTCTTTGAACCCGGTTGTGTTACTGTTTGCCAGGTTGTTGGACAGCGTCTCCAGCCTCACCTGCTGTACCAGTGCACCAGAAGCAGCTATATACATTTGATCTGACATTGAGTATGGTTCCTTTGCAGTTCGAATAATTGTTGAGGCTGCCCACTGCTTTTTCAGCAGCATGTGTGCTTTACCGCCGCTCTTTAATGAAGCAAAAGACATACCAAAGTATTCATCTCCTCTAAACCCTCGACCACCGGGCGTTCAGCCTCGGCTGCTCCGTTCATCATTGGAGCGGGTGCCAAAAACCTGACGCCAAGTGCTCAAAATCCGGCATACCCGTTAGGCAAAATTTTCCCAGTTCATAAAACCGCTGCATCTATTCCTGCTGAATACGCTGAAGGTCGGCAATCAAGTTCAATTCTCCCTGAGTTGGAGAATAACTCTTCGTGCTGTCTTTTTCTGTACGCCGGCTGCGCCCAAGCTGAGCCGTATGTGCTGCATACCGGTCCGAAGAGTCCGTCCGTTCAGCATCCGTTCTTTTCCGGCGCTTGCTGTGAACATGGCTTTTCCGCTTTGGAGAAACGTCTGCTAGCCTGGTGACCGTACCTTTTTCCGGTAACGATCCTGCTCGTCTGATATCGTATTCGCGAAGCATCTCCTGTTCCTTATGCAATGCTTCGATAACAGTCTGGAAGTTCTCTTCGGTCTGCTTGATCATGGCCGTGAGCACTTCATCAAACGACCGGTTATTCGTTAAAATATCGGTAGACTGGCCTGCAGATTTCTGCTGTTTTTTTCGTCGCCGTATTCTGGCACCGTACATTGTTGCGCCAAGAACCACGGCAATTACCGCCGGTACTGCCACCCACCATGCAACGTCTGTCATAATCATAGTGTTCACCCGTCTTCCTCCTGGTGTTCATTCTTCACTCTTCCACCCTAGGCAACGACATCAATCAACCGGCCCGGAGCTTCCTTATCCTCTTCTTCGTTTTCTTCACGACCAGAAGTAGCGAACTTCGAAGACCTTCCATCTTCCCGCTGGTCCTGTTCTTCGGCAGATCCTTCCGAAGCGCGTTCTTCTTCCGACGGTTCACCCTCGTCCTCCCTATGCACCCGCTTTGCAAACGTGTGCCGGTTCATATTCGTATGCCGCTGGCCAACTCCGTTCACCCGATCGGCAGTTGTAGGCGGCGCGAGTGGAGTTACAATGTCATCGGCCATAGCTGTCACCTGCTCTGGTTCTTTACTCCCCCGGGCCCTGTGCCAGCTTTTCACAGGTTATCCGTCAATCAGGCCTTCTTTCTGAAGCCGTGCTCGAAGGTGGATAACTGCCTGAGAATGAAGCTGCGATACTCTCGACTCGGTAATGTCTAATATCTTACCTATTTCTTTCATGGTTAACTCTTCCCAGTAGTAGAGTGTAATCACCATTCGTTCTTTTTCCGGAAGCTGTTCGATGGTGCGTTCCACAGCGGCTTCGATCTCCCGCACTCGGGACCACGCCAAGGCATCAAAATTCTCTCGGTCGACGAAAAAGCTGAGGAGCTTCTCGCGTTCCTCACTTGCTTTTACACCTACATCTTCAAGACTAATGAATGATATGCCCGACATTTTTTTAACCTGGTAGAACTCTTCCAGCTGCAGACCAAGCTCGAGTGCCACCTCCTCATCGTATACTTCCCGCCCTAATCGCTGCTCCAGCTTCAAGTACGCCCGTTCCAACTCACGCACCTTCCTGCGGTTTGCGCGAGAGTGAAAGTCCTGGGAGCGCAGTTCGCTCAGGACCGCCCCGCGAATGCGAAAAATAGCGTAGGTCAGGAACTTGTTATCACGCTGAGGATCATACTTTTCTATTGCTTCCATCAACCCCACGATTCCTGCACTCACCAGATCATCCATCTCGAGATGAGAAGGAAGATGCACGGCTATACGGTAAACGATGCGCTTAACATAGGGAAGATACTCCTTGAGCAGCTTGCTGTGCAGTGATTCCTCTTCCGGATGTTTGGATACTTTCTTGAGCACTTGGCCCATTGTATGTTCTCCACTTGAGCAGTGTTCCTTCAATCAGGAGTGTTTGTCTCTATTTTCCTGAAGCAAAGAATTCCAGAAGTCTTCCTGAGACTTCTTGCGTCCCGGTGGGGACGACGGACTGGTTATTTTCCTCGCCAGCGCGTAAAAACACTGGCTTGCCTGGCTGGCGGGAAACAGTTCACTCACGACTTTCTGGCGTCGCACACATCGTGGAACATTCTTGTCTGACAGCACATATCCGAGATAATCGATAGTGATATCGAGGAAGCGTCCCGCAACAAGTTTCAGCTGCCGGTATACGTCGTAGGCTTCTTCTGTGCTCGAAACCATGTTCACCAGCAACCGAAAATCCTTAGACCCATATTTCATTGAGAGAACCTTCATCAGGGCATATGCATCCGTAATTGACGTTGGTTCAGGGGAGACGACGACCATGACTTCATGAGCAGCGCTATTAAAGCACATTACATTGGAAGATATTCCCGCGGCGGTATCGATAAGAAGCACATCGATTGAATCAGTGTACAGGTGAAGCTCATCAAGAAGACGCTGGCGCTGCTCCTGGGTGAGCTGTGTAACTTCCTGAATTCCGGAAGCAGCAGGCAGAATATACATTTCACCAGGTCCTTCAACAGCAATTTCTGATAATGTTTTTTCTCTTTCCACCACATGCGAGAGATTATACTTCGGGGTAATTCCCAGAAGGATGTCCAGGTTTCCCAATCCAAGGTCAGCGTCGAGAATGAGAACCCGCTCTCCCAACTGGCTGAGGGCATATCCGAGATTCGCCACAATATTGGTTTTCCCCACGCCTCCTTTGCCGCTGGTAATGGCAATAACACGCATTCCTGAATTGGTTCGCATACTGTGCTTGGATCTGGTGCCGGTGCGCTCCGGCCGGCGATCCCGAGAGGATGTCTTTTCGTTCCCGGACACGGTTCCGCTATCACGAAATCCGTCAGTATCAAGCTCAGAACAAAGAGCGCCTTGAGCTCCGCAGCGGTCATTATCGGCCTGTCCAGTGCGACCCAGGCGGCCCTCATCGAATACAATTACATTGTCAGCGTAGTATTCCTGATCCATTCCCTGCTCCTTACCCATCCATCTCGTTTGCTGTGTACGGTACTGGTGCAGACTATAAGCGTGACACAGAATCCAGCTGCGGTGATTGTCTGCCGCCGACCGCTTGGCGTGTTGTCGTTCTATCTCCACCGCTGCTTTTGTTTAAATCTGCGGGCTACACGGAAGCACGCAGGCGTATTTTTGTAAGACCATCTTCTCTCTGTGCTTCTTCCGGGATACAGAGCCGACATGGTTTCAGTTCCAGACTCAATGCTTCATCCATGTTGTCAAAAACAATCATGTTCTTAGCCTTTATCTTCTTTGCCCACTTGCAGCTATGATAATGAAATACATCCGAGTTTTTGTTGGCGATATAGAATTTGTTAGGATACGGCACTTCCACGGCACGCAGACGAGGCTTAACCTCCTCTTCACTATCCCGAAGTAAACCTCTATCCTGTTCTGTCGCATTCCCCATAATCCAATCAACCAGTACCGCTGGCGTTGCCGGAACAAGGTCATCGACAATATTTTGCCCGCGACCAATGAAGGAAACCGGCACCTTCGCGCTTGCGACCTGATTCATGATCGGCCCGCAGGTGGTGGCTTCATCCACTTTTGTTATCACCATGCGGTTGATAGGCATGATCCCGAATTTATCCAGAATATCTCCAACATCCTTTTCTTTGGTGGTGGCACTGATCACCAGATGGACTTCCAGCGGACGCACACTGTCCAAACACGCCTTCAGCTGCTGCAACCCTGCTTTGTTGTTCTGACTGATACCTGCAGTATCAATGAGAATCAGATCCGCATCGTCTGGCTGCCCCAGCCGATTTTGCAGCTCTTCTAGATCTGTCGCTACACAGAGCGGTACTTTCATGATTCGGCTGTAGATCCGGATTTGCTCCACAGCTCCGATCCGTGCGGTATCAGTAGTCACAAGCGCTACCTTTTTCCTACATCTGAATGCGTAGTGCGCTGCGAGCTTGGCAACCGTCGTCGTTTTACCGACCCCGGTGGGTCCAACAAAGGCTACCACTTTCCTGCGGCGAGAAGAAATTGGTATGGCCCCACCTGCAATGCTCATTTCTTCGATAATCCCTGCCAGACAATCCCGTATTGATGCTTCATTCTCCAGTTCCTCCGGGGTAATCCGCCAGTGTATCTTTTTCACCAGCTCACTCGACAGTTCTGCACTTACATCCTTCGCAGTCATTTCTCCATAGAGATTAAAAAGATGTCGGGTATCCGCTTGGCCAGTGTGGCGTTCATTCAGTGAAGCGCGTTGAGGCATAGTCGAAAAGACCGGACCTGTCTTTTGTCCGTCAAGAAAACCAGCCCGGGTGTATACGGTTGAGCCGATATCGCCGGCATCGTGTTTTTCCTGGAGCAGAGCAGATGCTTCTTCAGATTCTGAGCTCCGCGGAGAATCGACTGCAGCGGTCACTTCGACACCGGGTTTTCGGAAGAAAGCGCGCAAGCCCTTATCACGCTGCAGGCTTTTAGCCGATAGAATAACCGCATTCATTCCGAATTCCTGCTTAATCAGTTTCAGAGCAGCTGGCATATCTCGCGCTTCAAATCTTTTAATGTGCATTGCCAATCCTTACTGTTCCGAGTGTTTGAATTTTGACGTTCGTCAAGATCTCGTTAAACGAGAGCACGACCAGATTGGGAACAAAACGATCAATAAAACGCTTGAAGGGCAAACGGATCTGCGGCGAACACAAAACAATGGGCTGATAGTTTCGTGACGTACACTTTTCCAGATTCTGGTGAAGAGCTTCGAGAAACCGTTGTGTCATCGCTGGCTCCATCACAAGAAAATATCCCTGCTCGGTTTGTTGAATTGCTCCGCTGATTATCTTTTCCGTCTGCTGATCAAAAGTGATCACTGGAATGGTCCCATCCGGAGCCTGATATGATTTTGTAATGGTGCGTGCCATAGCCTGCCGTACGTATTCACTGAGAACGTCGATATCTTTGGTCATTGGCGCAACATCCGCTAGAGTTTCGAGAACCGTCAGGAGATCACGCACTGACACCTGCTCGCGCAGGAGGTTCTGGAGTACCTTGACGATACTTCCTAAAGGAAGCAAGTTTGGTACCAATTCTTCAACCACCTTGGGATGTGTTTCTTTCGCATGATCGAGCAGCTTCTGCACCTCCTGTCGACCGATCAGTTCGTGTCCATAGCGGCGGATTACATCAGCGAGGTGCGTTGTCAGAACTGTGGCAATATCCACCACCGTAAATCCCTTTGCCAGTGCCTCATCTCGGCGTTCCTCTCTGATCCATAATGCGGGTAATCCATACGTAGGCTCCTGGGTTACGATGCCATCAATCTTCTCATCGGTTAGTCCTGGATTCATGGCCAGAAAGTGATTCAGCATGAGTTCCCCGGAACCGATCTCATTTTCCTTGAGCAGAATCGAATACTGATTAGGTTTCAGACGCAGGTTGTCTTGGATATGCACCGGAGGCACGATGATACCAATCTCTTGTGCAATTTGCTTTCGTATTGACTTGATGCGTTCAAGAAGTTCGCCGCCCTGTTCAGTGTCCACTAAGGGAACCAGTCCGTAGCCCACTTCGAGTGCCAAAGCGTCAAGAGGAGGAACAGCACTAATACGCTCCGGCGCCGGAGGCCGCACTTTTCCTGCTTCTTTGGCCTTTTCCCCTTTCTGCCGCACTTTTCGGTCCTCGATCACGAGATAGGCAACTGTTCCGGCAGCCACCGAGAGCACCAGGAATGGAACCGTCGGCAGACCTGGGACCAATGCCATGAAGAACAGTATGCCGGCAGCCATTGCAATCGCCCGCGGCTGCAACAGCAGCTGATTAACGACCTCGCGGCCCAAGTTAGATCCTCCGGAAGCGCGGCTTACGACGATACCTGCAGCCGTGGACAGAAGCAGCGCCGGGATCTGAGTTACCAGGCCGTCGCCCACTGTCAGGAGGGTGTACGTCTTCGCTGCATCGGAGAAACTCATATCGTTCTGCAACACGCCAATGGTAAGACCGCCAACGACATTGACTACGGCGATGATCAGTCCAGCCACAGCGTCGCCTCGAACAAATTTGCTGGCACCATCCATAGCGCCATGGAAGTCAGCTTCCTGTGCGATCCTCGAGCGGCGCTCCTTGGCTTCCTTGTCGTCAATCAAACCAGCGTTGAGGTCGGCATCGATGCTCATTTGCTTCCCTGGCATTGCATCGAGAGTGAACCGGGCTGCCACCTCAGCAATACGGCCTGCGCCCTTAGTTATGACTACGAAATTTATAATAACGAGAATAATAAAAACGATTGCACCCACCACATAGTTGCCTCCAACAGCAAAATTCCCGAAAGCGTAGATTACCTTTCCTGCGGCCGTGGTACCCTCATTCCCATGGAGCAAAATGATTCTGGTGGAAGCGATATTCAAGGCCAGCCGAAACAGCGTGATAAGCAAAAGAATAGAAGGAAACGCTGAGATTTCGAGAGGACTCTGTATATACATGGACAACAGCAGCATCATCAGTGAAAAAGTGATGCTGAAGGATAGCAGGATATCAAGCAGCATCGGCGGCAAAGGAATTGTCATAAAACCGACAATGCTTACCACTGCTAACGCCATCATGACATCAGTATTTTTTTCCGCGAGAGATATTGAGCCTCCTGGTTGATTCTCACGTACACCGATCATGCAATGCTCCTCATAGTGTATAGGTCTTATAAAACGTATAAGACTTGTACAAATGCATAACCTCGGACTAACGCGGCCCTCGCATACCTTTCAGGCGGTATACGTACGCCAGCACCTCAGCAACAGCCTGATACAGAGAGATGGGAACCGCCCCTCCGATTTCCACCATTTTGTAAAGAGCCTGGGCAAGGGGCTTTTGCTCCACAATCGGTACGCCGGACTCTTTTGCTATTGCCCTGATCCGTTCCGCAATGAAGCCTGCACCTTTAGCAACCACTTGGGGTGCCGACATTTCATTAGGATCATATTTCAGCGCAACCGCCAGAGTTGTGGGGTTGGTAATCACCACATCGGCATGCGGCACTGCCTCCATCATGCGACGCCGCGACAGTTCCATCTGCACTCTTCTGATCCGCGCCTTAATCAGCGGGTCGCCTTCCCGCTGTTTCATTTCTTCTTTAATTTCCTGTTTGCTCATGCGAAGCTCTTTTTCATAGTTCCAGCGCTGAAAGCCGTAATCCAGAAGTGCTACAACTGCCAGCGCCAGACACGTATACAGGGTTATCCGCAAGGAACTGAATCCAATAAAGGAAAGAATCTCTGCAACGCTGCAGGTCATAAGGCTGGGCATAGCTTCCATCTCCGCCTTGACCAGATCGTAGGCAATCCAGCCGATCAGAACAATCTTCAGAATCGACTTGACCAGCTCGGCAAGCGACTGGGAGGACAGCAGTCGCGAGACTCCTTTGAGTGGATCAAGTCTGGAGAGCTGAGGAGCTAAGGGTTCGCTGGTAAAAAATAATCCTACTTGCAGGAGATTAGCAGCCACTCCAGCCACCAGGACGGCAAGCAGAAGCGGAAGCAGCAGAATAGCTGTCCGGACCATGATCTCCTGGATCAAAACCGGTGCAGCAGCCTCGCTTACTTCAATGCTGATCAGATCCTGAAACGTTTTTCGCATAAGGTCAGAGCAGTGCCATATCATCCACGACCCACCAAACGACAGCGCCCCCAGGCCGCTGAATAAAATAAAAACCGAGGGCACCTCTCTGCTTCGCGCTACCTGGCCCTTTTTGCGCGCCTCTTCCCGGCGCTTCGGTGTCGCTGGTTCTGTCTTGTCGTGATCAAACCCTGCAGCCATAAGCTTTCATCGTATCCATTCAATCGTTGGCTAGCGCAGCCCATGCGTTCCCTGTTGTCGGCTTCGCACGCACAAAGCGGTGTAGCTCAGCTTAAATCAGGATGATTACCGATCAGCACACCCCTGAGCCCAATCGTGGTCCTTCCTACAACGATGAGGCCCGGAGAAGCTCATGAATCGTCGTGCCCAGATGCGCATAGAGTTCTCCAAGGTATGCAGCGAGGGAGGGAAGGGTAACTCCTATAAAGACCAAACCCACTGCAATCTTGATTGGAAAAGCGACTATGAATATGTTGATCTGAGGTACGACCCGGGCTACTAATCCGAGTGATACGGTTGTGAGCAGAAGTGCAACTATAACCGGTGCACCCACCTTGACAGCAATAATAAACATTGTGCCGGTAAGCCTGACAAGCTGATCCACCAGGGGGTAGCTCATTTGAAATGAAAACGGCGGAACAAGCACAAAGCTGTCAACCACTCCGGAAAAAAGCCAGTAGTGAGCGTTACAGGAAAAGAAGAGTAATACTGCGACAATATTCTGCAGCTGACTAATAACTGAGATCTGCGCATTACTTACGCTGTCAAGCACGTTGGCAATGGAAAATCCCATCTGAAATCCCGCCAGCTGGCCGGCAAGCTGAACCGCACTGAACAGGAGTCTGATCGCGACTCCGATTATAATGCCGATGAATACCTCACCCACGAGACCTACCATAAAGGCCAGTGCACTGCCTTCAAACACCTCTGGCCTCACCGCTACCAGTGGAAGTAAAATAATGCTGAGCGAAAATGCCAGTCCCAGTTTAAAAGCAATCGGTACCCCCCGGCTGTCTAGAAGAGGCGCTGTCATAATAAGGCCGCCTACCCGCACAAAAATGAGGAAGAGTGTCTGCACCTGGGTCAGTGGGATTGAGAAAGACGTCATTCCTGTTCCTCAAAAGAAATTCGCGCGCCGCAGGGTGCATCAGTGAATATACTGCGGCAGGTTCACCAGTAAGTTCTGAGTAAACTCGATAATAATCTGCAACATCCACGGAAAAAACAGCAGCAGGGCTGCGCCGCAGGCGATCATTTTAGGAATAAAGACTAACGTCATTTCATTGATCTGCGTTACTGCTTGAAATATGCTTACCAGGAGCCCAGCTACCAGCCCAAACACGAGAACCGGCGCTGATAGCAGCACGGTTACTTTCATCGCTTCAATCATATACCCGGTAATGAATTCAGGAGACATATGGTGATTCCTCTTTCATGAAAAACTTCTCACCAAGGAACCGACGATAAGATACCACCCATCAGCAAGTACAAAAAGCATCAGCTTGAATGGCAGCGATATCATCACCGGAGGAAGCATCATCATACCCATTGAAAGGAGAATGCTGGATACGACAATGTCGATGATGAGAAACGGAATATAGAGCAGAAAACCAATCTGAAAGGCTATCTTCAGCTCGCTGATAATAAATGACGGAATGAGGACGGTAGTGGGAATTTCTTCCCGATTATGCGGCCGCTCAACATGTGCGATATCTACCAGCAACGCCAAGTCCTTCTCGCGGGTTTGTTTGAACATAAACTCCCGCACATGTTTTCCTGCAGCAGTGAGCGCATCCTGCATCCCGATCTCGTGCTGCAGATACGGCTGCAGTGCTTCCTGGTTGATGTTGTTCCATACCGGGTTCATGATAAAGAAGGTCAGGAACAACGCGAGGCCGATCACTACCTGGTTCGGCGGCATCTGCTGAGTTCCCAGGGCCTGTCGCAAAATCGAAAGAACGATCACTACCCGTGTAAAAGAAGTGAGCATAATCAGAATCGCTGGAGCCAACGAGAGGACGGTCAGAATCAGAAAAATCTGCACCAGAACGCTCATCTCACCGGAATTCTCGGTCTGAGCAAGTCCGATGGTGATTGCCGGCCCATTAGTTGTCGCTCCGCTCTCCATACCGGAAACCAGAATGCCGGCCAGCACCAAGGAGCTAATGAACAACAACTGTTTCATTGACTCACTCCTGCTCATGCTTTCCGACAAGTACAGGGTATAATCGCGGTCGAATCCGGCGCACTGTGCTCAAGGTCGGTAATTTCTCTTTCACAAAAGAAAAAAGTTCCTTTGGGTTCCTTTCACACTCGGCTCCGAGCAGCGGCAGCGTGAAGTTCGAAAGCCGGCTCCTCAGCGAAGCATCCTGATCCTTCTCCTTCAGCGGTTCCTTGATCATATCCTGCGCTTCCTTGTTCTCTATAGTAGTCAGCAGTGAAATCGCATCTGGAGAAACCCCCACCACCAGAATAGACCCGGGAACTTCAACCAGACAGATATTCTTCTTGAGTCCAACACATACTCCACCAAGAACCCGCAGCGTGGGTCCTTGGGTGCGCCAATTTCCTCGATTGAGAAAACGTCTGCTCCATGCCAAGCCAATAAGCAACAACCCCAGCACAACTGTCAGCGAAGCGATGACTTTAATCGCAGAGGCGGCTGAGTCCGGCTGATGGTCTGCTAGGCCATTTACCAGTGCTGCTTGTACTATCATGCTTCCCAAAGGCAACGATAATCCATCCATAAAGCCTCCCAATGCTCTATCCTCTACGCCCGTTACCGTAAGTTCTCTACTCGCTCGGCGGGACTCACAATTTCAGTGATACGGATGCCATATTTCTCATCTACAGCAACGACTTCCCCGCGGGCGATCAAGCGCTGATTGGCCAGTACCTCGAGGGTTTCGCCAGCTAGCTTGGTCAGCTCGATGATGGAACCCTGGCCGAGTTTCAGCAGATCGCTGATGACCATTCTGGTCTTACCAAGGACAACAGTAATTTCCAGGGGAATGTCTAAAATGAATTCTATGCCCCCGGGATCTACGCCTGCACTTGAGCTTCCACCCGAATTGCGTATTTCTTCGCCTGCTGGCTTATCAAGTTGGTCATGAGATGTAGCCATACTCTGCTTTCCCTCCTGCATCGCGCACTACCGCCGTTACTTCCACCGCGCGGTTGCCTTTGCTGATTCCTGGAAATCCTTCGTATTTGGGTATATTTTCCACAGTGATGATCACCGGGTCATGGGCGCCGTTGCTGAGCTTGATAATATCGCCGACCTGCAGGTTCAATACCTCACCAACAGTGTGGATGGTTTTTCCCAATTCTACAGTCAGAGCAACCTGTGTTTCCTGCAGCAGGCTAACAAGCTGGTCGTTCACTTTACTGCGCTGTTCCATCTCGGCAAGGCTCTTAAACGAGAGTTTCTCCTTTACCGGTTCAAGCATGAGGTAAGGAACACAGATATAGATGCTGCCGTTGAATTCCTCTGCCGACAGCGTGAATACCATGTTGATTACAACATCATCAGGGGATACAATGTGGACGAACTGCGGCTTCGTCTCCGTCTTCTTAAGCATCACTTCTACCGGAAAAAGCACTCCCCAGGCTCGTTCAATCAGTTTCAACATTTCTGCAGATACCTTTCGAATCACCCCCTGTTCAATAAGCGTGAATTCACGTATTTTAGCCACTGGCTTCCCGGTACCGCCGAACATGCAGTCAATCAGCGAGAATGCAAGGCCAGGCTCCACTGCCATGAGAGCAGAACCGATAAGCGGCTCCATCGTGAAAACGCTGAATCCGGTCGGATTGGAGAAGGACTGAAGAAACACACCGAACTTCAGCATCTCAGCCGAGGCCAGTTTTACCTCAAGGGCCTTGCCGAGAAACGATGACAGAGATGTTCGAAACATTTTGGTGAGCTCATCGTATATCAGCTCCAAGCCTTCGAAGTGGCCTCCTAGCACTTTGTTGTGCGGTGAGGTGAGATCGTACGATACGGCTTCTCCCTTTTCGGTGGTCTCCGTTTTGAGATCCACCTCTCCGCTATCCATTGCCGATATGAGAGCGTCTATTTCTTCTTGAGAAAGAATCTGATCAGCCATAGGTACCCATCATTACTGAATAACGAATTCGGTAAAATACAGATTTTTTACGGTTCCAGTAGTCAGTACTCCGTTTACACGATTCAGGATCATGTCCCGCATTGTGCTCTTTCCCTCAGTTTCGAGAAGTTCCGCAGCTGTCTTAGTAGGCAGTATAGTGAGAATCATATCCCGGACCATAGGCATTCGCTGCTCCATCTCCTGTTTGACCTTTTCGTCGCTTAGTTCCATCTGCATGGTCACACGCAGGTAGCGTTTCGCATTGTCGCCGGAAAGATTGACAATAAAGGTCTCCATCGGATACATAAACCCAGGAACGAAACTCCCCTTCTCTTCGTTTCCCGCCTTCTTGTCTTTCTTCTTTTCATCCTCTCCATACGTTGACATTCTGCTCATCATGAAAAAAAAGCCTCCCACCATTAACCCCAGCAGAACGACTGAATTAACCACGATGATGATAATGAGTTTCTTGTTCATTGTGCAGATCCTTCCTTCACTGAAGACAGTTCAGGCTGTTTATCAGAATATCTTCCAGTATTGTGCAAAAATAATGATCATCATGACCTGATTCTCACTTCGTAACGATACTAAAGCAAAGACTGTACCAGAAAACAGCGATACCTCCGAGAAGCTTCCCGGAAATACCGCTCTTGTCATAGATCACCCTGTTCCGGGTTCTTACATGATTTCCGGAGCACCGTGCACCGCTCTGTTTTCGAAATCCGGCCATGAAAAGCCTCTTCGATATGCTACTACAACTGAGCTGTCAAATTCCCTTGATCGGGAGTCAACACTTTGACGGAGGAAATCAATGAGCGCAGGCCGGTTTTCTGCTTGACGATGCAGCAGGCTGCTATACTGAACACATAGCAGATAGAGAAAAGGTAAAAGGTGGGAAGTGGGTCAGAATCTAAAAGCAGCAGAGTAAGGAGCCCCGGAAATCGCGGGACTACGAGGTTGCGAATTGCGGGTTCCTGTTTAAAGAACCCGCAACTCGCAACCTGCAACTTGGAACAAACGTTATACTCTGCGTTACCGTTTGATGTTGATCAGGTCTTCCAGGAGCTCATCGCTGGTAGTGATTACCTTCGAATTAGCCTGAAAAGCACGTTGGGTAGTTATCATCTTGACGAACTCTTGAGCAAGATCCACGTTCGACATTTCCAGAGCATTGGGGCTGATGGTCCCCAGTCTTCCGCTTCCAACGGTACCGGGCATAGCTTCACCAGAGGCCATGGTTTCCGTATACAAATTCTTGCCCATTTTGGCGAGTCCAGCGTAGGAGGCGAAATCGACCAGGGCAATCTGATAGAAATCCATCCGGCCATTGGAATACATACCAGTCACAACACCTCGTTCATCGACAACGACGCTCTGCAGATTACCAGTCGGATATCCGTCTTGCTGACTAAACGTCTTGGTGGACGGAGCGGCATAGCTCGTCAGCTGGCCGTTGGTAACCCCGGAATCATCGAACATATCCCATGTGATTTCCAGCGGTGAAGTTGCACCGGTTCTTGTGTTGATGCTGATAACCTCATCCACCCCGTTAGCCAACGTGCCGTCAGATGTAAACACCAGCGTTCCGCTACCGTTGGCAACGCTACCCGCACTCGATGGTACCGAGGCAGACCATGTCCATTGGTTCTGCACGGCCGTTTTCTCGAAGGTTATGGTAAGCGGAATATCATTACCTAGAGAATCGTACACTGTTATGGTCGTAGAATACGTGCCGCCATCAGCGCCTCCAGTCAGGGTAATCGTGTCCGTTCCCACTCCCAGGGTCCATGCTGCCGCCGGTGTGGTAGCGGTTGCCGTATCGATCATTGATTGACTGGCAATGGCATCGGCTATCTGTTGTTGCGTGGTAACCCCATTCTCGATCCTGACGGTCATAATCGATCCGTTTATGGAGACCGTTTCGTTTCCAGCGGTAACCGCGTTCATTCCATCAGTGAGGGTAGCGATCGTGAACCCGGTGTCGCCGTCAGCTGCATCAGTTGCTGCACCTCCTGCAGCATTGGTAATGGTAACCACATCCCCATTGGCAGCCGCAGCAAAATCAGCAGCAGCCTCGATCGCTGCAGCTGTCTTTGCTGCTACCTGAGCGGCAGTATCGCCGCTGGAAATGTCAACAGCTATCGCGGTTCGACCGGCAACCGTCGGTTCCACAGAACCATTGTCGACATCATACCACACGAAATATCCGGTGGTGGGTGAATCCAGGGTGAAGTATTCGCCACCGCTCAGCGCTGCCTGCCCTGAACACTGCACGGTACTCACTTCAGCTACTGCTGCACCATCAGCGACATTGATCGTTACATTGCCTGCCATGCCTGTGTTTGCCT
The DNA here is from genome assembly GCA_017996625.1 of Deltaproteobacteria bacterium. Lineage (GTDB taxonomy): Bacteria > Desulfobacterota > WTBG01 > JAGOGO01 > JAGOGO01 > JAGOGO01. The sequence continues at coordinate 1,548 of JAGOGO010000029.1, read as the reverse complement.
GAATCGCTATCTGGCCATCCAGCGTGCCGGCAGCAGCGGCTTCCGAGGTCGTATCGGAATCCAAATTGACCGTCACATTCATTTTACTGGTTGCCGAGGGTGCGCTGCTTCCCAGAGGTATGATGATGTCCCCTAACTGGCCGAGGGTGCCATCTGCAGACAACTGGTATCCTTGCACGACTAATCCGTCCGGATTCAGTAGCTTTCCATTCTTGTCGAACTGAAACTGACCTGCCCGGGAATAGTATTCAGTGCCTGAGGCATCCTTGAGCAGGAAAAATCCCCGCCCGTTGATGGCGAGGTCGGTTGCACTACTTGTCGTTTCCAGCGATCCTTGGGTCCAGGCTGGGGTAGTCGTCCAGAAGTACACGCCTCGACCGATATCGCTACCGATTGAACCTTCCAGAGACTGACTGAGAATATTTGCGAAAGAACAGGAGTTCGACTTGAAGGCAGTCGTATTCACGTTAGCGATGTTGTCACCGATCACCGTCATGGCGGTCGAGTTCGAATTAAGTCCGGAAACGCCGGCAAATAAGGATCCGATCATAGCTCTATTCCTCCTGAACTAGGTTTATATCACTCTTGAGATACGGACAACTCCGGTTTTTTGATTTCAATGATATTTCCGAGAGGAACTTCGATGCCTCCCGTTACGACATACGTTGCATTGTTCTTCAATTCGAGTCCGTCGACAACACCGATGATATACGGTGTTACAGTGACACTTTCATCGAGCTCATCAACCGCAAGCACCTCGAATGTATAGACGCCATCCGGCGCCGCCTGCCCTTCGTCGTCTTTGCCGTCCCAGGTATAAGACTGCTGACCGGCATCTATGGCCCCGGTTTCCACAGTCCGAATGAGCTCTCCGGCTTCGTTATACACATGGATATAGACAGCCTGGGCATCGTCCTGCAATTCAAAGTGGATCGGATCAACAACTCCTTCATTAACCTGAGTCTGATTGCCGATCGCTCGGATTTCCTTTCCGATAAAGGAAACCGCCTGCGCATTATTCATGGATGACTGATAAAGAAGCAGGTATTCCATACTCTCGTTCATGTTCTGCAATTGCTCCAGAGAACTGAATTGCGCCAGCTGCGCCGTAAAATCGGTGCTGTCCATGGGATTCAGAGGATCCTGTGCCTGGAGCTGAGCAACCAGGAGGTTGAGAAAATCCTCGTTATCAAGGACTGCCTTCGATGAAGACGTACTGGTATTTCCAGCACTCTGAACGCTTTCAAGGCCGGTGACAGACATGATTTTTCTCCCTCCTGTAAAAAGCGGTTTGGTTTTCAGCTGAATCAGTGCTGCATTTCGCAGCCTGAAAGGATACCTTAAGCAAAGCAGTTAATCCCGGCTGCTTGATTCCAGGAATGGCTCATGTCCCATCGTTCTTCTCCGTCATCATCTCCCAGACCCTGCTCTTCTGCCGCATCCAAGAGCCACGCCGGGGCGTGCTGAGATGAGGCTTCTCCTCGCCTGCCGGTGTCCTGTTCACCGTCCTGGGCAACACACACCTCGAAGCTGTCGACTTCCAATCCA
>JAGOGO010000170.1 GCA_017996625.1 Deltaproteobacteria bacterium | reverse complement strand
AACGTCGAGATAGGGCAACGCCGGCTTCACCATGACAATATCAGCACCTTCCTCGACATCAAGCCATACCTCCCGCAAGGCCTCACGACTATTGGCGGGATCCATCTGATAGGTTTTCCGATCTCCGAACTGAGGAGCTGAGTCTGCGGCCTCACGAAACGGGCCGTAAAATGCCGACGCAAACTTGGCCGCATAGGACATGATCGCAACTGACGGGAATCCATTTTCATCCAGGCTGGCCCGAATAGCGCCGATACGGCCGTCCATCATGTCAGAAGGAGCAACAATATCCGCGCCTGCTTCGGCATGCGAAACCGCCATTCGACAGAGGAGCTCCAACGTTGCATCATTATCTACATCTTGTCCGGAGATAACACCGCAATGCCCGTGGCTCGTGTATTCGCACAAACACACATCGGTTATCACCACGAGTTCAGGCAGCGTGTCCTTCAACTGGCGGACTGCTTGCTGAATAACGCCTTCGTGGCTGTAAGCTTCAGAACCAAGTGGGTCCTTATTTTCAGGAATCCCGAACAACAACACACCGTTTATGCCCAGCTGGCGAGCTTTCCGGGCTTCCTCCACCATACAGTCCATCGACAACTGAAAGTGGCCGGGCATTGACGAAATCGGTTGGCGAACGTTCGCGCCAAACCGCACGAACAGCGGCAGGATCAAGTCATTAACCGAAAGTGCTGTCTCTCTTACGAGACTTCGCAACTGCTCGGTTCGCCTCATCCGGCGCCCACGATAAACAGGAAAATACATTCACGCACCTCACCCGTATGAGCTCTTGTCTATTAACCATCCTGCTCTGACGGCTGCCCACCTTTTCCTCTGATGCCCGCCGAATGCCAGTCATTTGCCTGAACATCCTGTCTCCGATAGAAGGAAATGATCGCCTCAGTCAACCCCTCGACAGTATACGTCGCAGCAATGATATCTGGTTTCATTCCGTACCTGAGGACTGTCTCCGCAGTTATCGGTCCAATGCAGGCAATGATGATCCCTTGAACAAGCTCCTGCACCTCCGCCTGAGGAGAGCCTATCAGCTCCACAAACGACCGCACAGTGGAAGAACTGGTGAACGAAATCACGTCGATTTCTTTGTGCTGCAAGAGACCTTTGAGTTCCTCCCCGTCCGAACCAGCACTTTCGGTTTGATATACTGCCACTACATCAATGCATCCTCCTCGTCTGACGATTTCTTCGGGAAGGACGTCACGAGCTTCGGCTGCCCGGGGCAAGAGGTACCGCTTCCCTGCAATACCTTCTTGTGCCAGCGCTTCAACGAGAGATTCAGCCTGAAATAGGTCAGGAATCAAACCCGCCTGGATGCCAAGTTCCTGAAGTCGGGCCGCAGTACCGGAGCCAATCGCACAAACCCGGATCGCAGCGAGGCACGAATTATCCATTTCTTTTTCGCGCATTCGCTGGAAGAAGAATTTCACTCCATTGACACTGGTAAAAATTATTGCATCGTAGTAGGATATTTTTTCCAGAGCAGCATCCAGTTCCCCCCAGTCACGTGGAGGAATAATCGTAATAGTTGGGAATACAACCGGCGCTGCTCCCCGAGCGGCTAGAAGATCAATAAACGCCTGAGCTTGTTCCCGGGGACGGGTGAGAAGTATTCTTTTGTTCGCCAGCGGCTTACCGCCCGGTACAGAATAAAAAATGTGCATGCCTTACAGGCCTATGCTGTTGATTAGTATCAGAAGTTCCGCTACACTACTGTAGCAGGTTCTCCACTTTCTGTCAATCTAGAGAAGTGCCCTGCATAAGCAGCACGGCAGAGGCAAATTGCATGCAGTGAAGAGGTATACCCCCTTCCCCATGCTCTTTGCTTTGAGCTCACGTGCTCTGTGCTCTACTTCTCGTTGAGGTTTCGTGCTTATGCGCGAAATCGGAATCCCGCCGAAGGCGGGGCTCCTTACGCTAACACCTTTGAAAGGGAGCTGGTTTTACTTCATGCCTGTAGCACCCGGCCCACTCTATATCGTGGCTACTCCTATCGGCAACCTGGAGGATATAACCTACCGAGCAGTTTCCATACTGAAACGTGTCGACTATATTGCTGCTGAAGACACGCGCAGAACCAAGAAGCTGCTGACGGCCTATGGCCTATCCGGCCGGCTCGTGCCTTACCACGATCACAACAAACAGCGACAGGCAGGAAGAATCGTCGCTGATCTTATCGATGGCCAATCCGTTGCTTTAGTCTCCGATGCGGGAACTCCCGGGATTTCTGATCCCGGTTACCTGTTAATCAACGAAGCCATCCGAAATAACATCGCCGTAATTCCCATTCCCGGCCCGTCTGCTATTATTGCAGCTCTTAGTGTATCGGGCCTGCCGACCGACCGTTTCGCTTTTGAAGGCTATCTTCCTCGAAAGCCATCTCGACGACGCGCGTGTATCGAAGAATTCAAGCAAGAGATGCGGACGCTCATTATTTACGAATCACCTTACCGTATCGCTGCAACTCTGCATGATATCCTGGATATCTGTGGAAACCGATATGTTGTGATCGCTCGCGAGATTACTAAGATTCACGAAGAAATTACCCGAGACTGGCTTTCCTCGGTGCTGCAGTCGTGGGCTCCAGGAAAAGTGAAAGGTGAGTTCACAATCATTCTCGCCTCTGAGCATCATTCCATCAGGCTCGCTCGAGAACCTCACCGCGCTTCTCTGGTCTAGTTGATTTAACAAGAGGTACGGAATACGATATGTTAGATATTGTACAGCTGCAAAATATATAACCTTCAACTCATCTTGTCAGATATGAATTCACACGATCAGGATACTGTTATTCTCAAGGGAGTCGGGGTGTCATCGGGAATCGCTGTCGGAAAGGCATTCCTGGTAGACCGCGGCGATATTGAATTCCCTTTTTACTATTCCCTGCGCAATCAAGAAGAGGTCGAGCAGGAACAAACGATGTTTCTGGAAGCAGTGGAAGCTACCCGCAACGAACTGCTCGAAACAAAGAAGGACCTCAAGAAGAAGGGCTATAAAGAAGCTGGATACATCATCGAAGCGTACCTGATGATCCTCAAAGACAAAGTCCTCATAGAAGAAGCTATCAAACACATCCAACGGGAACGAATGAACGCCGCCTGGGCTTTGCGCAACACTCTTAAGCGGTTGGAAAAAGTTTTCTCTGAAATAGAGGATGAATACCTTAAAGAGAGAAAAAATGATATTGACTATGTCGGCCGGCGGATCATGCAGAATCTGACCAAGTCGAAAGAGTCAGAGATCAGCAAGGTGCAGGAAAAAGTAATTATCGTAGCCTACGACCTCTCTCCTGCAGACACTACTCATCTCGATTCGGACAAGGTGCTCGCTTTTGTCACCGACATCGGAGGCCGGACATCTCATACCGCCATTATGGCACGCGCTTTAGAAATTCCGGCGATTGTTGGCACCGAGAACGCGTCGCAGCAGATCCGCAACGGCGATCTGCTCATTGTCGACGGTGTTTCCGGCGAAACTATCATCAATCCCACCCAAAATATTCTTGACCAGTACCTCAAGAAGAAAACACGGCTTGACGATCAGGAGAGAGAATCCCTCAAATACAAACCGCTGGCAGCGGAAACACGGGACGGTTACCGTGTACGCCTGCTCGCCAACATAGAAATCACCGATGAACTCCCCTCTGTTATCCACTACGGCGCCGAAGGTATCGGCCTTTACCGGACGGAATTCCTTTATCTCAACCGTTCCGAGCTGCCCAACGAAGAGGATCACTTCAATACCTATCGTGAAGTTGTGGAAAAAATGGCGCCATATCCCACAACTATCCGAACATTCGATCTTGGCGGCGACAAGTTCCTCTCCCAGGTCACGCTGGCGGAAGAAATGAACCCGGCTCTGGGCCTGCGGGCGATACGGTTCTGCCTCAAAGAGGTCGATGTCTTTAAGACTCAGCTTCGCGCTATTCTTCGAGTGAGTGCGTTAGGGAAGGTCCGGGTGCTCTTCCCGATGATTTCCGGGTTAAACGAGTTGCATCAGGCACGGCGGATCCTAGAGGATGTGAAAGAGGACTTGCGGTTGGATGGGCTCCCCTTCGATCCCGAGATCGAGGTTGGGATTATGGTCGAAATTCCATCAGCAGTCGTGATCGCGGACTTGCTGGCGCAGGAAGTGGACTTCTTCAGTATCGGCACCAACGACCTTATCCAGTACCTGCTCGCCATCGATCGCGTAAACGAGCATGTCTCCTATCTTTACAAGCCGCTGCATCCAGCCGTGCTGCGGATCATCAAGCGGATCATCGATGTGGCCCACGCCGCCGGGATCAGAGTCAACATGTGCGGAGAAATGGCTGGGGAGGCATTCTATACGCCTATTCTGGTAGGATTCGGTATCGACGAACTGAGCATGAATGCACTGTCATTGCTCAGGGTAAAGAAAGTTATTCGATTGATCAGCCACCTGGATTCGGTCCAGCTGGTGGATACGATCTTGCGCTTTTCCACGTGGCTCGAAATCGATGCATTCCTCCGCAGAGAACTCTCCGAGCGATATGGGGGAGAAATACCCGACCTCCGCGATCCCACGCAATAATCAGTCTTCCTTGTCGGCTACTCTTGCCGTTGCGTCAGTACAGCACCCACCGGCTACTGCGGCTCGATCAGGTTCATTCCGCCCATGTAGGGCCTAAGTGCATCTGGCACGCGGATACTTCCGTCTGCCTGCTGGTAGTTCTCCAGAACCGCGACCAACGTGCGTCCCACTGCCAGCCCGGAGCCGTTCAGCGTATGTACCAGCTGGGGTTTGGATTTCGGAGCTGGTCGATAACGAATATTGGCGCGACGGGCCTGAAAGTCTTCAAAGTTGCTGCACGATGAGATCTCTCGGTACAACCCCTGTCCGGGAAGCCACACTTCAATATCGTAGGTTTTGGCGCTGGAGAAGCCGAGATCTCCGGTGCAAAGGCTGACCACACGATAGTGGATATTGAGTCGTTTCAGTACTTCCTCAGCATTATTCAGAAGTGTTTCGAGCTCGTCGTAGGAGGTTTCCGGTTTCGCGAACTTGACCAGCTCTACTTTGTCGAACTGATGCTGGCGAATCATCCCCCTGGTATCCTTACCGTAGGATCCTGCTTCCTTTCGAAAACACGGCGTGTATGCAGTGTAACGAACCGGCAGGAGATCACCCTCAATAATCTCGTTCTGGTGAATATTCGTTACCGGCACTTCAGCAGTGGGGATTAGAAAGTAATCGGGGTCGACAAGACGGAAGAGATCCTCTTCAAACTTCGGCAGCTGCCCTGTGCCAGTCATACTGATTCGGTTGACCATAAACGGAGGAAGCACCTCGGTATACCCGTGCTCACGGGTATGAAGATCGAGCATGAAGTTGATCAGTGCTCGCTCCATAAGTGCACCAGCACCTCGCAAAAGTGTAAAGCGAGCGCCAGTGATTTTCGTTCCTCTTTCAAAATCCA
>JAGOGO010000169.1 GCA_017996625.1 Deltaproteobacteria bacterium | reverse complement strand
TCTTCTTGCCTGCTTCGTAGTCAGTCCGGGTGCGTTGGCGCAAGATGAAGAAAAGAAGAAGACTGAAGTCTTTACGCTCGGCGAGGTAATTGTCACTGCCGACGCTGATACGAAAGAAAGCCCGGCTGCGATTACCGAGATTACCGCTGAGGATATCGAACGCCAGAATGCCACCAATGTGGGAGAGGCTCTGAAGCTGATACCCGGCGTACACCTCCGGCAGGGACGCCAGACGGATGAATACTATGTAACGATGCGGGGATTTGAGCAAGACAAAGTGCTGATCCTGCTCGATGGAGTCCCGCTCTACATTCCCTACGAGGGAGTGCTCAACCTGAGCGACATACCCGTGCAGAATATCGCCAAGATCGAGGTGATTCGAGGCAACGCCTCGGTTCTCTACGGTCCCAACAGCATGGGCGGGGTCATCAATGTTGTCACCAAAATCGGGAGCGAGGTTCCCACCACTGCACTCGACACCAAGATCGGCGATTATGATACCCAGCACTATACCTTTACGCACGGGTGGAAGGTGAAGAATCTGAGCTACTTCTTTGGCGTCAGCCACCGTGAATCCGATGGGTATAACCTGGCGAAAACGTACCGGACTCCCGACAGTGTCAACGAAAGCGTCGTGAGCGCGCCGAGCAACCCCTCGAGCCTGGCGTTCAAGGCGATAGCCCCGGATGGAGGCCGCAGGGATAATACTGATTATGATCGCGATGCCATCACTCTGAGCAGCACCCTGGATATCGCAGACAACCATAAGCTGGGGCTGTCATTCGAGTGGTACGGTGAAGATTATGGCGTTTCGCCCAGCCCCCGGTATCGTGAGCACAAGAAGGGCTTTTTTTACTTTCCACGGTACTATGAGTTTACCGACTGGGAGCGCTATGTAATCAATCTTTCCGATGAGTACAAGTTCACGGATACCTTCCGCATTAAAGTTCGCGGCTATTATGATGATTACTACAATGTCCTCCATAGCTATGATGACGATACCTATACGACTGAAGATCGAGTAGGGCCGCCTTCAGGGCGCTCCGTGTACGACGACTATACTGCCGGCGGCGAGCTGTATGCTTTCTGGGATGTACTACCCTGCAACTCCATCCGCTCAGGATTGAGCTTCAAGCGAGATGTCCACAAAGAGCATATGGGGACAGATCCTTATGATGAGCTGGTTTCACATACCTGGTCCTATGCTCTTGAAGATGTGCTGCGGGTCACGGATAACGTTTCCGTCACCATGGGTGCAAGTTATGACTTTTTTGACAAAAAAAAGCGTGATCAGCCGGCCGCTGCGGATGATGATGCAGGCGATGATGTCCATGCTCTCGATCCCCAGATTGCCGTGAGTTACGACCCCTCTGACACTGTTAATCTCTATGCCTCGGCAGCGAGAAAAATCCGTTTTCCGACCATGCGCAATCTATATGCCAGCGGCGTTCTCGGCCCTCAAGGCGATCCGAACCTGAATGAGCAGCGGAGTTACAACTACGAAGCAGGCGCCACGTGGAGGGTGTGTAAGAGCGTCGTCGCCGATGCCAGCGTCTTTTACAGCGACGTGAAGGACTACATTTACTTTGACAACATTATCGGCAGATTTGAACAGTTCAGTGATGCACGGATTTATGGGCTTGAGCTGAGCGTGTCGAGCCAGATCGCCCGCAACCTGTTCGGCAGGCTGAGCTACACTTTTATTGAGACGCAGGTGCTTTCGGATGTGTTTCTTGATAACGACACGCATGAGGACCTCGTTTTCGATCCTGATGAAATTCCCTACCATCCGGAACATAAGATCGATCTCGACATCACCCAGACATTCAACTTTGGAATGTCCATCGATGTGAACGGGAGCTTCATCGGCAGCCAGAATTACCTTGATTACGTCAACCCCAACAGCACTCAAACCCTGATTGCTAATGAAAAAGAGTTCGGCAGCTATGTGCTCCTCAACGCCAAAGTGACTCAACAATTTACCGGCAACATCCAAGGCTACGTGGCAGTGGAGAATCTGCTTAACAAAGATTACCAAGATCTCTATCTGCTGCCAGCCCGAGGGATCACGCCGTGGATTGGAATAAAGCTTGAGCTGTAAGGAGAGAATAACCATCTTAGATCGTGTCATCCATGATACAAGCGTGTGGACTACATAACTATAAAGATCACCCATGAGGTTAGGAATTGATGAAAAAGGATAAAAGCATGTCCAAGGTAATACTGATCATCGCAGTGATAATTGAGATGATGTTTTTGAGCATGGAACGAGCGGAAGCGGGAAGCTGTGACCCTTGGGAGGGAATCCCGACCATAACCTTGAGGAATCCTGACAAGGAAGTATCCTACGAAAAATGTATGAAAGAGGAAGGAACCAGCTGTACAGGAGGTTCACTGATTACCATCGGAATTGCTGATGTCGGCAAATTCCACGGTGACGTTTGTGCGGGAAGCTCCTTTGGCTTTAGGGCATGCCAAATCGCGTTCGCTCATCTGTATCCGGGTGAAATACCCCCGCGCGGAGATCAGTATGTGGCGATGAATCCTGAACGCTCGTGCCCTACGGATGCGGTCAGCTATATTACCGGCGCTCGCTATGGGAAAGGAGCCCCGGCAACGGGCATCAGGAACGATGACCTCGTGTTCGATGCTACGCTGCCCAGCTTTTCGTTTATCTTTGCCAGCATGAGCAGCGGAAAGGCAGTAAAGCTCGTCAGCCAATTTGTTCTGCCGAAGGAGTTTATGGACTTGCGGGCAAAAACGTTCTCTAATCAAGCGACTCCAGAGGAGAAGATAAGATTCTTCCACATGGGTCGCTGCCTCAGTTTCAAAATCCTCACCGCACCGGAAAAGGACATTTTTACTGTTACTTCGCTGCCCGATTTTGACTGGCGAAAGTGCCAGGAAGAAAGTGCACAGTAAAGGGGAGGGTCATGAATACCATGTCCATGTTCAGGTCCAAATGGTTATGGCTGCCACTTCTGTTCGTGACCTTCGGTTGTTTTCATTCGCACCAGACGATTGACGCAGCAGAGATCAAAGGAGATTCTCAGCTATACCTTGTCAGTGTGGGAACCGGCGACCCCGACAATATAACCATCAGGGCGCAGACGGTGATCAGAGATTCTCAGATCATTTTCTGTGATCAGGGAATCAGAGAGAAATTTGCCGGCATGCTTCAAAACAAGGAGATCCATGACAGCGGAACCGGCATCCACTGGATATACGGGAAAAGCCTTGAGGAGTCACGAAACCAGTTCGATGAAGTAAAGAAAAGCCGGCACTTTGTGTATGACGAAAAAATGAAGGAAGTTGATGGCATCAGTTCTATCATCCGCAAAGCGATCAATGAAGGCAGGACCGTTTCAGTTCTGGAAAACGGGGACCCGGCAATTTACGGTCAAAACATGTGGTATATGGAAGCATTCGCGGATCTGAAGCCGGAAATCGTTCCGGGCATAAGTAGTTTCAATGCCGCCAATGCAGTACTGAAGCGGGAAGTGTCCGCGGGAAAGCAGAGACATTCGGTTATCCTTACGGCTCCTTACGTCAACAGCGAATTGACCGGTTCGGATGATATTGAGAGCCTTGCCGCATTGCATGCCTCGATGGTGCTTTTTACCATGCGGGTTGATTTCCAAGATGTCGTGGCGAAGCTGCGGAAGCACTACCCTTCGGAAACGCCGATTGCCATAGTTCTTCACGCGGGCTACAGACAAAAAGAAAGGATTGTCCAGGGCACCCTCAGCAGCATTAACGACGAGTTGAAAAAAGAAGGAACGCTGCCTTTTGAAAATCTGATCTATGTCGGTGACTTTTTGACGAACCGCCCCTACTGAAAAAACGGGAACGAGTTAATTGCCGCCAGGCCAATGAGCTGGCTTAGGGAGAGATGTTCTGGCGGTTCTCGATACCCAATGAGGCTGTTGGATGCGCGTGACGGTTGGGCATCATGCAGCAGGAGGACATCGCATGCCAGTCATTCAGGTGAAAGTAATTGAAGGAGTGTATTCCCCCGAGCAGAAAAAAGAAATCGTGAAGAGGCTTACTGACGCGATGGTGTCTATTGAAGGCGAGAACATGCGCCACGTGACCTGGTGCATCGTGGAAGAAGTAAAAAGCGGCGACTGGGGTATTGGCGGAAAGACATTGACTGCCGAGGATGTGAAAGCGCTTATGGCAGGCACGGTGAAGGCATAGGCCTTTCTCTGAGGGGTTCTGGTATCTACCAGAATCCGATGGTCGATTTTCTGCAGTTTGTCCATCTATCCATCTGACGGGACCTGGAATTCGGCAGCAAGGTACCAGAGGCTACCACGTTCCCCTGTTCTCGAGAGGTGACTATATGTCCGCGGCATGGATTTCTGTCAATGGTTTCTATGTGGCCTTTGCCGCTTATACACTGAGTCTCTTGCTCGCTGGGGCGAAAAAAGAGCGGGCCAGCAGAGCTGTGTTCATTTTCGGATTCCTGATGCATAGCATCAGCCAGGTTGCCCGGGGATGGTATCTGGGTTTTTTCTTCCCTAATCCGATGTTCAATGAAATCACCTTCCTCCCCTGGTGCCTGGCGGCGGTGGGATTGGTCATGCGCATTCTGGATAGAGACAGCAGCTTGTTCCTGCAGGTGGCAGGGTTGGTGCTTATCTTTTCGCTGGCAGCACTTTTTGCCCCCAAAGGCATCCTTTCGCCATTCGCGCAGAGCCAGACCGTCCTCTCTCCTTTGTTCTTCGTATTTGAAGTTTTCAGCCATGGCTGTTTTATCCTCGGCGCTTGGTTCGCCTTAGTATATCTGACGAAGAAAACGAACGCACGCATGTTCAATATGCTGGTCATCTGGGGTTTTGTGTTGTTCAGCATTGCCCAGATCGTCGGTGCTACCTGGTCCTACTGGGGGTGGGGCAGCCCCTTCAGCTGGTCGGAGCGTCATCTGGGGTCCGCTGCGCTGTGGTGCTACTATGCGGCCTACCTGCATTTGAGCTTTGTGGCCAGGTGGGAGGTGCGGCCAAGAGCAGTCGTTGCAGCGCTGGGCGCGGTATTTGTCCTGATTTTTGCGGTTACCTACCAGCTCTCGGAGATGAGCATGCACGTATCACAGTAGGAGACAAGCGTGGGTAAGCAACTCTGGAGACTGCTGGCAAGCGTCAAGGTCAGCGTTTATGTGCTTTTTTCCGTCGCCTTTGCTCTGGCTGCCGGTTCATTTTATCTGCGATGGAGGCCGGGAGCCTTTCCTTCGCTGAACGAACTGACGTTGCAGCAATGGTGGGAGCTGCACTCGAGCCCTGATGCGTGGTGGTTGGTTGCATTGCTGGTTATGCTGCTGCTGCTTTTCATCAATACTTCGGCATGCACTCTGGAGCGTCTGGTGGCGCTGTGGTCTAAAAGAAATGAGTATTCAAGGCATCGATTTCTGGTGCTGCTGGCACCTTCAATGATGCATCTGTTCTTTCTGATCTCCTTGAGCGG
>JAGOGO010000168.1 GCA_017996625.1 Deltaproteobacteria bacterium | reverse complement strand
GATACGCTCATCGACATTCGGCGCAATGAGGTGCTCATCCAGGGCCGTATGCCGGCCGATGCGCAGCGAGCGCTGAAGCTTTTGGAGACCCACGGCAACCCCTTCGGCAGCCAGGCTCATCGGGAGCAGTGGATCAAGGAGCTGGGGCTGCGGGTGATCGAGCCGGGCGAAGAGTGCGATGTGATCTACTGGATCGGCTGCTGCACCACCTTTGATCCGACCAAGCACACCATTGCCAGCAGCATCTGCACGCTGCTGGAGAAGACGGGTCTGAGTTATGGGGTGCTGGGCACTGATGAGAAGTGCTGCGGTGACCCGGCCCGGGTGCTTGGGCAGGATCACCTGTTCCAGATGATGGCTCGGGAGCAGATCGAAGCGATAAAGACACGCACCTTTAAAGTGCTGCTGGTATCGTGTCCGCACTGCTACAATGTGCTGAAGCATGAGTACAGTCAGTTTGGGGCTGATTTCAACGTCGTGCACCATTCGGAGTTTCTGCATGAGGCGCTCTGGAGCGGACTGATCAAGCCGGAGTGGGGCTATGCGGGCCGCTACGTGTACCATGATCCGTGCTACCTGGGCCGCTATCAGAAGATCTACCAAGCGCCGCGGGAAGTGATCAAGGCGATGCCGGGTGTTGAGCTGCTGGAGATGAAGAGCAATAAAGAAAACAGCATGTGCTGCGGCGGCGGTGGCGGTCACTACTGGATGGATCTGCACGGTGGGGAGCGGATCAATACGCTGCGGGTAAAGCAGGCGGTGGAAGTGGGAGCGAACCATATCGTCACGGGCTGTGCGTACTGCAAGCAGATGCTGGAAGACTCGGTGAAGCTGGAAGACAAGGAAGAAGAGATCCGTATCCTGGATCTGGCCACGCTGGTGCTGGAGAGCATAACGGGTCAGCGGCAGGTGCAGCAGCAAGCCGAGGATCGGAAAGAAAGCGGCGGCGGTGCTGACGAGTATGTGCCCTCCTGCGGCGGCTAAGCAGCGGCAGTGGTGGTGGAGAAAGATGACGGGTGTATGAATACTGTAGGGATTGGCAGGCACATCCCCTCATGTGCCTTGTTGGGGCGCAGAGAGGGCGGTTGTCAGCGCTCTGCGGCCGCCCTTCTCCTGCGCTTTCTTCCGGAGTTTGAAGACGAGAAGCTTGCCGATTGACTTCGGGGTGAAAGTGTTCAGCACGTTGCCACCGATTCACACCGGCTGTCGATGCAGCTTTTCGAAGCGGTGCAGAGTGAACTCGTGGTCGTCGTATTGACTGTCACCGTACCGAATGTGGTTGCATCACACAGGCTGCTACCGGCTTGACGCGGTAGCAGCCTGCTGCTTATTTTTTGATGGCGTATTTCCGCATGAGAGCATGGAAGTTCGACCGCTGCATCCCCACGAGCTTTGCTGCGCTGCTTATGTTCCAGTTACATTTCTGGAGTGCTTCCAGAATAAACGAACTTTCCACCTGCTGGTAAGCTCTTTCCTTTATGCTCATCTTGGCAACTTTCAGCTCTTCGACGTTTCCGGGAATCTGCTGGATGCCAAGGTCCCGCGCCAGGCGGTTGGAGCCGGTAATGTTAGACGGTAGATGGCTGACGCCGATTGATTCAGCGTCCACCGTAGCAACCAGGCGCTCAACAATATTTTTAAGTTCCCTCACGTTTCCAGGCCACTGATACGAAAAAAGCTTGGCCATGGCTTCCGTGGTGAATCCTCTAACACGGGAATCCGTCTTTTCTTTCGCTCGTTCCAGAAAGTGCGTAACCAGCGGAGGAATATCAGCAGTGCGCTCTCGCAAGGGGGGAATCTTGATAGGAATCACATTCAGCCGGTAATACAGATCCTCACGGAATTCCCCTGCTTCAACCAGCTTATAAAGATCCTTGTTCGTGGCGGCAATAAGGCGTATGTCAACCTCTTGTTCTTTTTCGCCGCCAACCGGCCGGAGGCGTTTGGTTTCGAGCACTCGCAACAGTATCCCCTGAAGCTCCTTGCTGATGTTCGATATCTCGTCAATGAAAAGTGTGCTCCTATGGGCAAGGGAAAAATAACCCGGCTTATTGCTTATTGCCCCGGTAAAAGCGCCCTTGACATGTCCGAAGAGTTCAGACTCGATGAGCGTCGCCGGTAGAGCCGAGATGTCGACTGCGATCAGAGGCTTTCCGCTCCGCAGACTGTTACGATGTATTGCCTGAGAGATTAATTCCTTTCCCGTACCCGATTCGCCATAGATGAGCACGGAAAACTCAGTCGGCGCAATTTTCAGAATCTGTTTGAGCACGTCGTTCATTGCCTCTGACCGGGAAATGATCTCGGAAAAGACGAGCTGGTGTTGTGAGAGCTGTTGCTTAAGGTATTCGTTCTCGCTGCGAAGCTCGCGATCCTTCATCGCTTTGGAAAGTGAAAACGAAAGCTCTTCAGGCGTGAATGGCTTGGGAATGTAATCAAAAGCGCCCTTTTTCACTGCTTCAATGGTAGTCTGTATCGTCGCATATCCAGTGATGATGATGACGGTGATATCGGGTCGCGATTCCTGTATGCGCTCGAGAATCTCCATACCCGCTAGGTCCTTCAACCTGAGATCCAAGAGCACGATCTCGTAGGCATCTTCAATCGCTTTTTTCACCCCCTCAACGCCCGATAGGACATAGTCCACCTCGTACCCTTTGTCCTTAAGGATTTTCGCACAGCTCACGCACACCGAGCGTTCATCGTCGATTACCAGTACTCTGGCGCATGGTGTTTCCATACTAGGACATTTCCTCTCTTCTGATACTCTGATATTCTGGCAGGACAATCGTTACAGTCGTGCCGAGTCCGTCCTCGCTGTGGATCTCAATGGTTTCCATCATGCTCTTGCATGATGCCGAAAGACACCGACAATCCGGGTCCGGTACCCGCGGCCCGGATCTTTAGTCGTAAAGAACGGCTCGAGAATGCGGCCAAGATCCTCGCTTCGAATCCCGTTGCCGGTATCCATTACGTGTATGTGTTCAAAGCCCCTGTCTGAATCGAGACGGTGCACGTCGCCGTGCCTACAAGGGCCCTCGTTAAAAAGATATCATGTATTATGTATTTTCTTGTCCAAAACAGGTGCTAAAGAAGTGATATACGGTGCTCACTTACACTGTCATCCTAAGTTCCGCGTGTCAGCCGAGGTGCGGAATGAAGGATCTCTCGCGGCAGAAGGGTCGTTATCAGGAGATTCTTCGGTCGTCGCACCCCAGCTGTAAGGCGGGACTCCCTCAGAATGACACTTACCTTTCCGCTGGCCTGACATAGAAATGACCCGAGGACAAGGAACTGCCTGGATATTCTATTCCAATGCTGCTGCTCTTACGTATTTTGGACAGCAGTATCATGTATATAATTAAAGACGCCTTGCGCAGGCAACGTTCCCGTCTGGGTATTCAGGATTTTTCTCTCTGCCCGCACTATAATCTGTATGCTTCAAGCATACTCCGAAAGAAAATTTATACAATAAATTTTATACATGTATATTTTTTCTATACATAGTTATGCAAAACGATAATTGAGCGACAAAAATAAGTATTTCATGCATTATCAAGATCTTATCAAAAAACTAAGGTTAACCTCAGCTATGCCCAGTGTATATGTTTTTATTCCAATTTTCGTATCCCGCCGCCCGCACTTCGTTATTAACCAATGATTACATAGCCTTAAAGGGTTGGCACACGAATTGCTTTACAGATTAGCAAATGCATCACTCATTCAGAGATAAACGCACGAAGGTTTTGCTTGCTACCACAGACGAAAGGAGAATCACCATGAAGAAGGCAATCGCTTATACCGCTGACATTATCCTTGGCAATACCGGTGAAGTAATCAGCCGTGCATATCAGAAGGAATTGATTCGACAGTATGCCCTTGACAATGGTATCGACGTGGTAGCCTGGTTTGAGGATGAGCTCTATGAGGAAGAAGTGCTGAAGCGGCCGGGTATTCAGGCGATGCTCACCTACGACGGCGCTGCCGAGGTGTTTCTGCTGGAGCGCGTGTGGGCACTTTCCCGAACGATGGCTTCGCTGCGGGATTTCTTTAAGGCGTTGACGGCCAGAAATCTTGAGCTGGAAACAGCTACTTATTTATGGGATTGCACCTCGCAGATGGTACGCCGGCAAGTTACCGATGCAGCTACTGACTCTGGCCGGATGGCCAAGCCGATGACGGTCACGGCGGCAGCAAGCAACGCCGCTCCTGCGAATCCGACAGCTCAAGGAAGACCCACCATGATGAAAAAAGCAATCGCATATACCGCCGATATTACTCTTGGCACTACCGGCGAAGTGATCAGCCGCGCGCATCAGAAAGAATTGATTAAGAAGCATGCTGCTGAGAACGGAATCGAAGTGGTAGCCTGGTTTGAGGACGCTCGCGCTGGTGAAGATCTTTTAATGCGACCCGGTATTCAGGCTGTGCTTGCGTATGATCAGCCCGCTGAATCATTTTTGGTGGAACGAGTATGGGCGCTTTCTCGAACGATGGCAACTCTGAAAGAATTCTTTGAGGTTCTAGCAGCCACGAAGATGAAGCTGGAGACCGCCAGCTATCTCTGGGATTGCACCTCACAGATGGTACGCCGGCAGCAAGCAACCGCGGCTGCTATGCCGGAGTTTAAGCCGACGGCGGCACAAGAGGTTGCCGGCAATGCTGCTATCGCCGAGCCCGCAGCCACAAAGAAACCTATCATGATGAAGAAAGCAATCGCGTATACCGCTGACATTCTTGGCGCTGCCGGCGAAGCGATCAGCCGCGCACATCAACAGGATCGTATTGAGAAATATGCCGCTGAACATGGAATCGAAGTGGTAGCCTGGTTTGAGGACGCTCGCGCTGGAGAAGATCTGATGACGCGGCCGGCTGTTCAGGCGATGCTCGCGTATACTGGACCCGCTGATGTATTTTTAGTGGAGCGGGTATGGGCACTTTCCCGCAAGATAGCCACACTGCGAGAGTTCTCTAAGATGTTGGCAGCTAAGAAGGTGAAGCTGGAGACAGCTACCTACTTATGGGATGGAGCTTCGCAGATGGTGCGTCGGCAGATTACAGATGTAACTGCTGCACAAACGCCGGTATCCGTACCGGTAGCTGCACTAGGAGGACCCCGCAAGGCTGCTATTGCGAAACCGGAACGGTTCCATTTCGTAGGCTGGGCTTTTGATTCCGAAGGAGAGAGCATGGAAAAAGCACGAAAGAATGCGGCATAAAGAGCGATGTAGTGTCAGGCTACCAGAACGGGGGTCCGTGCCTGACTCATCTCTTCTTTCACCATAGGATAAGAGCTTAACAGATCAAAAGGAATCAGCATTACCACGCTGATTCCTTTTTTGTTCCTGCTTGTGAGCAAGCGCTTCACCCGCCAAACAGCCTCCAGTCTGCAACCCCGATTTTATCGGTGAAAAAGCTTTTCTTTACCATCGTCAGTACCGCCGCTATTTTCTATTTGCAATTCTTTATCG
>JAGOGO010000167.1 GCA_017996625.1 Deltaproteobacteria bacterium | reverse complement strand
GTACTGGTATGTACGCCTCGCTCCTCAGCATTTGTGTGCCTTGCATCTGGATCTTTTACTTCGGCATCTCTTAGACGACTTCCAACGAAGTGGGCATCACTTCGTTGCTCATAGGTTGCCGCCACGCGGCTTACTGGCGCTTTTTACGAGTCCATCAATATTGGACGCGTCTCGCGCACTTTTGATCAAGAAACAGGTCGAAGTGGTGAGTACCATTGTAATGAACGATTAGACTACCGGATAGTACCTGTTAAAGCTACCAGGACCTCTTTATCAACTTTGAACTTTGAACCTTGAATCCTTTTACGGGTTATTGTGGAGCACGGTAATGACAGCCAAAATAATCAGCGGCCTAGAGGTGGCGAAACAGATCCGGGCAGAGCTCAAGGAGGACGTGCAAAGAATAAAAGAAGACTACGGTGTCACTCCCGGCCTGGCGACCCTCCTGGTTGGAGAGAACCCGGCGTCAGTGAGCTATGTGACTGCAAAACAGAAGACCGCCAAAGAGTTGGGATTCCATTCTCTGCAGGAAAATCTGGCTGCTGATATTTCTGAAGCTGAGCTGCTCAGCCGCATTGATTCGTGCAATCGAGATTCTTCCGTTCACGGGATTTTGGTTCAACTGCCTCTGCCCCGGCACATTGATGAAAACAACATCTTATATGCAATTAATCCCGCCAAGGATGTTGACGGATTTCACCCGGTCAATATCGGTAAGCTGATGCTCGGGAATGCTGATTTTCTTCCCTGTACTCCGGCAGGTATACAGCAGCTTCTGATCCGCAGCGGGACATCTACGGATGGTGCCGATGTCGTGATTGTCGGCCGCAGTAATATTGTCGGCAAGCCGATGGCAAATATCCTGGTGCAGAAACAGAAGGGTGCCAACGCTACGGTAACCATCTGCCACACAGCCACCCGTGATCTGGCGGCGCATACTCGACGAGCAGATATTCTCATTGTGGCGGCTGGAGTACCAAAAGCGATTACCGCCGATATGGTGAAAGAGGGGGCCGTGGTTATCGATGTAGGAGTTAATCGCATCGGGATGACGGAATCAGGAAAGGCGAAGCTCTGCGGTGATGTCGATTTTGAGGGCGTGAAAGAGAAAGCGAGCGCTATTACCCCGGTGCCGGGAGGCGTCGGCCCGATGACAATCACGATGCTCATGCTCAATACGGTAAAGGCCGCTCGGATCGCAGCAGGAATAAACAGTGAGGAGTAAGGTGTCAGGAGTAAGGAGTACATGCCCTCGCTGCCCGCCCGAGATCTTGATCTCGCGCTGGGACACTGAGAACGCAGCGAAAAAGATGTGCCTTGCGCAGAGACGCGGAGAACGCTGAGGAAAAGAAGTGATATACTTCTCTTCTCTCTCTGCGGTGAAGGCTGAGATTGAGGGTGGTTGCATGGCGGTTCTTTTTGACTCCTAACTCCTTACTTTTTACTCCTTACTTCTTACTCTTTAGCGGAGGTGCATTATGGCAGGTACCGTACCGGTTCAAGCATACACCGGTGTTATCAGGGAAATAACGCTGGAACATGGCGGCACTACGGTAACCGTCGGCGGTGAGACAGCATACCCGTTTTATACCTTTGAAGGCGACATGCCTCATCTTCCCAAGATCGCCATTGAGGTGCCGGATGAAGTCCCTGAGGAATGGGCGGAAGCATGCCTGGCGCCGTGGAAAGACGTAATGGGCGATCCAGTGGCTTGGGCACGGAAGGCACAGAATACGTATCAAGCCGATATTGTTTTCCTGTCCTTAAAGAGCACTGATCCCAATGGAAAGAACCGCAGTGCTGAGGAGGCCGCCAGAACGGCAAAGCAGGTGCTTGAGGCGATCGATGTTCCCCTGATTGTGTGGGGTTCGGCGAATCAGGAGAAAGATGCTGAGGTGCTGCGGGCAGTGGCAGTAGCGTGCGGAGACAAGAAAGTGTGCCTTGGCCCGGTTGAGGAGGGAAACTACCGGCAGATTGGAGCGCAGGCTCTCGCTTATAACCACAAGATTGCCGCCAGTACTCCCATCGATGTCAATCTTGCCAAGCAGCTCAATATCCTGCTCGGCAATCTTGGTATTGCGGAGGAAAACATCATTATCGATCCGACGACCGGACCGATTGGTTATGGGATTGAGTATACCTATTCGGTAATGGAGAGAATCCGCCAGGCCGCTCTTACACAGCAGGATGATAGACTGCAGTTGCCGATACTCAACAATCTGGCTGAAGAAGTGTGGAAGTGCAAAGAGGCGCGGCAAGCCGATGATCCGATTATGGGAAAAAGCGAACCGCGAGGTGTACTGCTGGAGGCCATGACCGCCATTACCCTGGTGCTTGCTGGATCGGATCTCGTGGTTATGCGGCATCCTGAGGCGATAGCACTGGTGAGAAATCATATCCGCAATCTGGCCGGCATCCCTAAAGAGGTGAAGGAAGAAGTGCGGTCGGAAGAAGCGGCACCGGTCGAAGCGACAACGCTGCCGAGCGAGGCAGGTGCAGCGGTTGCGGCTAATCTGCCTGCAGGCATGCGACTGGATTTCGATATCGCCCGAATTACGGACGCTCCACTGCTGCTCGGACCGGATTGTATGCTGGCAGTGGTGAAGATTTCCGAAACTGATACCGGCGGTATTTCTGTATCACCAGGTGCCGTCGATGTCTTTTCCGCTCTGCTGGCGGCTCGGAAGATGGAGACAGCTGAAGCGGCAGAGGCAGCTGCGGTACCCAAGAGAACAAAGAAGAGCAAAAAGGTACCGGAAGCACCGATCCTTAAACGCTGGGATGTTGCTGAAGACCGAAGTGGGTCCTATGAGGCAGTCACCGAAAAGAAGGAAGACTTCAGTGGAAAACATGTTGAGCTTCTGGGACCCACCTATGAAAAAGGTGTCCCCGAAAAGGCTGGTAACTGGCGCGGAAATCTGCAGGATCGGGAAGAGATGATCCGATTCTTACGATCCAGCTTGCGATACTGGTACGCTCAGGACGTGTTCGGCAGTGAAAAACGTAAGACTCCGGCGTAGAAACTGTTCACCGTTATCCGTTCACTGTTCACCGGCAAGGGATATCTCTAATTGCTTCCCATTACGGACAACGGTCAACGGTGCACGGACAACGAACTATACGAGGTATTACCCGAATGGCAGACGATACACGAGAAGAACAGAAGCCTTTGTTGACGGTCTGTGAGGCAAGCCAGATTATGATTGACAAGGCAAAAGCAGAGGGCGTACGCCTGGTGTTCGACCGAGCCCAGGATCTGAAGCCCTGCCCTATTGGCGCCGAAGGTAGCTGCTGTCGCATCTGCGCTATGGGACCATGTCGTCTTCCGGCTCCACGCAGAAAAGACGCTGCATCGACAAAAGCGCGGGTAGGGGTGTGCGGAGCTACCATCGAGACAATTGCCGCGAGGAACTTTGCCCGGATGATAGCCGGTGGATCGGCGTCACACTCTGACCATGGTCGGGGGGTTGCCCAGACGTTTCTGGCAGCAGCCCAAGGCTCAATTGCCGGTTATGGAGTCAAGGATGAGCAGAAGCTGTATCAGCTGGCCTTAGACTTCGGTATTGATATTGACGAGCTGGATATCCAGGAAATTGCGGTCAGGGTTGGAGAGTTGGCTTTAGCGGAATGGGGCAAGCAGGAAGGCGAACTGGTCATGATCAAGCGGGCTCCGTTAAAGCGGCAGGAACTCTGGGCTAAGCTTAACGTTGTGCCCCGCGGCATTGATCGGGAAGTAGTGGAGATTATGCACCGCACGCATATGGGTGTTGACCAGGATTATCGAAATCTGGTTGCACAGTGTTCCCGTACTGCGCTCGCTGACGGATGGGGCGGCTCAATGCTGGCTACTGAACTGCAGGATATCATGTTCGGCACGCCGGTACCGGTGAGGGGATCGATCAACCTCGGTGTGCTCAAAGAAAGGGAAGTCAATGTAATTGTTCACGGCCACGATCCGCTGCTTTCCGAAATGATCGTGGTGGCGAGCCAGGATCCCGAGCTGGCGGGACGGGCAAAGGCACTTGGAGCCGAAGGTATCAACCTGGCTGGGATGTGCTGTACGGCTAACGAGATTCTCATGCGGCATGGCATTCCTATAGCAGGCAACTTTCTGCAGCAGGAACTGGCGATTGTGACAGGTGTAGTTGATGCGATGATTGTTGATGTGCAGTGCGAGATGCAGTCAATACATGATGTCAGCCAGTGCTATCACACCCAGGTCATTACAACCTCGTCGAAAGCTAAGATCAGTGGCGCCCGGCACATACCGTTTGATGATCGTGATCCGATTGCGACAGCAAAAGAGATCGTGCTTGCTGCCATCGAGAATTACCCGAATCGCCGCGGCAACGGTGTAATCCCCAGCCAGCAGTGTGATACGGTCGTGGGCTTCTCTCAGGAGACGATCAACTATCTGCTCGGCGGCATGTTTCGAGCTTCCTATCGGCCGCTTAACGACAACATCATTGGTGGACGCATTCGCGGTGTCGCCGGTGTGGTGGGCTGTAATAACGTGCGCACTGCGCACGACCAAGCGCACCTCATCCTTATCCGTGAGTTGATCAGGAACGATGTTCTGGTATTGACTACCGGATGTGCGGCGATGGCCTGCGGCAAGGCCGGCCTTCTTCTTCCTGAGGCAGCGGCACAGTATGCCGGAAGCGGCTTGGCCGAGGTGTGCGAGGCAATCGGCATTCCGCCGGTTCTCCATATGGGATCCTGCGTGGACAATAGTCGCATTCTCATGGCGGCAACGGCAATGGTGAAAGAAGGTGGACTGGGAGACGATCTAAGTGACCTGCCTGCTGCGGGAGCGGCGCCGGAATGGATGAGTGAGAAGGCTGTCGCAATTGGCCACTATTTTGTTGCTTCCGGTATCTACACTGTTTTTGGAACCACGTTTCCCACGACCGGCTGTGAGACGCTGACGAAGTACCTTTTCGAAGATATCGAGAAGGACCTCTGTGGCAAATGGGATTTTGTCGCCGATCCTCTGGAAATGGCTCACAAAATGATCGCCCACATCGATGCAAAACGCAAGGCGCTCGGCATTGATAAAGCGCGAGAACGGGTTCTCTATGATATGGCCATGCGACGCGAGTTGGATGCCGGATAGGAACCGCTGTTGGCACGGTTTATTGCCAAATCGATAGGAGATGCATCGTGTCCAAGATAATTGCTTCAGCAGCCATCCGTGGCGCTCATAAGATTATTACCCGGGTTGAGAAAAAGTATCAGGAGGTCCTGCAGAAGTATGGCCCGGAGCAGAGGATTGAATTCCCGGATACTGCCTACTACCTTCCCATTATTTATGGCATTACCGGAATAGCGGTGAAGACCCTGGGCGACTGCCAGCCGGTGCTGAGACGCTGCCGTGCGATTCTGCCGCCGCCGGTAAGAGAGAAGGCCCATTTACCGTATCTTGCTCCAGCGCTCGTTGCGGGAATGGCGACATTGTGGGCGGAAGAGGTTGAAGAAGCGATGCGGTAGC
>JAGOGO010000166.1 GCA_017996625.1 Deltaproteobacteria bacterium | reverse complement strand
AAAAGTCCATCTGCTGTGTTGCGCTGTATGCTTCGTCATTGCAGCGTACTGCTCTGTACGCTTCATTCCTCAGCATTTGCGCGCCTTGCATGTGGAGCTTTTTACTTCGCCATCTCTTAGACGACTTTTTACGAGTCCATCAATTTTGATGACATCGTAAAAAGCGCCAGTAAGCCGCGTGGCGGCAACCTATGAGCAACGAAGTGATGCCCACTTCGTTGGAAGTATCCGCTCTCGTCATTTTGTCATCCCCGCGTAGGCGGGGATCCAGGAGTTCTGCATGGTTATGGACTCCCGCCTGCGCGGGAGTGACGGGCTTTTTGACTTTTTACGACTCCATCAATTTTGAATTTTGAATCTTGAATCTCCATGTTATACTTCTTACTGCTGCGCGTGTCACTACGTAATAACCTGTCAGAAAAGGAATGGCTGCAGTGGGCTATACGGTGGAAGGCAACATTGTGGACGTGTCCAGCCAAGAAATTTTCCCGGGCCGGATTATGGTGGAAGAAGGTAGAATCGCACGCATCGAGCGTAACAATAGACGGTATGAGTGCTATATTGCCCCTGGCTTTGTAGATGCGCATATTCATATCGAAAGCTCGCTGCTTCCCCCTGCTGAGTTCGCCCGGATTGCCGCAGTGCATGGAACAGTTGCAGCGATTGCAGATCCTCATGAGATCGCCAATGTTCTCGGAATGGATGGGGTGAGATTCATGATTGATGATTCACGCGCCGCTGCGATACGGATCTGTTGGGGCGCTCCTTCCTGTGTGCCGGCCACCTCATTCGAAACGTCCGGGGCGCGGCTGGGGCCGGAAGAGGTTGAAGCCTTACTGAGAATGAATGAGGTGCGGCATCTGGCTGAGGTGATGAATGTGCCAGGTGTTTTGAATGGAGACTCCGAGGTGCTGGCAAAGCTGGAGAGCGCCCGCCGCTATTCAAAGCCTATCGACGGTCATGCTCCTGGGCTGTTCGGATCAGATCTGGAGCGATACCACCGAGCTGGTATTTCTACGGACCATGAGTGCGTTACTCTTGACGAAGCCCGTCAGAAGATAGCCCAGGGCATGAAGATTCTGATTCGTGAGGGTTCGGCGGCGCGGAATTTCGACGAACTTGCTCCTCTTGTCGAAGAGCACTGGGAACAGTGCATGTTCTGCAGCGATGACAAGCATCCTAATGATCTTGTGGATGGTCACATTAATCTCCTTGCCCGACGTGCTGTCGGTCGGGGCCTCAATCCTTTGAAGGTGTTTGCTGTCGCCTCGCTCAATCCTGTCATTCACTATGGGCTCGACCTGGGTATGCTTCGTCACGGAGATTGGGCGGACTTCGTGATTTTTGAGGATCTGCAGGAATTTAAGGTCATCCGGACCGTCATGCGAGGGACGGTGGTAGCTGAAGAGGGCCGGCCTTTGCAGGCTCGGAAGGAGTCAGTCGTGCTCAACAACTTCACTATCCGGAGTAAAGACTGCCGGGAGTTCGCTCTTGCCGTTCGCGGCTCGGAGATCAGGGTGCTGGGGGTAATCGACGGTCAGTTGATCACTACTCATGAGATCGCAGTGCCCACGGTGGTCGAGGGAAAGGCAGTGTCTGACCCTGGTCGGGACATTCTCAAGCTTGCAGTGGTGAATCGCTACCATGATGCACCTGCTGCAGTTGGGTTTGTCAGAAACATCGGATTGCAAAAGGGTGCTCTTGCTTCCAGCGTGGCTCATGACTCTCACAATATCATTGCCGTTGGGGTAACGGATGAGGATTTGTGCAAAGCAGTGAATACCGTCATCTCGCACAAAGGAGGCTTGTGCGTGGTTACGCCGGACACGGTCGCGGCATTACCGCTTCCGATCGGCGGTCTCATGAGTACCGAGGACTTTGCCTCAACGGCTCAGAAATATACTGAACTCGATAGCATGGCGAAGTCATTAGGATCAACCCTGTCCGCACCGTTTATGACCTTGTCCTTTCTGTCTCTACCGGTGATACCTTCCCTGAAGCTCACCGATCGGGGCTTGTTCGATGGTGAACGCTTTAACTTTGTTGACGTATTTACCTCATGAGGTGCTGTTTCGACCATATCGCTGTGTCCGAGCCCGTGCGGCAATCAAAAACCACATCGAATGCAGGTGTTCAGAAACGTATCCTCTGCAATTTTCTCGTGATGATCATGGTTTTTCTAGGGCTGCTGCCAGGCTGCCGTACATCTTCATCTCTGAAGCCGGAATACCTCTCTTTGCAGCTAGGAGCTAATCCTACTACGCTCGATCCGGCCCTCATCGTTGATGTTAGTGGAGCGACCATTGCTGCCAAGTTGTTCAACGGATTGGTGAGGTACGATCGCGACCTCAACCTTCAGCCTGATCTTGCTGAGCGATGGTCTGTTTCCAACGATGGCACAACGTATACCTTCGTTCTGAGACAAGGGGTACTGTTCACCAACGGCCGGGAGCTGACTGCTGCTGATGTAAAATACTCGTTTGAGCGAGTACTCGCTCCAGCCACCAGGTCTCCCCGAACATGGGTTCTCAATCGCATCCGAGGCGCGTCCGCATACTGTGCCGGTACCTCACGAGAGGTATCCGGCATCGATGTCCGTGACCGATATGCTGTTGCTATTACACTGGAAGAGCCATTCGGGCCGTTCTTGAGTCTGCTCAGTCTGACAACCGCCTATATTGTTCCCCGGGAAGCAGTGGAAGCATGGGGGCCTGATTTCTCTTTCCACGTTGTAGGCACCGGACCGTATCGGCTGCAGGAATGGCAGCATGGATCTCGTCTTCTTCTTGCGGCCAACGCTCAGTATTTTCAGGGCCCGCCACGGCTGCAGGGAATCATATATCGCATCATACCGGAAGAGCTCACTACGATGGTTGAATTCGAGACGGGAAACCTGGATATCATTCGTATACCGGGTGCGAGCTATCAGCGCTACCGTGATCATCCACACTGGACTGACCGGATGATCCAACAGAACGGCCTCAACACGTATTACCTCGGCTTTAACTGTCAAAAGCCGCCCTTAAACGATGCCCGGGTGCGCCAAGCTATCTGCTTTGCTGTAGACCGCGAGAAAATCCGCGCCACTGTGTTTGAGAGCCGCGGTATCGCTGCAGCCGGACCAATTCCACCGCTCTTGAGAAAGACTCTGCCTCCGCTTGTCGATCAATATCCCTACGACCCTGCCAAGGCCCGGAGCCTGCTCGCTGCAGCCGGATATCCGGACGGATTTCCACTGCGGATCACCATTGCATTTTTACCGGAAACGTTGGCAGTGGTGGAAGTAATCCAGCATTATCTTCAGGCCGTTGGAATCAGGTGTCAAATTCTCCAGCTGGAGTGGAGCTCATTCAAGGAAACAGTGGCTCGTGGAGAAACCGACGTGTTTTGGCTTTCCTGGTGGGCTGATTACCCAGATATAGAAAATTTTCTTTATCCGCTGTTTCATTCGTCGAACTATGGTGCGGGCGGGAATCGAACGTTCTACAGCAATGCCCGGGTGGATGATCTCATTGAGCAGGCGCAGCAAACACCCGATGAGCATCTTCGCCTGGCAGCGTATGCTGAAGCTGAACGGCTGATTATTGCTGATGCTCCCATGGTGTTCTTCTGGCATACTACTGATTATTTTCTCTGTCATGCACGCGTACGTGGCTTTATTCCTCATCCGCTGGCAATTGGAGAAAAGGGACTGGAAGTTACTGTTCACCGCTAGCTGCGCGTTCACTGTTGACCGTTCGCCGTTGTCCGCTGACTGTTCGCGGCGAGGACGCCGCTCCCACCGGACAGTAAAAAGTAAGAAGTAAAAAGTGAGAAGTACAAAGACGAGGGTGAGTCGTGCCTATTCGTTCCTACTCCTAACTCCTTACTGTTCCAGTTCCGATTTTGAACCTTAGGATGGGCGTCCTCGCCGCGATTGTCTCACAGTCAACCTATGCGCTCCAAATCCTCTGCAAGTGCTGGGAGAAACGCTGATCGAGATGATCCCGGCTTTCCGGCGCCTCGCCGAATACGGCCGTCCAGACGTCGGGACTTTCCATGCAAAAATATATAAAGAGCTGAGGATCATGGTGGCGAAGCCAGGAAACAATTTTCCGATAGAGTTCGATGCGCAGCTGTTTAAAATAACGGAATTTCCCGTCAGGACCGGGGAAGAGTTCTCCCAAGAGGATCCGGCTTTCGGGGAATCGTTCTTGTACTGCTGACTTGAGAAAGGTGGGATACCGGAATCCACCTAGGCTTATCCAGCTTATCCGCCGAGTGTCGACACGGGAAAAAATGCGGTCTATGACAGAGCGATAACCTTGTTCCCATTCAGGATAGTGAAAAATCGGATCAAAATGGAAGCCGATGAGATACCCCTTTTCCTGGCAACGCTGCGCGGCTTTAAGCCGCTGCTTCAGGGTTGAGGCGCCGTGTTCTTCTTGCCGAATAATTTCTTCCGGATTGATTGACCAGGAAACTCCGATGTTGCCTTCTGGCTCGAGCTCCAGCAGGCGTTCCACGTCATGGTATTTGGTTTTGATTTCGAAAAAAGCCTTATTTCGATGCTTGAAGAAGTGAACGAGCTCCTGGCAAAATCCAGTATACGCTTCAAGCGCGAGACTATCAGATAATTCTCCGGTACCGAATCGGACGATATGGTGCGGATGAGATGCCAGATGCATGTCGATCTGCTCGTAGACATCCTTCAGATTGATGTGAATGGTGATATAGGAATTGGTGATGTAGCCTTGCAGAATACAGTAGCTGCAGTCGATCGGGCAATTAGTGATAAGGTTAATGACTCGATAGCGGCAGCACAGCTGGTGGGGTGTGGCCGGACATTCCTTGACCAGATTGCCGGGAGACGCAGTGAGAAACCAGATTCGTTTGCCGTAGCCGACAGGATCATTAATACTGCCGGAAGCTGGCGGAGGAGCTGCCTGGATGACAAAGGGTATGTGCTTCGTTTTTTCCAAGATTCCCTTGGTCACGGGGTGCCGGCTGACGTCCGGATGAATCACTATAAGCCGTGGTTTAAATGAAAGCATAGGATATTTGTTCTTTCCTAAAGGCGTGAGACTGAATGCGCCGGCGATGGCAGCCAGCGTGTCTGCAATCGTATTCCATTCCCGCACATTATTCAACGCGAGCGAGCGTAAAGAATAATTATTCCTGATCAAGCACAAAAAAATCGGCTGCAGGTTGACAAAAAGTTAGAGATGTTTAACTTTCTATTGGACGCGGCACGAAGGCAAATACTTAGATTGAAGAAAACGAAAAAGCTAAGAGTTTTCTACTAAGAGGAGTCGGAAAGAGCCTTCAAGAAGTGTCTGGTCCAAGGAAAGCAGGAACCTGTTAGATGGGTTTTGCTATCCAACTCAGTACGCTGCCGGTTTCGAAATGCCCGCGCTTTATAAAAGTAACGGAGCTGCCCTTCGGGGATTGAACCGGCAGCTAACCCGACTCCTGTGAATG
The DNA here is from genome assembly GCA_017996625.1 of Deltaproteobacteria bacterium. Classification (GTDB taxonomy): domain Bacteria; phylum Desulfobacterota; class WTBG01; order JAGOGO01; family JAGOGO01; genus JAGOGO01. The sequence continues at coordinate 46 of JAGOGO010000166.1, read as the reverse complement.
AAGGTACAGATGAGAAATTACATGTAAGGAGGTGCTAGTTATGACC
>JAGOGO010000028.1 GCA_017996625.1 Deltaproteobacteria bacterium | reverse complement strand
GCGCGGGACAGATGGTTGCGCGTCAGTCACGCCGTTGGCGTGATTATCCCCCGCCGAAGGCGGGTTACCCATTAGCTCTTCTGGCCCGCCGAAGGCGGAACTTTTTACGATGTCGTCAGTATTGGTTCAAGCATACGCAAGGGAAGCGGCGGCCTGCTTACCAGCTAGCTCGCGAGACAGTTCCGTCCTTTTGCACTGATAGCACCTGCGGTTAGACGCAAAAATATCGGGCACGGCCTTCGCCGGTTGAACCCGGAATGACAACGAAATCATTAAAATATCCTATAATGTTATTGGCTTAGAAGCTTAGTTGGCTCTTCAGCGGATTTGCTCATTCGTCCATAATTCCTCTTGACTAAGATTTTGATATTTTTATAGAATCGAAAATGGTTCGCTATCCTGGGGATTGCTCTAGTCGAGAAGTGCCTAGTCTGAAAACAAGCAGTATAACCGGGACGGGAATTTTGAGAACAAGAGAGGAGCAGAGTTATGCCAGAAGGTCTTGATGTAATTGTCATGGACGATGATCCGGAAGTGTGCGAAGGACTTTCCGAAGTAATCAAGTTGTTCTATTCCTGGGGTGATGTCGTGCCCTTTACGGATTTTGATAAAGCGGTCGACTATTGCCGTAACCACCCCACCGGATTGGCTGTCTTTGTGGTAGACGTTTTTCTCGGGGACAAGACCGGATTTACATTTCTTGACACCATCTCGGAAAAATTCCCTATGGCATATGAAGATGCAATAATTGTTACAGGCGCGGCCAGTGAAGACGTGGTTAACATGTGCATTGCATCGGGTGTAAACCACCTTCTCGAAAAACCGATACGAGAGTATGCCCTGCAGTTTGCGGTGAGGGCAATCGTGACCAAGTACATCAAGTTTGCTCGAAAAATCATCGAGGATCCTGACTTCGCCGACAGCGTAGCCAAGGTTTAGCACGAAAGCGTGACGTCAATTGGGCAGGAAGGTTGCGTGCTGCAAGTTGCAGGATGCACCAATCGTTTCTAATTGTTCGCCGTTATCCGTTTACCGTTCACCGACTGGATTAGTTCTTTCGTTCACCGAGAAGGATCCCCGTTGCTTTTCACTTCTTACCCATGTTCTTTCCACAGCCATCCGTATCAGCTCTCCGCGCCATATTCAGAGCCGAGCCGGCTTTAAACCAGGTAATCTGTTCTTCAGTGAGGCTATGATTGAGGAGGATTTCTACGTGGTCTTGATCCGGCTTGGTAATGATCGCCTTAAGAGATGCGTGTGGGTTTAGATGATCCAAGTCTATCAGGCTGATGCGATCCATTTCGTCGATTGTCTCGTAGTCATTCGGGTCTGTGAATGTAAGCGGAAGGATGCCTTGCTTCTTGAGGTTTGCTTCGTGTATCCGGGCAAATGAACGGGCAATAACAGCCTTCACTCCCAGATGCCGCGGACTCATGGCAGCATGCTCTCTGCTGGAACCTTCACCATAGTTCTCATCACCAACAATCACTGATCCGCCGATTTGTTCCTTATAGATTCTGGCCAAAGCGGAAAATCGAATATCTCGCTCACCGGTGAGCACGTTAGTGCCCAAACCCGTTTTGCCGTTGAAAGCATTCACAGCTCCTTCCAGCAGGTTATTTGAGATGTTTGAAAGATGCCCGCGATACCGGAGCCAGGAGCCTCCAGGCGAAATGTGATCCGTCGTGGTTTTGCCTCTGGTCTTCGCAAGAACCGGGAGGCTCAAAAAGTCTCGCCCGTTCCACTGCTCGAAGGGGCGCAGCAGCTCAATCCGTTCTGATGCCGGATCAATCCTAATCTCGACTCGTTCTCCATCATTCATCGGCGGCAGGAAGGTTCCTTTCACAGGAGAGATGCCCTTTTCAGGAAGTGCTGGGGGATTCGGAGGTACAAGCGAAAAGGTGGTCCCGTCCGGAGCCGTAATGGTATCCGTTTCCGGATCGAATCCAACGTTTCCGGAAAGCGCAAGGCCTGCGGCCAGAGCCGGTGACGTCAAAAACGTTCGGCTCTCCGGATTGTCATCGTTCCGAGCCCGAAAGTTCCGATTGAAGGTGGTGAACAGGCAGTTCGGGGTACCTTTCGTCACATCTGTGCGGTCCCACTGACCGATGCAGGGGCCACAGGATGCGGTAAGGATCATAGCGCCTGCGTCCAGGATGATATCCAGAATACCGTCGCGCTTGATGGTCTCAAATGTCCGAGTTGACCCGGGAGAAAGCAGCAGCGGAATTCGGGGTCGAAGTCCATGCTGGATACCTTGTTGAAGAACCTGGGCAACCGCGGCAAGATCAGCGTAGGACGAGTTTGTGCACGAGCCGATGAGAACAGCTGAGATTTCAGCGGGAAGAGCTTCGGCATTCAGGAGAGCTACAGCCTCATCCCCTGCGCTCACGACATTATCCGGGCTGAAAGGACCTGCGTACGCAGGCCGTATTCGGGATAGGTCGATCTCCACAATCTCGTCGAAGACCGTTTCTGGGTGGGTACGGCAGATTTCGTCCTGAGTCAGCAAGGCAGCTTGTTCAGAGGCCTGATCGGCATCTTCAGACCGGCCCACATTTCGCAAGTACGCATCCATCGAGGAATCGTAGACGAAAACCGAAGACGTTGCACCAAGCTCAGCACCCATATTGGTTATCGTCGCTTTCTGAGTTGCGGAGAGCCTCCGAGCGCCTTCGCCATAATACTCGAAGATCTTTCCGGTCCCGCCCTTGACCGTAAAGCGTTTCAGCAACTCCAGGATGATATCCTTGGCTGAGGCCCATCCCTGAAGCCGTCCAGTAAGATGTACGCCCACGATGATTGGGCAGGTAGTTTCCCACGATAGTCCGGCCATCACTTCAGCGGCATCTGCACCTCCCACTCCGATTGCTACCATCCCCAATCCACCGGCATTGGGAGTGTGTGAATCGGTTCCGATCATCAGGCCGCCGGGCACTGCGTAATTCTCTAAAATCACCTGGTGAATGATTCCCGATCCGGGCCCCCAGAAGCCAAGCCCGTAGCGTTGAGCGGCGGAAGAAAGAAATGCATAGACCTCGGCATTGTCAGCAAGGGCTTGAGCAAGGTCGGGTCCGTTTCCTTCTCGGGCACGGATGAGGTGATCACAGTGGATGGTTGCCGGCACACAGGTGCGTTCTTTTCCCGCTTGTATGAACTGCAGAATCGCCATCTGAGCGGTAGCATCCTGCAAAGCGACTCGATCCGGACACAACCGAATCTGATCTCTGCCGCGGCGGAGCTTCTTTCCGGAAGCAGACGGGAGTTCGTGAAGAAAAAGAATCTTCTCTGCATACGAAAGACCTCGACCCAAAATCTTGCGTTTAGCGGCGAGAATCTCTCTTCCCCGTTGTACCTCTAATTCAGAGTGCATGTTGTTTAACACCTTTTCGTTTACAGTCCTGGTAAGAATCAAAAAGCTCTTAGGCGGTTCATCCTTTAGCCGATGTCTTGTGCACACCGCATGAAGGTATAAAACGCTGATGATCATGGGTACGGTACTTTCGCGAAGCAGGGCACTCGGCATCGTGACCATGTCGCGATGATTGAGGGAAAAAATAAACCACATCTTCACGGTTCTGTCAATCGTCAGTCCGGCTCTGTTCATGTTCTGGATATCGCGCTTTCCCTTACTGCTTTTTTATCGCTGGCCAGACACATTTGACATTATCACCCGCTGGGATGAAAAGCCGTGTGCCTGTGGGCGAACGTTCCGAATTCGGGGAATCGACGGCTTGGGAGATGAAGAGTACCTGTAAAATGTTCCAAGTCACAGCATAGCCTTGCCGGGAGGACTTTTATTTGTTATTGTTATCGCATTGGTTCATTTAAATAACATGACAGACCGAAGCAGTTTTCGTATTCTTCACGATCAAGAACATTTACCCTTAGGTATCAGACATGATCCTTGAAATAAATCCCCAGAATCCGCAGCCTCGCTTGATTAAACGGAGTGTCGAAATACTGCTCGCGGGTGGGATCATCGCCTATCCGACTGATACTACGTACGGGCTTGGCTGTGACGTATTCCAGAAGGAAGCCCTCGAACGGCTGCGCAGCTTGAGGAAGCACCACAAGAACAAGCGGCTGAGCATTATCTGTCCCGACCTCAAGGATATCAGCAAGTATGCTCACGTATCTAATTATGCCTTCAGAATCATGCGCTCAGTTATTCCCGGACCCTATACATTCATCCTGAACGCTACCAAGCTGGTACCGAAGACCATGCTCACTAACCAAAAAACAGTTGGAATCAGGGTTCCGGATAATGCCATTGCATTGGCCATCGTGACTGCATTAGGACATCCCCTGATTACCACCAGCGTCACCAATCCCGAACAGACAGAGTATTACACTGATCCCGAGGAGATCGAAGAGATGTTCGGACGCGGCCTTGGTGCAGTCATCGATGGCGGCAGGTATGCTGCCGATGTATCCACTATCATCGATCTTACTGACGATCAAGTGCAGGTTCTGCGCAAGGGCAAGGGTGATGTGAGCTTTCTGGCAGAGGAAGAATAGCTTTCATACTGGGAAAGGTAGGTGACAAGCGAGGCGCCGTACTATGTCCCACCCTGACAGCCGTAGCGACATCGATTGCTTTCACTTTCGTGGCCTGCATCCTTTGATCGCCATCGGAACAGCCAGTGACCGTTACGCCGGATGGCAGGGAACTATCTATACGGCCGAACGATATGCCGGCAGAATCTCGCGCAGGACGCACCGGGTCGGAGGAAGATCGTTTGTTGAAGAAGTGCTCCCGGTTGAAAGCAGCCATGAATACTTTGAGCATTTTCCGGTGCTGGAAATCGATTACACGTTCTATCACGTGCTCCTTGAGCCTGACGGCCGGTACTCTCGCACTTTCTCGCTGCTAAGCAAGTATCGGGAACAGCTCCACGAAAATGACCGTATAATCCTCAAAGTACCGCAGGCGATTACTGCACACCGACTTCGGGAGGGAACTCGCTTCATCGATAACCCCGACTACCTGAATCCAGTTCTGTTCACCGAACGCTTCTACAACCCGGTTCGTGAACTTTTGGGTCCCCATCTCGGCGCTTTCATCTTTGAACAGGAATACCACCGCACGAACGAAAGAATCTCTGCCGAGCGCGCCGTCGCCCTTTTCGATGAATTCTTCAGCAGCATACCATCTGATGATCGCTACCACGTTGAGCTGAGGACCGCAGACTATTTAACTCCGGAGATGTTCGGCCTTTATGAAAGGACTGGAATCGGCCAGGTTCTCTCGCACTGGACCTGGCTGCCGTCTCTGAGCGAGCAGTTTCGAAGAGCAGACAAGAAAATATTCAATCGGAATAAAGTATCTATTATCCGTTTGCTTACCCCGCGAGGCATGAAGTACGAAGATGCCTATGTGGCCACACATCCCTTCGATTCAATGATAGAAGGAATGCTGCAGCCGTCGATGATCGAGGACACCGCTGCCATCATGCAGCACGTCGTTTCTGCAGGTGGATCAGCAGTGGTAATTGTCAATAATCGATCCGGCGGCAACGCACCAATGATTGCTCAGCAGATTGCCCGTAGATTCCTTGCACTGAGCCACTCTTGACAGCAATCCGCTGTATTTTTCCTCTCTTGAAGCTTGGCAAGATCAGGAGCTTGCCAAAGTTCTTGAAAATCCAACAGGCATTAGAAGAGCGCCAGATGCGGCTTTACCCCAGTGCCGCAAGAACACTCATGACGAGGTTCTGTACCGGATATCCAAACATACAAATCGTCCCAAAAAGCAGTTTCAGGAAAGCAGGATCAGAGATCAGATTGCTCGCATTAGACGTTGCTCGAATAAGATGGTTCCCCGGCACTGTTGTTCTTCCAGATTGTCCTTATTATTTGGCCATATATCGGTAGCGAAGCAATTTCTCATTCTGCCTTGGAGCAGTTTTTCTCTTGGCCACATAGAAATCCCTGCGGTTCCTAAAGTATTCCTATAATAAGCCGATATACGTTTGGGAAAACAACGAGCCGGACAGTAGCGCCTGCCAGCTATCTGCAGCTCGCGCCCACATGTCCTGTACGTCTCAACTTCCTTGATAGGAAGACCGGCTCCAATTCTAGCAGGTCCCTTAATCAAACCTTTTCGTGGTAGGGAGGCTGATACACCATGAGACTCTCACTTAATTTTCTTGGACTGAAGACTCTTACGGTTTCAAAAAAGATCTATGGACTGACCATTACCTCACTGGCGATTACTATCATTTCATTGCTGATTTCGGCGTTCTTCAATAACCGGGCCCAGCTGTGTACTGACTTCTACGCCAGCATCAAAGAGCTGGAGACCGGGGTTATGGCCGCCGTGGCTGCCGAAAAGGAGTACGCTCACCGCATGAACAAGGAGAGCGCCGAGGCGGTTCTCGCCGAGAATCAGAAAAGCATTGACGCGCTCGAGAAAATCATGAAAACAGCGGGAGGCAATCGAGCGACACTGCAGACGCTCGCCAGCCAGCTGAAGAGCTACCGCAATGCTTTTTCGAAAGTTCGCAGTAACAATGAATCCATCGTCGCACTCAATGACGCTGAGAACGAGCGGCTTATCGATATCACCACCAGGTCTAACGAAATCAACGACATCATCGACCGCATGGCCACTGCTGCGTATTCCGCGGCAGTCGATATCGACGATCTTGCTCTTTTCTCTTTCAACAATTCGGTCAAAGATATTGTTACTACGCTGAGCCGGATGTCGGTGTCGCTTACTGGCGACCTTCTTCTCAAGAGCAACGAGGAATCATTCTTACTGCAATTGGATGAAGGACTGGGGATACTGGAAACTGATGGAATGTCGGTAGACTCTCTGGCCGAGTCGATCCAGGATAACCTTAAGCAAAATGAGGCGCAACTCTTAGCGTACAATGTTTTCGGCGACGTTCTCAAAAACAACTCATTCACCGCTTTTTCAGAATATTTTCAGAAAGCTTTTCCGGAAATCGGAAAATCCTTCAAAGCAATTCACCAACGCTGGAAGAATAACCAGCAGCTCACCGCCGACCTTAACAAAACGCGCGAGGAGATCATTGCGCTGGACAAAACCATTTCCCGGGAGAGTCAAGAAGAGGTCGCGACACTCAAGAGGATGAACCAGCAGATTCTGATCGTGATACTGCTGAGCGCGACGGCCCTGCTCAGCCTCGGGACGCTGGTCATGGTCCGGAGCATAATCGGGCCGATCAGCCAGACGATCCGTGGAGTCAGAGAAGCTGCCGAACAGGTTTTTTCAGCATCAGAGCAGTTCTCGGGCAGCAGCGCCACCCTGGCGGACGGAGCCGCCCAGCAAGCTGCGTCTCTTCAGGAAGCTTCCTCATCCTTAGAAGAAATGTCAGCCATGACCAAACGGAATTCCGAGCATACACTCGAAGCAAAGAACAAGATGGAGGAAGCAGCGCGCATCGTCACCATGGTCGGTCAGCATATGCAGGATATGGCCCAAGCCGTTAGCGATATTACTCGATCCAGTGAGGAAACAGGAAAGATTATCAAAACAATCGATGAAATCGCCTTCCAGACAAATTTGCTTGCCCTGAATGCGGCGGTCGAAGCTGCCCGAGCAGGTGAATCGGGTGCAGGATTCGCGGTGGTTGCCGAAGAAGTGCGCAATCTGGCCCGGCGTGCTGCTGAAGCAGCCAAGAATACCGGTATCCTTATCGACAATACCATTAAAGCAATCAAACATGGATGGAATCTGACCGAAGCCACCCAGCGTGCCTTTCAGGAAAATATTGAGATTACAAGCAAGGTGGGGATGCTGGTAGAGGAAATAGCTGCTGCCTCCGCTGAGCAGGCACATGGTTTTGAGCAGGTCAACATTGTCGTGACCCAGCTGGACAAGCTCACGCAGGAAAATGCCGCTACTGCTGAGGAATCCGCTTCCGCCTCGGAAGAGCTGAGCTCCCAGGCCGAACATTTGAATACTGCTGTCCTTGGCCTGGATGCCCTGGTAGGGGGAAAAAAATCCAAAGCTGGAAGCGTTCGGAAAGCACTCCCCCCGGGAGAAAAGAAAGCAGCAAAGGAGGATGCCCGGCCGCAAGCGACTGCTTTGCTTGTCAAAAAAGAACGCAGAGGCGCACAGTCACGCCGGAGCATCGCGAGCAAGTCAGCGCCCAGGAAAGAGATCGCCAACACTGATGACTTAAGCAGCTTCTAGCCGGTCCCGAACTGTAAATCCAGGTCTAATCGCCCTCACGGTTGCATCCTCGAGCACGAAGGGATTGCCGCGAGGGCTTTTTTTTGATAGTTTTGAAGGCACCTGCGATCCGGGATATGCGTCGTGGGATATGCGAGGTGAGATGAAACAAATGGGATATGAGAAATGCGATATGAGATGTGGGATGGGGTTTAGAACCCAGGTAGTATCGCACATCCCATAACAGACAACGCACATCGTAGACATTGGACCTTGAAGCAGCGAAGCCTTTGTCGCCGCCCTGCTCCTGTAACCCATCATTTGATATCATGGGAAGCTATCGCGCATGAACACTAGCCAGAGGATCGCCGAGGGAGTCTACCTTATCGGTGGGCCGCAAATTTCACGCGGCGAAGATGCCGCTGTCATCGTTCTTGACTGCGGGCCAGAGCTGGTCATGTTCGACACCGGGTGCGGCAATGCTCCCGAGCTGCTGGTGATGAATATGCAGAACCTGGGCCTCAACCCGACCAGGCTGTCCCTGGTGATTTTGACACATTGCCATATCGATCACGTTGGCGGTGCACCGTACTTTAGAAGACACTACGGGTGCAGACTGGCAGCGCATGAGCTCGATGCGCCGGCAATTGAATCCGGAGATCCGGTTCGCACCGCCGCCTCTTTCTATGGCTGTTATTTTCCCCCCACGCCAATCGATGTATTCCTTTGCGGTTCCGAGATGACTATCTCCTGTGGTGAGCAGGAAATTCACTGCCTGCACACTCCCGGCCATACGCCAGGCTCGCTGAGCCCCTATTTTGATCGAGGCAGCCGGCGCATACTCATCGGTCAGGATGTACACGGTCCTTTCTTGCCCGGCTTCGGATCCGATAAAAATCTGTGGAAAGCTTCGATGAACAAACTACTCCATTTGAAAGCCGATGTTCTTTGTGAAGGTCACTTTGGCGTGTTTCAACCGGCACAGGAAGTGGAAGCATATATCCGGAGACAAGTGGAGAAGAATTCTTAGCCGGATGGTGAGATCAGGGAGAAACCCTGGTCGTCAGCTCCTGGGAAATGGCCTGAGCAACAGTGATGGTTTTTTCAATGGCCAGCGGTATCTTTTTTTCTGTAAACGAGGATGAAAAACCAACAATCCAAATTGCAGCGAGAGCCGAGTGTATCATCGGAATGGGCACTGCAATCGCATTTGCGCCTTGGAGATACTCACAGTAATCGGTTGCATATCCCTGTTCCCGGATCTTTTGCAGCCCTTCTAGGTACCGGGGAACATCAGTGATGCTGTTTTCAGTGTATTGTGGCAGTCCTCTGCCATTCAGGTATCGGAGTGCGGCTTTTTCTTCCATCGCAGCAAGAAAGAGTTTACCGACAGCACCAGCAGTCAGCGGAATCTTGGTACCGCTTGTCGCCGTGATCTTGAGCTCTCTGCTGCTTTCAGCCACGTCCAGTATAAGAATATCCTGGTCCAGAAGGACACCGAGGAAAACCGTTTGCCCGACTTTTTCGACAAGTTCCAAGAGGTGTCTTTTTGCTACCTCACGAAGCGGTATGCGCGAAAGGCCTTTCCTCCCGAGTTCAATCATGGCATAGCCCAAGGTGTAGCGTTTATTGAGCGGATCCCTGATGATCACCCCCAGCTCTTCCAAGGCGGCGGTGATGCCGTGAACGGTACTCTTGCTCAGCTTCAGAGTCTTGGAAAGCCCGCTGATACCGAGGCCATGATCAGCGTCAGCAAGGAGTTTTAAAATCTCAAACGCTTTCTTTACCGAGGGTGCCTGATAGCCTTCAGTCATAGTTCTCTCTAGTGAACGATTTCAATTCTGATTTCAACTGTACAATGAATGTGACCACGTTGTCAACACAAAAGCACGCCTGCTATTTTGCTAACTAATATTGCTCGATACCAAAAAAACAGCATCGTGTTTTTTCTTGACAAAGATCATAAATATGGTAAAGGTATAAGCCGAAGTTCATAATGATGAACTACAACAATCATGACACCCTAGCTGATACGCGCCGGTATAGTACCTACTGCAATGCACCATCTTGTTCCTCCACACCGGCTATTCCGAAGAGAGATAGGATCTTGTACGCGAAGGGGTCCGGTGAACATACAACCGGAGGAAAGGAGGACCCGAAATGGCAACAGAAAAAGATGGCCTCTCGACCGCAGAAAGCCTGAGGGCAACTCGAACCTATGGGAAATTCAGATGTCACAATCCAACCTGTATGGAAAGGCTTGAACCAAAAAAAGGCGATAAAACCATAAAGTGTCCCACGTGCGGAATGGAATTTCGTGTGGCATGGATCAAAGATGGATTCCCGCGATGCCGTGGTCCAGTATGGGAGGTTAACAAAAAGATAGCCGAAGAGGCCTTTGCCAAAAAGATGGCGGCTAAAGCCAAGGAGGGAAAGTAGCATGCCGCTAAAAAGGAAAATCGCTTACATTGATCTAACCACCGGGGACATCGAAATCAAACCTATTCCTCTTGAGGTTCGAAGGAAGTTCATTGGAGGCCGAGGGCTGGATGCCTACCTTCTGTATAATCACACCAAGCAGGGATGCGACCCTTATGGACCCGACAATGCTCTCATAGTAAGCGGGGGCCTACTGACTGCTACCTGCGCCTCAGCCACAGCACGGACTCACGTCATGGCTCGCCGCTTACCGGGTTGCTGGGTTCCTGTAACATGGGAGGATTTTTTGCGCCGGATTGCCGCCTTTGCGAACTGGTATGCGCTGTTTTTCACGACGGCATCTCCAATCCAATGAGGAGCCGGATCAAAGTCGTGAAGTGGGAACATGAGGGCTTGTATATTCCCATGTCATGTCAGCAATGTGAAGATGCCCCATGCATGAATGCATGTCCGGTGAAGGCGATTTCCCGCGACGAACATGTTCAATACGTTAAAGTCGATTATGATATCTGCATTGGCTGTCGTTCCTGCGTAGCGATCTGCCCGTTCGGCGCTATGAGTTATAACACCAAGGACAAGAAGGTATTCAAATGTGATCTCTGTGATGGAGATCCTCAATGCGTCCGCTTTTGTGACCGCAAAGCGGTTGATTTTATGCGATCCGCCGATATCAGTATAGACAAAAAACGACAGGCGGCGGAACGGGTAACGAAGGCGGGTAAAGCAGCCGGCGCATTGCTTGATGGACTGTGAGTGCTTACCCGTTCTTTCGGAATACTTACGCATTCCTGTCGGTGACCGGCAGGTAAGCCTTGAACCATTACCGCAGCCGTATTTGTCGCCGCAATAATTCGATTATCTGCTGCTTCCGGACGACATCATGCCGCAGTACAATACTGGAGTGTGCACTCAGCGGGAGCAAGCTCTGAATCTTCTGCGAAGGCGAACAAAGAGGCTTGTAGTTTTCTGCAGGCCTTTCGAGTATCAGAAATGGAAATCAACCGAGTTGAATCGTTATCTGTAGGAATTGATGTTGGCAGCTCTACCAGTCATCTAATCTTTTCAAAATTGACGCTGATTAAGGATGAGCATTCTCCGACACAACGATTTGTCATTCGGGAAAGAGACATCGTTTATGAGGGAGAGATTGTCAGTACGCCCTTGCTTAACGGCGACGCTATTGATGTCGATGCCTTGACTACATTTCTCAAGAATGAATTCAAAAAGGCCGGGATCAGACCCTCGGAAATCAAAACCGGTGCGGTAATTGTCACCGGAGAAACAGCCAGAAAATGCAATGCTCCGCAAATCGCCCAGGCCCTGTCCCATGATGCCGGCAGATTTGTGGCTGCCACTGCTGGTCCCAACTTCGAGAGTCTTCTCGCGGCAATGGGTTCAGGTGCCGTAGCACGATCACATGACCTCAATAAGACCATACTATCGTGTGATATCGGAGGGGGGACCGCAAACCTGGCCATATCGAAAAATGGAGAAGTAATTTCTACCAGCTGCGTGTCGGTGGGCGGGAGGCTCATCTCTCTGGATTCAGAAGGAAGAATCAATCGACTGAATCGTCCCGCAGTCACGGTGATGGAGCACCTAGGCCTGAAATATGCGACGGGGGATTTCATTCCGGAAACGGATCTTCGAATGGTATCCTCATCCTTGGCGGATGTGTTGATCGAAGTGATGATCGGTCCGGCACGATTACCTTTAGCCAAACAGTTGATGGTCACCGATGACTTGGCCTTCAGGAACCAGATAGATGAATACCTCTTCTCTGGCGGTGTAGCGGAATTTATTTACGGAGGGAATGGCACGTATCACGATATCGGAAAAATGCTTGCAGATGCAATACAGTCCCGAACCCATCAGCTGAAGGCACCGGTTGTGGAGCCCTTGAATAAAATTCGCGCCACCGTGATCGGCGCTGGGTCATATTCGTTGTCCATATCCGGGTGCTCTGGGTTTATGGACACCACTCTTTCTTTTCCTATCAGAAATGTCCCCGTCCTCAGAGTTGATGTAGAAGAAACGCAACTCAGTATCGGTCATGTAATCTCGAGAATCAACAGCGCTTATCAACGGTATGACTTCTCGGAAGGGGAGGAAACGGTGGCTCTCTTTTTCAAAGACCCGGTAAAAGTCAACTACAACGATCTGATGGTATTTGCAAAGTCTCTTGAAGCTGCCCTCCCCAATTCCATCAACAACAAAAAGCCCGTAATCCTGATCTTTGAAAAGGATATAGCCTGTAGCGTAGGAAACGTCATCAAGAGGGAAACTCGTCTCAATTCCAATCTGCTGTCACTTGATGAGTTGTCTCTTGAAGATGGAGACTGGATTGACATCGGAGAGCCGTTGGTGGGGCAACAGGTGTTTCCCGTTACCATCAAGTCCCTTGTTTTTCCCGGCAATAGGAATGGAGGCTAATTTTCTCCTTCCGTACTGCTGCTTCAGCGTATTTTGGACGGCAGTGACAATTTTATTACAGTTATCTCGACGGGGAGCGGGTAAGGTGACCGTGACAGACAGGCTGACATTGGGTCCTTCAGGAAGAAGAGCAGCGGTTTGACAGCAAGCGGTGTTTGCATCACCTCTCAATTATATATCTGATATCTGATAACAAAGGAGAAGTAATACCATGGAAGACAGATCGTATAATCCGTTTGTACATGCCCAAGCACAGTTTGATAAGGTAGCTGCGATTATCGGCCTCGATGAGGCAACCCGTGATTTGTTGCGCCAGCCCATACGGGAACACCATGTGCTCATTCCTGTGCGCATCGATGATGGGGCTACAAAAGTATTCAAAGGCTTCCGTGTGATACACAACGATGCTCGAGGGCCGGCGAAAGGAGGCATTCGTTTTCACCCTCAAGAAACCGCAGACACGGTCCGCGCTCTCGCAATGTGGATGACATGGAAATGCGCGGTGGTTAATATCCCTCTCGGGGGAGGCAAGGGAGGGGTGATCTGCGATCCTCACAACCTGAGCGAAGCCGAACAGGAACGGTTGTGCAGGGGATGGATAAGACAGCTTGCAAAGGAGATGGGGCCATGTACCGATGTGCCAGCGCCCGATGTCATGACAAACGCAAAGCATATGCTGTGGATGCTCGATGAGTTTGAAACCATTCACGGAGGAAAATACCCGGGCTTTATCACTGGGAAGCCGATCGAAATGGGTGGCTCTCTGGGAAGGACTGAGGCCACCGGATACGGAACCATCTATGTTCTGCGAGAAGCGCTGCAGGACCTTGGAATCAAGCTGGAAAACACGACTATCAGCATCCAGGGTTTTGGTAATGTGTCGCAGTACGCAGCCAGAAAGTTCAGCGAACTTGGCGGAAAAGTCATTGCAGTCTGCTGCTGGGACAATATGGATAAGACCGCTTACACATACTTCAAGAAAGACGGCCTCGACACGACGGTGCTTGCGAGTATTACCAATACCTTCGGGTGCATCAATAAGGAAAAGGCTATTGCTGCTGGTTACGAAGTTCTCCCTGGTGATGCATGGATAGAGCAGGATGTCGATATTCTCATGCCTGCCGCTCTGGAGAATCAGATTACGTTGACAAACGTGGACAGAATAAGCAAAAAGGTAAAAGTCATCCTTGAAGGAGCCAATGGGCCGACCGCTCCCGATGCGGACGAGGTTATAAAGACGCGCGATATTTTTCTTCTGCCCGATTTTCTTGCAAATGCCGGCGGCGTCACGTGCAGCTATTTCGAGCAAGTGCAATCGAACATGAATTACTACTGGGAAAAGGATGAGGTATTACAGAAACTCGACGCAAAAATGACCTCGGCCTACCGGGCGGTCCACACCCTTGCACGAAGCAAAGGCTTGTATATGCGGGATGCCGCCTATATCATAGCAATAAACCGCGTCGCGCAGGCGGTCAGGATGAGAGGATGGGTATAGTCGAGAAAATCCTCCATAGGAAGGTGGGATGTTGATGGAGAACCAAAAAGAATCCAGAGAAAGTTCGCTGGAACTCTTGAAGGAAAGAGCTAAAGAGCTGGACTGCCTATATCGGATCGATGATATATTGAATAACAGTCGATTGCCGCTACCCGATGTCTTTGCGCGAATCGTCCTCGTTTTGCCCTCAGGCTTCCGGTTCCCTGAACTATGCCAAGCTGAGATTACCTACGAAAACCGCCGGTACCGGTCCCCCGGGTTTGTGCCCGGTCTTCTGATTGCAGCCGGCACCGACATCATCTCCTCTGGAAGAACGATAGGAAGAATCGAAGTAGTCTATACTGGAGAAGTTCCGTTGACAGAGGAGGGCTACTTCCTTGAAAAAGAACGGAAACTCATCAAGACCATCGCCGATCGTATCGAACACACGGTATTCTATCGTCGCACGGAAAAGATGGTCCGCAAATGGAAGCCATCAATAAAGAAGGGCGATGCAAAGCGAACCTCCGACGGTGAATGGGGGGCAATAATCGAGCTCTTACAGAAAACGGATCAGGATACACTTCTCCATGTTTGCAGAAAGATGATTAACCACCTCTGTTCCCGCGGGATCAGAGAGGCGGAACAAGAGTTGTGCGCGCTGAATTTCGGCTCAAAAGTGTTCCTCTCCTCGGGAGATGCCAATTTCCCAAGCCAGAGACTTCCTCTAGGAGATCTTGCTAAAATAAGTGAAAAGACTTTTTCCATTGCTTCCAGAAGCATGAGCGACAGCGAGATTTCTATGAGGCTTATGAAGTGGCTGCAGGAAATCAGGGCCTACTCGCTTATTAAGGCGGTGGATCGCATTGATGTCTCTATTGGAGAGATAATAGAAGCGATGAGTCGGTACAGCAATACTGCCGGTGCAATCAGCATGCTGGACTTTCCCACAGAGCGTTGGCTCAGGGTTGCCTTGATCCGCCGTTTCCTCTCGGACAAGTTGGACTTTATACGGGTTGCTCAGCAATATTTAGAGATCAGTGACTTTGACGAGATTGCCCGACGGCTCATCTACCCTGTTGGAGGCCGGGGGACAATAGGCGGGAAAGGTACCGGTATGTTTCTGGCCGGACAGATTCTGAAGCGGGAAAGCAAAGAGATCCCTTTGCTCAACGACATTAAGGTTCCGAAGACCTGGTATATCACCACAGATGAGATGAGGGAGTTTCTGCACTATAACAATCTCCAAGGGTTGAATGAGCAGAGATACCGCGATCTCTATGAGATCAGGATCGATTACCCCAATATCATACAAATGATGAAGAATTCCCATTTTCCCGTGAGTATCATTAAGAGTCTTGCTATGGCGTTAGACGATTTTGGGGATAGCCCCCTCATCGTAAGAAGCTCCAGCCTGCTTGAGGATCAAAGCGGCGCCGCCTTTTCAGGCAAGTACAAGAGCCTGTTTCTTGTCAATCAGGGAACAAAGAAGGACCGTTTGGAAGATTTGACGAATGCAATCATCGAGGTGTATGCCTCAATATATAGCCCCGACTCGGTTCAGTACCGGACCGAAAGAGGTCTGCTCGATTATCCTGAGGAAATGGGAATCATGATTCAGGAGGTTGTCGGAAGAAGAATAGGACCATACTACCTGCCGCTCTATGCGGGCATTGCATTCAGCAACAATGAATTCCGCTGGTCGCCGAGAATTAAACGCGGCGATGGGCTCATACGTCTCGTCCTTGGCATGGGCACACGTGCAGTCGATCGGCTAAGCGATGACTTTCCTATCATGATAGCCCCCGGACAACCCGGGCTGCGCGTCAATACAGCCCCTGAGGAGATCAAAAGGTATTCTCCCACAAAGCTCGATGTGATCAATCTCGAACAGAACACCTTCGAAGCAATTGAGATCTCTTCATTTCTTAGAGAATACGGTCACCTCATACCGAACGTCCAGGAAATTGTTTCGGTCTATAAGGACAATTATGTTGTAACGCCTTCCTCATTCGACATCGACTTTGAACATGACGATTTGATCGTGACGTTTGAAGGGCTTATAAAAAGCTCTCCCTTCATAAAGAAGCTAAACAGGATATTGAAGACGCTTGAGGAAAAACTCGAAACGCCGGTGGATATCGAGTTTGCTTCTGATGGAAAGGACTTCTATCTTCTGCAGTGTCGGCCACAAAGTTTTCAGGAAGATAGCGCCCCGGCAACTATTCCCAAGGATATCCCTGAAAAGGATGTGCTCTTTTCTGCCAAGCGGCACATATCAAACGGCAACATTCAGGACATATCATACATCGTATATGTAGACCCGGAGGCCTATGACGGCCTACAGCGGCGGGACGACCTTATAGATGTGGGAAGGGCTGTCGGGATGCTCAACACCATACTGCCGAAGCGAGGCTTTATTCTTATGGGCCCCGGACGATGGGGGAGCCGCGGGGATATAAAGCTGGGGGTACAGGTGAGCTATTCCGACATAAGCAATACTGCTGCTCTCATCGAAATTGCCCGCATGAAGTCGAATTTCGTTCCTGAGCTATCCTTCGGAACCCATTTCTTCCAGGATCTTGTGGAGACGAATATTCGTTATCTTCCCCTCTATCCGGACGATGAGGGGATTCTATTCAACAAAAGGTTCTTCACGGAAGCGAGAAGCGTTTTTTCGGAGATGCTACCGGAATTCAAACACCTTGATGATGTGGTGAGGGTTATTAACGTAGCCGACACGACTGGTGGAAAGGTACTGAGAATGGTTATGAACGCGGAGCTGGAAGAGGCCCTTGGATACATTGCACCCCATTCGAAGCAGGTGTCGCTTGCCCCTGACGGCATTATTTCAAGCCGGACCAATCAAAGGAATGTCGAAGACCACTTCGATGACGGTTTCTGCCGCTGGCGCTCTTACATGGCTGAACGTATTGCCGATCGAATCGATCTTTCCCGTTTTGGTGTCAAGGGTGTCTACCTGTTCGGAAGCACGATCAGCGGCACGTGCGGTCCCGGGAGTGATATTGATCTGCTTATACATTTCAACGGCACCGAGAATCAGCGCAAGGATTTGCTGCAGTGGCTCGAGGGATGGAGCATTTCCCTGGCAGAGATAAATTATCTCAAGACAGGTTATGCTTCAAAGGGACTTCTTGATGTACATATCGTTACCGATGAAGACATCGCACAGAAATCCTCTTATGCAGTAAAAATAAATGCTATCACTGACCCGGCCCGGCCTCTGAGGGTGGCGAAGGAGTAAAAGTCCCGCTATCAAAAATCTCTCTCGGTGCTAATTTAATATACTACTAAGACAAAAACAGCGAGCATATTTTAACATTAAGCAACCCGCTCCCGAATGGACAACCCTCCGTTGCTGCGCACCTATCTTACTTTGAATTTCCCGTCCACGAGGAATTTTCCTAATGAAACCTAAAGCGGAACCGTTTGCTGACGAGCAAGAAACCATATCACGCGTCGTGAGTGCGCCCGCTGAACGCCAGTGGAACGATCTTCTGGCATTTCGCACGATCACGGGCGACATAACACCGGGCAATGAGTTGTTGGAGTTGATCGCGGAGCGGATCCGGGTGGCGGCTCGTCATTTGCGTCTGACACGGAATGATTTGTTTCGCATTTTTAGCTATTACAGCACGTATGAGGGCGAAACAGATCAGCCCGGTGGCGGAGGCAAACCCAGCTTCATCTTGGTTGAAACTCATCATTTGATCCAAAGCCGAGTAGGCAAGGGAGCGTTAAAACTGATTTTCCCGCATGATCTTTTGGGCAAGGGAGATCCCTTTCAAGAAGCGGAACCCGGCGTGGTGGAAGTGATTCATCCGCCCGGACAAACCCGCTGGAATAACGCGGCCGAAGCGGAGGCGCTGGTCAAGCAGGCCATGCGCGAGTTCATGACCGGTGAAAGCCTGAGCATGAGTCTGAAAAGCCAGGCAACGGGTGCGCCCTTCGCCGGCAGCGAAGGATTGATATTGTGCGCAATACGAGAATTTGATGAGACCAGTGGGCGTTACCGGCTGAAATCACCGCTCAAGGGGGGAGAGGCGAACGCACGGGAAGACAAGGAAACGCTTGAACAGATGATGAACAGCGCTGCCGCAATGCTCACGCGAGCCAAGCGAATCGCTTGTGACAAAATCGTTCATGCTGCCGAAACCAATACTACCCTAACCGCACAGCTCGGTCTGCAGCTTGCCACCAATGTGGTGGAAGGGCATCTCCGGGCGCTGCTTTCCGAGGATCCCGAGATTATCATCGGAGATGAGGGTATGACCGCCCGGCTGCGGGAAATATTGGAGCGTGACAATTACTCGCCAACTGCGGGTGCCTTAGCTCGGGCAGCCGCTAAAATGCAGATGGAGCATGAAATCATGCTGCCCGAGTCGCGGGATCAACTCCGAGATATTCTCCATACCCTTCCCGGTCAGGGATCGCCGACGCCCGCGCAATACCGGGCATTAATGGAATTGCTGTTCGGGACCGGGGAGCGCCATCACAAGGAAAACCAGCTCTATCATCATCGAGAGCCTATATTACGAGCGCTTTCGGTAGCTCTGTCCACACGCTGTCTGGATGAATGCGGCGATCCCGCTGTGCTCTCGCTTTACCTGACGACGCTTTTGGATAACCAGTGGATTATGATGGAACGTGCACTGGCCCACCTGAGGTCGCCCGGACAAGCGATGCCGGTCGGCTGGTTCGACCGTTATATTCTGCTTTCATCAGAAGAGCAACAAGCCCTATCAGCGCTTATGCCGTCACCCGGCATCAGCCGGGAGGACCTCAAAGAAATGTTTTGGAGCGTGGTAAGCCTCCTGTGCGAAGCCAGGGACAGGGTGGTAAAAGACGTACCCACTATCTATCAGCAAGCCCGGGTGGAAGTGCTGGAGCGCGCTATTCAGGCAAGCACGGCTACCGGAGAGGTAATACCGACCGTTCAACGAATCGTTTTTTTTACATTACCCCTGGCCTACGAGTGTGCTACCCCAAAACTCGGCGTGGTGACCCGCAAGGCCATAGAGATTTGCGGCTCCGAACTGAGACCGGAAGCGATGGCACAGGGGGCCGTGATGGCGATCGAAATCATTTTCAAAAAGCTGACCGGGAAAACGAAGCCTTTGGAAGGCATGACGGTGGCCATTGAAGGATTGGGCAACGCCGGGAAGAATGTAGCCAACCTCATGGTGCAAAATGGAGCCACGATTGTGGCCGTGAGCGACAGCCGGGGAGCAATTACCAGCCAGGGAGGTTTTTCCCGGCAGGAATTGGCTGCGATCATCAACCACAAAAACTCCGGCAAGCGGTTCGATACCCTTCTGGATAGTCCGATTATCCGTGTGTTGTCTTTAAAGGAACGCTCTGCATTGACTTATCATCCGGATCCTGCACATCTCAAAAAGCTTCCCGCTGATATCCTGGTGCTCAGCGCTATTCCCGCGTCCATCCACAAGGATAATGCACGCGAACTTCATGTTAAGGTGGTTTGCGAATTGACAGGTGCTACTGTATCAGGAGAGGCGAAAAGAATCCTCAAGGAGCGTGGCATTGGGGTCATCCCAGACAACCTAGCCAGTTCCGGCGGATTATTGGTGTCTCTGTCAGAAATGCTCCAAAACAGCCTGGGGCAGGTATGGGATCGCCGCCTGGAGGAAGATAATTTATACCAGCAGATTGAACGCAGTTGTACGGCAGTCTGGGACATGACGCGACGTTATGACGTGGATTTTGCTACTGCCTCCGACATCTTGGCCCTGCAGCGTATGCATGGTCTGGCCATCTACCGCGAGCGCCTGGAAACTCAATCTTCGCAACTCGCGGCACGAATCCGGAGCGTCCGGCCGGGCGAAAGCGTATTAATCCTTTCCGACAATGATGAAGATGGGGTAGCCTCGGCAGCGATCATGCATCGCATGATCACCTACAGGAATCCTCGTGTGGGAGAGCCGATCATTCATTTGAACGAGTCGTTCCGCTCACCGGTCGTGCCGGACCTCATACAGCAATCGTGGGATACAGGTACACCGATAAGACACGTTTTTGCGTTGGACCGTGCGTTTCCCGTTGACGAACCGGGACGAACCCATATTACCCGTGTGGCGGACCTGTGCCAAGTGACGCTAGTCAACAATCACGATCTGCCCGTACATTTGCTTAAACAGGAGCTATTCGCCGCGACGGAGGCTGCCGCTGGAAACAAACACAAACCAGCGGTTTTAGGTATTCTGCTTATCTCCCCTCAGACCCTGAAATCCACTCTGCCCACCGACCAATTTCCCACCGCGATGATCCTGAAGGAAATGGCTACCCTGCTCATTAACGATGAAAAGGTTTTAAATCAAATCGCCTGGCAGGCGGCCGTCGGCTGCTGTCTGGATACCGCCAACGAAACTGATAGCGAACGGCGGTTATTTTATAGCCGCTTCAATTATGATCGTACGCTGGAGGCAGCCCGGGCCGTGCGGATAATCACCCGCGCGAACGGTTACTCACAATCTGTCAAGGCATTATTGGCGGTAGAGCGTCCTGACCAGCTCGAGACGCACGAGGTTTGGGAACGTTTCATGGCGGTCTATCGCATTCTCAAAGAGCGGGTGCTGGTGCTAGTAGATCGAATAGTGTTGGAAAATCGCGGGCAGGCGTTTGCCAGCCACTTTTTCACCCAGGATGAAGTGGCTTCACCAACGCCCATCGTTGGAAATGAAGACAACGAACTGGATCTCTACCATTGGATCTCGGAATACGTCACTCGGCGCGATGATTGGTCGGGAAAGCCCATTATCGTTGGTCAGGTCGTAAAAGATGTACGCGGCCGGCGTTGTTTGGGTTTGAGAATCCGCAGCCCGCGCGGAACAGACCTCATGAAAGCAGGGTTGCCCGAGTATTTTACTACCGGCGGATTGTCCAACACGGCAATTGCCAGGATACCGCTGGAATCCAGCCAAACTCCACAGCGGGAATTCCAGAATATCGTAGAGAAAATCTGGATGAAGACCACCGGTAATGCTTGAGGATACCAGTTCGCCGCGGAAACGCCCTCTGCGGTCTATCCGCCGTATGGGGTAAATGTCTTTGTCTGATCCCTATCCCCCCGCCAGAAAAAACACCAAATAGATCACATCCCCGTCACGCACGGTCCTGGCTAGCTCATTAGGGTATGCGCTTTCACCATTCACATACACTTCCACAATGTTGAGCAGTTCTCCCTTGCTGTTAAAAAGAACATTCTGCATGCCCGGATATTTTTCTATCAGAACACTCAGGCATTCGCCCACGGTCTTCCCTTCAACCTCGACAATATCTTTACCATCCGTATACCGACGGTGTGTCTTATGAATATTCAGCTGCACGCTCACGCTGCTATTCCTTTCCGTACACCTGAGCGCAATCCTCGCACTGTGGATTTCGTTTTACCGTAAGTTTCAGAAAGTCATTGGTCATACCATCATACCGCAGCATGCAATTCGTCAACAGGCCTCCGAGATTCAGGAGATACTTGATGACCTCAGTAGCTTCGATAACTCCAATCATCGCTGGAGCTACCCCGATGACCGGATACGTTTCCGGCTGAACCGGACCGCGCGTGATGCAGCGAAGACAAGCGGTTTTTCCAGGAAGCACAGTCATCGCCCGGCCTTCAAAGCCTGCGACTGCACCATGTACAAAAGGAATCCGATGATCGATAGCCGCCTTGTTGAGTACAAATCGGGAAGGTATGTTGTCCATAGCGTCAACCAGCACATCGATGTCCTGAAGCATACCGTCGATTGTGCTTTCAGCAACAGTCGCATGGATCGACTCGACGATTATGTCGGGATTGAGGCATCGCAGCTTTTCACCGGCAGAATCAACCTTTTTTCGACCGACATCATCACTCCAGTGAAGCACCTGGCGGTTAAGGTTGCTGAGTGTCACCTGATCGTGATCCACTAGACGAAGCCTGCCGATCCCTGCAGCTGCTAAGTATAAAGCGATCGGCGACCCCAAGCCACCAGCACCGGCGATCATGACCCGAGCCGCTTTCAGTTTTTCCTGGCCAGCCTCGGTAATCTCCGGGATCATAATTTGTCTATCATATCGTTCCCGTTCGTTGGCTGTCAGCATTTCCCCTGGAACCTCTCGGTAACATTTCTTTCAGCAGCCGGCACCCTCCCATCGTTGGAACAGCTCGCTTTCGATTCCAAACTGATCAAGCACCTTGCCGATCGTCTGATCGACAAGGTCCTGAATGGTCTTCGGGTGATGGTAAAAGGCAGGAACAGGAGGCATAATCACTGCACCGATCTCGGAAACCTGTGTCAGAAGCCGGAGATGGCCGACGTGCAGCGGCGTCTCGCGAAATACGAGCACCAGTCTGCGTCGCTCTTTCAAAATGACATCGCCAGCACGAATAAGCAGGTTTGCATTATAGGAGTGAGCCAAACCTGAGAGAGTCTTGACGCTGCACGGCGCAATAACCATTCCATCAGAAAGAAACGAACCGCTCGCAACCCGGGCAGCTAAGTCGTCGTTGGCGTAAACATAGTCAGCCAGTGCTTCGACGTCTTCAATCTTCCAGGTGGTTTCGAGAGAAATGTTGGTCTTTGCTGCTTCGCTGATGATGAGATGGGTCTGAACGTTCTTGTGCTCTTTGAGTACTTCCAGCAACCGGATACCATAGTGCGGGCCACTCGCGCCGGACATTCCAACAATGATTCGCTTCATACGCACTCACCTTTCCCCGAAATGAGGTGCATGATTTCACGCCTCTGTTTTTAGATAAGAATTTATAACCGGCCCATTGTATCATGCTTCATGGTAAAATCAACCGGAGAGGATGTGAGAATCATTTCTACAGGCTGCATCTCCATTCTAATCTGATTGCGTTTTGCTGAGATAAAGGGGAAGCGTGAAGAGCGTTACAGCGAGGCGGCTACTTCGGTCGTGATGTTGACACGGACAGCGCAAGCTGTTACTGTCGCTATCACCATCCACGCAGCTCGCGTGCAGGTTGCCCGCTTCTTTGGCATGTAAAGAAAGGATAAGCAGGCATGGAATCAAAAAACACTGTCAGTGCATTTATTCTCGGTGCGTTGCTCTGTGCCGGTCTGGTTGTGCTGGGTTATTTTCTCTCCACCGGTCTTCTTACTATGAAATCCCTGGAGAGAACTGTCACCGTAAAGGGACTCTCCGAACGGGATGTAGCAGCCGATATTGCAATCTGGCCGATCAAATTCAGCGAGGCTGGCAACGATGTGAACCAGCTCTTCTCGACTATTCAGAGCAAGAATCTTCTGGTCGTTGGCTTCTTGAAGGAAAGCGGATTCACTGAAACCGAGGTCTCAGTATCCGTCCCCACTGTCATTGACCGGCAAGCGCAGGGTTTTACCGATGCCGCCAACCTTCCCTTCAGATACTCGGCGGCCTCGACCATTACAGTTTATACCGGAAATGTATTATTAGTACGAAAAACCATGATCAACGTGGTAGAGCTCGGCAAACGCGGCATTGCGATTACCGGGCAGGATTTCGATACCCGGCCGGAATTTCTCTTTTCCAAGCTCAACGATATCAAGCCGGCGATGATCGAAGAGGCCACGAAGAATGCTCGTGAGGTAGCGGAAAAATTTGCCAAGGACTCGAATAGCACGCTCGGAAAAATCAAGACAGCCAGTCAGGGCCAATTCACCATAACCGATCGAGACAGTAGTACACCATACATGAAGAGAGTGCGAGTCGTGTCAACAGTGGAGTACTACCTCTCAGACTGAAGGTCCGGGTGATTTCGGAAATATTTCCACTGCTGTCCGAAATATGTGGAAGCAGCAGTATGGAAGGAGAAAATTGAGGTAGTTCCGTGGCCTCGGGAGGTTTTGTCGATTTGGATTGACCCATAAGAAGGTGTCATTCTGAGGAAGTTCCGCCTGAGGCGGAACGACTGAAGAATCTCCTGATAATAATTTTGCCCGAGATCCTTCGTCCTGCAGCTCGGCTGAGACGCGGGACCCAGGATGACAGTGCAGGTGAGCACCCTGCGTCAGTCCTTCATTATCTGTTTTGACAAGTGTGAACTATTCCAGGAGCGTAGCTGACTCCAGCAGTGTGAAGGCGAAAAATCATGTTTTCACGCTGCAGAAATTTCCCAGTGTCTGTTTATCTCCTTCTTTTGACAGGAAAATTTCTTTATAGTATTCTTTTACTATAAGAGGGGTGTTGCCCTGATACCGGGTACATGCAGTATGTTCTTCTGGCTTGATCATGATTCAGCCAGATCTGTTTTCTCCTCACTCGGAGAAAGTCGTGTTTACGCAGTCACCATTCTTCTCCTTGCAATACCCTCACAATTCGAATCGCAGCCGACAGGTAGTGAATCATCCGTGTTGCCGCCTGTTGAATTTCACAAAGAGTAACGTCCCAGGCTTCTATTGAACTGAAACCCCGCATGACATCAGATCGCTTTCCCATTGACCGGGAGACATGGGGCCGTTTTGTAGCCAACGTACGGCTCTTTACGTCATCCACATGGGCAGGGAGAAAAGCCAAGGCGCTCTTTCTGCTGCTGATTGGATTCTCTCTGGGCATTAACGGCCTGAATGTTGTTAACAGCTTTGTCGGCCGTAATTTCATGACCGCTATCGCTGATCGTAACCACGCCGAATTTCTCCTGCAGGCTCTTTTTTACATCAGCGTTTTCGCCCTTTCCACTGTTGTTGCGGTTTTCTACCGCTATACCGAAGAACATCTGGGATTGCTCTGGCGGGAGTGGGCGGCTCGGCGCTCAATCATCAGCTATGGGAACCATCGGGTTTACTACCGTCTAAAAATCAAGGGAGAAATCGGGAACCCCGATCAGCGTATTGCTGATGATATTCGTACCTATGCCGTCACCACCATTTCATTCCTGCTCATGCTGCTCAACGGCAGCTTTACGGTGCTCGCCTTCTCCGGAGTACTATGGTCAATCAGCCCACTGCTGTTTGGGGTTTCCGTCCTCTACGCTGCCGCAGGAACCTATCTGACCTTGATCTTTGGTAAGCCGTTGGTCCGACTGAATTACGACCAGCTCGACAAAGAAGCCAATTTCCGCTCGTCGCTTACCTATCTCAGGGCCAATGCCGAGTCAGTAGCTCTGTCGCGACGAGAAGGACATCTCATCCAGTTGAGCCTGAAGAATCTTTCCAATTTGGTAGCTAATTTTCGCCACATCATCAGTATCAACCGAAACGTGAATTTCTTCACTACCGGTTATAACTGGATGATTCAGATCATCCCCGCCTTGATCGTAGCTCCGCTCTTTATCGAAGGCAAGGTGGAATTCGGTGTGGTCACCCAATCGGCGATGGCGTTCACACAGCTGCTGGGCGCTTTCTCGTTGATCGTCACTCAATTCCAGTCGATTTCATCCTATGCCGCAGTACTTGCACGGCTGGTATCGTTCGTGGAGGCTTCCGATCGAGAAAAGGCAGCTGAGCTTTCGATCAATGGCTCGTTGACGGATGAGAGCAGAGTAATCTATGACAATCTTGTTCTGTGCTCTCCGCGCAGCGGTCGTACGCTGATCAATGAACTCTCGCACACCATCGCTCCCGGCAACCACTTGCTCGTGCTCGGCAAAGACAAGACAGCACGAACATCTCTATTTCGTGCTACCGCCGGACTCTGGAAGCCCGATAGCGGTCGCATCATCCGACCGAAGCTTAATCAAATTCTTTTCATATCGGAAATGCCGTTCCTGCCTCCTGGTACGCTCCGTGAGCTGCTCATGAAACCCTGGCCGGAAAAAACCCGTCTCAGCGAATGCAATCTCGAGGAGATTGAAATTCCGGAAGAGCGCATTATGGAAACGCTGCGCCTTCTGAAGATCGATACACTCGTTGCCGGCGCGGGAGGCCTCGATAAGCGGGAGTACTGGGAAAACACGCTTCCGCTCACTGATCAGCAGCTGCTGGTGATTGCTCGTCTGCTGATTGCAGCTCCAGCCTTTGCATTTCTGGACCGACCGAGCACTGTGTTCAGCTCCGAGCAGCTTCATGAGGTTCTGACTCTCCTCGATGAGCGATCCATAACCTATGTAACCTTTGAAGAGAGCTCGGATGACCGGGAACATTATGCTGAGGTTATTGAGCTGATAGGAGACGGGACCTGGTCTTGTCGACCCGTTGAGCGGAAAGAATCGACTAGAGGCTCTCTGCTGCTGGTTCATAGCCACTGAACCGAACAGTCACTCCAGATAAGAAGACAGAAATCTGTTTCGAGCGTCGTGCCCGCTGCACAGGTACGA
>JAGOGO010000165.1 GCA_017996625.1 Deltaproteobacteria bacterium | reverse complement strand
GCCGTGTCCGGGCCAGGAGTTTTCTATGCTTGTGCTTGCGCATCTTCTTTCGACGCTTTTTAATTACACTTCCCATAGTTGTACCGCACTTGCCTTGTGAAATTGATATTCAGAGTATTCGTCGCCGATGATTAATCCGGCTCAAAAAAAATAATTCTCAGAATTTATCCGACTTCTCGATAAAAGTCAACTCGAAAGAACGTATTTTGTTGCCGAAGGATAACGATTCACTGCTACCTCCGTGATACGATACGCAATACTTTGAACAGGAATCAAAGAAGCTTGTCGTGGGACATTGCTCTTTTGCCCTCAGTTCATGTCGCCCGCGGATGCAAGTGGAAATGCCCAACGCGCAATTCCGGCGCCCCACCAGGGCGCTGTTATTGCTTGACATCGATCACAATTCATCATACAGTAAGCCTTTTAGTTTTCTACCTATTTTGAAGGAGACCCCCTATGTCAATGACCAACTATCTTTTTACCTCTGAATCTGTTACCGAAGGTCATCCTGACAAGATAGCTGACCAGATTTCCGATTCTATTCTGGATGCGATCATCGCCCAGGACCGGAAAGCACGGGTAGCGTGTGAAACCCTCGTCACTACCGGACTTGCACTCATTGCGGGCGAAATCACCACCGACTGCTATGTCGATATGCCTATGATGGTCCGTAAGACGATCAAAGAAATCGGATATACCGATTCAGCAATGGGATTTGACTGGGAAACCTGCGCAGTGATTACGTCCATTGATCAGCAATCACCGGATATCGCCATGGGCGTAAATGAAAGTGACGACCATGAACAGGGAGCCGGTGACCAGGGATTGATGTTCGGGTTTGCCTCTGATGATACCGAAGCACTTATGCCCATGCCGATCTACTTTGCTCACAAGATAACCAGGCGGCTTGCCGAGGTGCGTAAGAACGGTACTCTTGGTTTTCTTCGGCCTGATGGAAAGTCACAAGTTACAGTTGAATATGATGAAGACCGGCCTGTAGCAGTCCGTACAATCGTTGTTGCTTCACAGCATTCTCCGGACGTGAGCAGTGCCGTTCTCCGTGAAGCAATCATTGAGGAAGTCGTGAAGAAAATAATCCCTCCCGAGCTGCTTGCTTCCGATGTCAAATATTATATTAATGCTACCGGACGCTTCGTGATCGGAGGTCCCCAGGGCGACTGCGGTCTTACCGGAAGAAAGATCATTTGCGATACCTACGGCGGTCAGGGAAGCCACGGCGGCGGTGCTTTTTCCGGTAAAGATCCCTCGAAGGTGGATCGATCAGCATCCTATATGGCTCGCTATGTTGCCAAGAACATTGTTGCTGCAGGTCTGGCGCGAAAATGTGAAGTCCAGGTTGCCTATGCAATCGGAGTGGCGGAGCCTGTATCGGTGATGATCAACAGCTTCGGCACCAGCCGGATCTCTCCTGATCGAATCGCGCAGATTATTCGCAAAGTGTTTCCTCTCAGGCCCAAGGCTATGATCAAACACCTTGATCTGCTTCGTCCAATCTATAAGAAGACTGCGGCCTACGGACATTTCGGCCGTACTGAGCCGGAATTCACCTGGGAGAAAACAGATATGGTAGAACAACTTAAAAGTGAAGCTGGATTGTGAGGAGCAGACCATGGACTATGATGTCAAGGATCTCAGTTTGGCCGATAAGGGCGAGCTTCGCATTGAATGGGCTCTGCAAAGCATGCCGGTGCTTAATCTTATTCGCGAGCGGTTTGAGAAGGAAAAGCCTCTCAAGGGCCTGCGGCTTTCTGCCTGCCTCCATATTACAACCGAAACCGCTGGCTTGGCGCGGACCCTTAAAGCAGGCGGGGCAGAGGTTATGCTGTGTGCGTCCAATCCGCTCAGCACCCAGGATGACGTAGCTTCTGCGCTCGTCAAGAATCACGGTATTCCGGTTTTTGCGGTCAAGGGAGAAGACAACAAGCGCTACTATAACCATATTCATGCAGTGCTCGACCAGAAGCCGGCCATCACGATGGATGACGGCGCTGATCTCGTTTCTACAGTTCATGCCGAGCGTACAGAACTCATTGGTACGGTTATGGGCGGCACCGAAGAAACCACTACCGGTATTATCCGCCTCCGCAGCATGGCGGAAAAGGGCGTGCTCAAATTCCCCTTGATTGCTGTCAATGATGCGGATACCAAGCACTTCTTTGATAACCGGTACGGCACCGGGCAAAGCACAATTGATGGCATTATCCGGGCTACCAACCGGCTTCTCGCGGGTAGCGTCTTTGTGGTCTGCGGCTACGGATGGTGCGGCCGCGGAGTCGCACTGCGGGCAAAAGGCATGGGCGCCAATGTCATCATCACCGAGGTGGATCCCCTGCGTGCTCTGGAAGCTGCCATGGATGGATATCGCGTCATGCCCATGGCTGAGGCTGCTCCGATTGGCGATATCTTCTGCACCGTCACCGGTGATATCCATGTTATTCGCACTGAACACATGACTGCCATGAAAGACGGCGTTATCGTCTGCAACTCAGGTCACTTCAACGTGGAGATCGAAATCGCCCGCTGCAATGATCAGGGAAGCATCATCGGCGGACTTGAAAAACTGGCAGTGAGCAAACGCAGAACACGTGAGTTTATCGACGAATACACGCTTCCATCTGGCAAGAAGGTAAATCTTCTTGGCGAGGGCCGGCTGATCAATCTGGCTGCTGCTGAGGGACATCCTTCCAGCGTCATGGACATGAGTTTCGCTAATCAGGCCTTATCCGCTGAGTACGTCAGCAAGAACGCACAAAGTCTTAAGCCGACGGTATATCCCGTACCAAAGGATATCGATCGGGAAATTGCCCGGCTCAAGCTGAAAAGCATGGGCATCAGCATCGATACGCTCACCGAGGAACAGCAGCGGTATCTTACCTCCTGGGAAATGGGAACGTAGCAGACGAACTGACAGTTCAAACTGTTTCAGCCGTTTCAACCGTTCAAACGGATTGAACAGCTTGAACAGTTTTTTCGAGAGGTAATACCTGGCAACGAGTTAGTACTATGTATTCGTATTGTCCATCATCGGAATCCGAGTCCTTCCCGGGCCGCCGAAGTCGCACGCGCCAGGCAAAGTCCTGGAGCATACCAGGAAAAAGCCTGGCCGCTGCCGTGGCAGCGGTTGCGCTCTGGTGCAGCATCTGCTGCGGCCAAACCATGTACATGACTGACAGTATCTCTCTTTTCGTACGAACCGGACCAACGAATGATCATCCGGTTATCGCAACGCTGGAAGCCGGAGACATTGTTCAGGTGTTGGAAGATGCCGGCGAGTGGGTCCGTATACGCTTTGCTGGCGATAAAGAAGGATGGACTCAGAAGCAGCTTCTGGCTCAAAAGCCACCCAGCTTGACCACCGCGGAAAAACGCACTGCTCAAAGCAAGAATGACAAAGAGCGTATCTCCGCGCTGGAGGCAGAAAACAAAACGCTTCGTGCTGAATACGAGCAGGTCAAAAAAACGCTGACTGCTCGGGAGAAAGAATATCAGGCTATTCAGGAAGCAGCAGACGACTTCCTCCGTATGAAAGAAGAGCATCAGCAGGCGCTGGCCGTTTCTCAGAAGCTCACAGCACACAATCACGAATTGACCGTGGAAAACCAGGTTCTCAAAGACGTCCGCAACGTCAAATGGTTTATCGCCGGATCATTGGTCACTATCTCTTCCTGGCTGGTGGGATTTCTCCTCGGCCGGGCGCGGCGCAAGCAGAAGTCCGGCATCAGCTTTGCGCTGAAATAGTTCCCTCTTTCATCTCCAAAGGTTTCCTGATCACTTCACCGAAAAATTGAATTCGTCTCATTTTTGAAACAAGAAACTGTTGCAGATCGACGACGAGTTTGCTATTCTTGAAACCTTGTACAGCCTGCAGCTTTCCCGAATGTGGTACCTAGTCCTGATTACGGGCGTTCACTTGAGGAAGTACGTGACTCCATGACCCCTTGTCCCTCCTGCTCAGAACGGCTGTTCCTCGCGCTGACAGCTCATGATTAGTCATTTTGATCTCGTCAGCCCAGACGTTGGATTACGTATGCATCTGGAGAAAGCCCTGTCGTAGCTCTATACTCTGGAACGCAACTCATACGCCGGAGGTCATCGTCGATGAGCCCAGTACAGAATCCCGAATACATCAATAGCATCCTGAGAGGGTTAGCTATTCCTTTTTTTATTGTGGATAAGGATTTCCGCATAGTATTCTTCAACGGCGCTTTGGAAAAACTCACCGGCTTCAAGATGGAAGAAACCGTCGGAAAGCCCTGTCACGAAGTCGTCCGCTCCAATATCTGCGATGGTCAGTGTGCTTTGAGAGAAACCATGAGTACAGGCCGGGATATCGTCAATATGGAGATTTCCATTCTCAACAAGAAGGACCATTCTTTACCGGTTACCCTCACCACATCAGTCGTGCGAGATCGCAATGGTAAAATCATCGGAGGCATGGAAAGCTTCCGCGATCTTACCTTCATCAATTCACTGCGCCGGGAAATCCGCACCAAATACACCTACAATAACATCATCAGCAAGAACAAGAAAATCCTTGAAGTCATTCAGAACCTGCCGGACATTGCCACGAGCAGCGCCACCGTTCTGCTCCATGGCGAGAGCGGCACCGGCAAAGAGCTTTTCGCCAATGCGCTGCACGACCTCAGTCCTCGGCGCGAGAAGCCCTTTGTCAAGGTGAACTGCGGAGCACTTCCCGAGACACTGCTCGAATCAGAGCTCTTCGGATACAAGCGGGGCGCCTTTACCGATGCCAAGCGGGACAAGCCCGGTCGTTTTCGGCTTGCGGAAGGTGGAACGCTCTTCATGGATGAAATCGGCGAAGTGGCAAAGAGCATTCAGGTGAAGCTCTTGCGCGTGTTGGAGCAGAAAGAATACGAACCGCTCGGCGGCATTGAGACCGAGAAGGCAAATGTGCGCGTCATCGTTGCTACCAATCGAGATCTCGGGGCCATGGTGCAGAATGGAATGTTCCGGGAAGATCTCTACTATCGCCTGAATGTCGTGCCCATTTATATTCCGCCGCTCAGGGAACGAAAAGAAGATATTCCGCTGCTGGTAGAGCACTTTATTGATGTGTTCAACCATACTGTTGAAGCAGGCATTAACGGCATTACCTCTTCGGCAATGAAAATTCTGCTGAACCATGGTTATCCGGGCAATGTCCGGGAGCTGGAAAATATCATTGAGCACGCCTTCGTGCTCTGCCGGGAGAGTTACATTACACCGAAAAATCTTCCCGATTATCTTATCGACCGTTTTTCCGACCGCACGGTTAAAGGAAAAAAACTTGAGCTGGTATCAAACTACGAAAAAGAGCTGATCGAGGAAACACTGAAACAGTATGGAGGAAACATCAAGCGGGCCGCCGAAGAGCTGGGAGTTCACCGTAGTACCTTGTGGCGCAAGATGAAGAAAAATCGCATTCCGGTCAGGAACGGTTGAGCATCTGAGCCAGCTCCTGCGAGCGTTTAGTCGCCATTTCGACTGCCTCGATTAATGCT
>JAGOGO010000164.1 GCA_017996625.1 Deltaproteobacteria bacterium | reverse complement strand
TGGAGCTCTTATGGATAGGTTCAAGCCCCTGACACTCGATGATCGCCCGTTGGTTATGGACTACCTGCGCCGATATCCTCCGGACGTGTCAGAGCTCACGTTCACTAATCTTTTTGTATGGCGTGGGGCGCGTCCGATTTGGATGGGATATGTCGAGGACTGCCTGATCTTTTTGAGTGTGCCGCACGATCAAGAAGCTGACTCCCGGATACTGTTCGGCCCGCCGGCCGGTCCGACGCCGCTCGCAACAGTGCTGACCGCACTCGGCCCTGAAGGGACCAGACTCGAACGCGTTCCGCAGACTACTGCCGAGGCTGCGCGGGAAATCGGGCTGTGTATCGCTGAAGATCGGGACAATTTTGACTATGTTTATCGGGTATCGGATCTGGCAGAATTGTCCGGCCGTCGGTACCACAAAAAGCGCAACTTGGTCAAGCAGTGTCTCAGTCAGCACACCTGCGGCTATGAAGCAATCACCCCCGCACTCATTCAGGAATGCCGGGAATTCCAGGATCGCTGGTGCTCAGTGCGCCGGTGCGGTCTTGACCCGGGTTTGTGTGGAGAGTACGAAGCGATTCAGGAGATGTTTGATCAGTATCAGGTACTCGATCTGATTGGCGGCGCTATCCGCGTTGATGGCATCATTCAGGCTTTCAGCATTGGAGAACAGCTTAATCCGGATACGGCGGTTTGTCATTTTGAGAAGGCTATGCCTGAGGTTCAGGGCCTAAGCCAGCTCATCAATCACTGGTTTGCTCTGCACAGCATCAGAGGATTTGAGTATGAAAACCGTGAGCAGGATCTGGGCATAGCCGGGTTACGGCAGGCAAAAGAAAGCTATTATCCGCACCACCTCATAAACAAATACCGCGTCTATCCTCCATCGGCATCACAAGAAGCCGGAGTGCTGGCAGATCCGCATGTGTGCGAGCGACACTGATCGTCGTTAACCGTTCACTGTTGTCCGTTCACCGACAATGTGGAAAATGGAAAATTGGTAAATGGAAAAGTGGGGAATGGAATACTGGATTTTCTCGTTGGCTGTCCCTAAACCAAGAACCATTTATCCATTGCACTATTCCACCAATAATCCATTCAGCCAATCCACCATCCCTCTATTCCGTCGGTGAACGGTGAACGGAAAACGGTGAACACGTAATATGTCTTAGTCTTCGAAGAACCGTACATATTCAGAAAGCTCTTTGCGGGAAGAACGATAGCTGTTCGCTGGAGCTTCCCAATCAGGATATCCCAGAGGAATCGCCAGAACCAGCAACAGCCGGTCCGAGATGCCCAGCTCGGTTCGAATGACGTCGGGATATGACAAGGGAGCTGCTTGAGGACAGGCACCAAGCCCTTCAGCGTGGGCGGAGAGCAGAAGGGCATGGACGAATGATCCAAGATCGAAGATCGGCCAGGACGTCAAGGTCCTCTCGACCCCCACAAACAGCACCCAGGGTGCATCATAAAATCGAAAGTTCGCGAGGAACTGATCGCGAATCCGGCTCTGGTCTTCAGAATCGATCCCTAGTGCTCGCCATCGTCGCATGCGATGGTCGGTTGCTCGGCGGCCGGTAGTCTCAGGCCACTGAACCGGAAAAGGGAGATCAGGTTCGGGTTCTGCCTGATTCGCTGCTTTTTCAAGAAGCTTGTGCACCAGGCGTTCCCTGGTCTTGCCGCCGACTGCCAAGACTTCCCACGGCTGGCTGTTCATGTAGGAAGGACTCTGATTGGCAGAGGTAATAATCTTTTCAAGGACGTTCCGGCTTACCTCCTGGGGAAGAAATGCACGGCAGCTTGCACGTTCGGTGAGGCACTGAAAAAAGTCCATAAAACTCTCCGGATGAGTGTGGCCAAAAAAGTACATTATATTGGCGTGCCAGCCCTTCGTCAACGCAATTCTCGGCCTGCGGGGATTGTGTCTTTCCCTGCTGCGCTACACTCTTGGTACGAGCTTTCTCTGTTAAGGTCCTTATTGCATCAAACCTCAAAAATACGATAGGCGGTGTTCTGAAAACGGGTAAGCACAAAACGGGCAACATTGTAAACGGGGATGTTCTTTGACGTGAATCCCTGAGGATAGCCGTGGTGAGCATGGCCATGAACGACGAACTTGACAGGATGGCGATCAAGAGCGGCAGCCAGCAGTGAAGTTCCCAGGAATGGATAGAGTTCGAGGGATTCTCCCTCGAGCGTCTGCGATATTGGAGCGTAATGGAGAACAGCAATACACGGCTGCGAGGCACTTTTCTTGATTGCACTTTCCAGATGGACCGTCTCGTCCACACTCGTCTGAATAAATGCTTTAATCGCAGATTCTCCAAATGCCTGTACGCGGCGTTCGCCGAAGCCTCCGCAGAATCCTTTGGTGCCCACAAATCCGATACTGGAGATTACACAGGAGCTGTTATCGAGCACGGCCACTCCGGTTGAACTTATCATTTCAGTAAGAAGCTCGACATTGCCGTTTTCGTGATCGTGGTTACCCATGACCGCAACAATGGGCAGTGAAACGTGACTGAGTTCGTCGAGGAGGACCTCCATTTCCTCTACGAGACCCATGTTGGTAAGGTCGCCGGCCAGGACAAGTATATCTGCATGATCTTCAACCCCCTCGAGCAGGCTCCGGATCATACCGCGGGAACCAGGAGTGCAGTGGAGATCTCCGATTGCTGCGACTTTCATAGCCGGTTTCCTTCCCGATCCACCAGCGGCATTGTGGTGCGCACGCTTTCATACCCCAGGTGTTCACAATCGGCGCTGAAGGATCGTTCGTCAAGCAGAACGCCGCGGAAGGCACTTGAATTTCCTGGACGAGCCCAGTTAATGCGCACTTCATCGAAAAGCGAAACCATGAGACCCTGAGGCAAATAATCAGCGTGGCCGGGATAGACAAAGTCAAACAGAAGGAGATGCCACAACAGCAGCTCTTTTTCATCCTCGAGCCGCAGGAGCAGCCGCTGCCAATCCAGCTTGCCTTTCGCAGCCTGTATCAGATGAAGAATGTCGGCGCCGTCAAACCGATCACGATGCACAACGTAGGCTTTTGAAGCAATCAGCTCTTCCAGAGCAATCAGCCGGGTGTTTGTTCCCAGGACTTCTACCGGGTGGCTGTAATGGAACCAATCATCGTCAATGTGGGTGCTGTTACTCTTAACTCCAAAGATTAGATCGACAAAAAACGTGCTTCGGTAAGCTTTTGCCAGCCAGCACTCGTCACGAACTTCTGTCGAAAAACCAATGCGTTTCAGAGCGGTGAACGCAGCCTTGAGATCATGGGGCTTGAGGAAGATGTCCAGATCCTTAGTGTTACGCCAGATACCAGTGTAGGCAAAAACCGCAAAAGCTCCTGCTACAAGATAGGGTACAGTGGCCTGATTGAGTGCCTGCAATGCAGCTTGGTAAATGGTCATCTGGCCCGGATTGATTTGATACTCTCGCTCTTCGCCGGTTTCCAACCAGCGAATGATGGGCATCGGACTCGAACTTCTGGTAGGTTTAATGTGCATAGACGTTATGGGGCTTAGGCTGATGAATTCAAAAACCACTTCTCGCGTTCAACACTGTAAATAGCAAAGGGCAGTGGAGCTAAGAGCATAGAGCAGTGGAGTCACGCCTGTGGCGTGATTTCGGCTCGTGCTAAAGCACGAAACCTCAACGAGCAGCGGAGCGGGGTACCGGAATAGTAACATAGTAGCTTTGGCTCCGACAGCCTTCCCGCATCTTACCTGATAAGCAGAAGGCGGATGAATACGGTTCTCTCTGTAATTTAAAGAAAAAAATCCAGTATTCGCAGATGCCATATACTATACCTTCGGAATGCTGACGCGATTGATTTGTCACTCCTTATTCCGAACCGGTACTCCTTTCGTGTTAGTGCCGGATCCGGATGTTGATGTGTCCGTGTGCTCATCCATATCATCAGGAAGCGCGCTTACCACTGGTGGCAATACATTCTGAAACGCTGCACCATAGATCTCCAGCACGGTGATCAAGAGCGCAGCTACAATCGGACCGATTATAAATCCCGGCATGCCGAAAAGGATAAGGCCGCCTAAGGTGCTGAAGAACACCATCATCTCGTGCATCTGGGTATCTTTTCCCACCAGAATGGGTCTTAGGATATTGTCTACGCTGCCTACTACGAGAGCACAAAAGGTTGCCAGCCCGAGCGCTTTGGCCAGTTCGCCGGTAAGCGCCAGGATGATCACTGCAGGTATCCAGACGAGGGCACTGCCGATAGGGGGAATAATGGAGAGCACGGCCATGACCGTTCCCCAGAATGCCGCACTGGGAATGCCGGCTACAGCAAAGGCAATGCCGGCCAGCCCGCCTTGCAAGGCACCGATTACCAGGACACCTTTGAGCGTAGCCCGGGCAACAGAGGTGAACCTGTCCAGCATGCGCCGCTCATCCTGATCCTTGAGCGGCAGGTAGTAGAGAATTTTTTCGAGCAGTCGCACACCATCTTTAAGGAAGAAAAACATTGTGTAAAGCATGATGAAGGTCATCAGGACGGCATTAAGGGTGCCGAAGGTGAATGAAGCCACCCGGTTGAGCAGAAAGGCCGAGATTCCGCTCACCAGCTCGCCGGCTCTGCTGATGATCTGATTGCGGTAGGGGGCGATTTCTTCGTAAAAAGGAAGGGAGCGAAGAAAGTGGGACACTGCTTCCGGTCGAGAAACCTGCTGCTCCACCCATGGTGTGACTGCGGCGCTTACTTTGACTGCCTGGGCAGTGACCAGACCGAAGAATCCGGCAAGCGGGAGCAGAATGAGGAATATGACAAGAACAACAGTGAGCAGCGAAGCCAGCGAACTTCTGCCTCTGAGTCTGGCGAGAAGACGCTGGTACACTGGTGAAACCAGCGCTGAGAAAATTCCGGCCAGGAGAATAACCATCAGAAACTGCCGGATCATAGAAATAAAAAGTGCTGATACGAAAATAACCAGCAGCAGCAACACGAACTTGTTGGTTTCTTCTCTGTTCATAGCAGAATATTCCTTGCGAAGGTGAGGGCATACCCGTGTCTGACACCCAGGATGTATCAGATGTGGGGAAACCGGCGAGATCGTGATATGCACACCAATTGTAGTGCGGACTGCTCACCGGCCTCGGCAATCAGCGATACGCCACTGGTCAGGGGTGCAGCTAACCGTTCTCTGTTTTGCTCATAGCTTCAATAAACCGGTTGGCCTCGGCGATTGATGCTTCCATGTCCCTGATCAAAGAAGCGACGTCCGCCTCGATTACTACCAGCTCATCTTTGAGAGAGGCTATCGCCTGCGCATTCAGATTGTGCTTGAGAAACAGCACCTGATCACGGAGCGGCTTCAGCACCGGCTCAATCTTCGATTCTGCTCGATGCATGGCCTTGATCAATTGCTCGTATGTAGAGCGCGTTGCACGAAGCTGAGCTTCGCTTTTGCGGCGAAGGCTCTGATTAGTATAGTCATCCAGTTCATCTTCCCATTCGTCAAAAAGGGCTTCAGCAACATCTTCTACAGCAGCAATGCGCTCGTGAACAG
>JAGOGO010000163.1 GCA_017996625.1 Deltaproteobacteria bacterium | reverse complement strand
GGCTTGAAAGACTTTATCTGCTTACGTCTTCGTTGTCTCTTCGGGAGCATCTGCCCGGGGATGAATCCATGCGCTCGATTCCACCGGTGACGAGCTGTCTATCGCCGTTACCTGATTGCGCCCGGCGTTTTTGGACTGATACAGCGCCTGATCTGCGGTATCGAAGAGTTGGGTGGTGCTGTTCGCGGTTCCTCCCGGAACATATTCCGATACTCCGATGCTGATCGTTACCACAATATGATTCCGGTCGACGATTACCGGGGTGTGTTCCATGGCCATGCGCAGGCGCTCAGCCAGCTGTGTTGCCGCGCCGAGGCTGGTCTCGGGAAGGATGACCGAAAATTCATCGCCGCCGTAGCGAGCTACAACATCAGTGCTGCGCAGCGACTCGGTGAGTGTGGCTGCAACCTTCTGCAGCACGAAGTCGCCGGTACGATGCCCATAGAGATCGTTGAGCTGTTTGAAGTGGTCGATATCAATTATAAGAAGGGAAAAAGGCCGTGAATAGCGTACCCCACGGTCGAACTCATACTCCAGTGCGGTGAAAAACTGACTCTTGTTATAGACCCCGGTGAGTCCATCCCGAAAAGCGATCGTCTTGAGCTTCTCGTTTGCTTCCTTCAATGAGCACGCCAGTTTCTCGGCGCGTTCCTTCTCCTGCTGATACTGTGCTGCCAGTTGAGCGTAGCTGAGGTTGAGCTTTAAGAGTTCTGCATTTGCCTCCTCAAGTATCTGTGAATACGGTTTCATGTCGGCTGCTCGAATATCGAAGCAGGCAAAAAGGTCGTTGCACCTTTCAGCAACTGAATCGATCATCCGGCTGGTTGATTCTTCATCAACGCCGCAGCTCTGTTTGAGCGTCTTGCAGACGAGTCGATATGCTTCAGGATTATTTCTGCCATGATATATTGAGGAAATTCTGTCTCCCAGGTGCAGAATAGTTGCCGCGGTTTGGTATGCTTCGGGAGCATCGTGGTGATGATGATGGAATTGGACCGGTATGATCACGCTTTCCGGGAATCCCCATTTTTCAAAAAGCCGCATACCGAGCTCCTGATGATCAAAGCCAAAAACATTTTGTTCAACAACGTGCATGGGCAGCCCGGTTATCTTCTTTTCGTCAAGAACATACTCGCCGTAACTTCCGAAGCTGAAATGCATGACAACGATGCCGATATCCTGCAGCAGTCCGCTCACGAAAGACTCATCGCTCTGGGAGCCGATCAGTCTTGACACCGATTCCGCAGCAACACCAGCGGTCACTGCCCGTCTCCAGAAAAGGTCAAAGTCAAAGCTGCCATGGTTTGAACCTTTCATGGAATCGACAACCACAAAACCAAGGGCGATGTTTTTCAGGACATTCAGCCCCAGCATTGAAAGCGCTTGAGGAATGGTGCTTACTTTTTTTGAAAGACCGTAAAACGATGAATTCGCCACCTTGAGAACTTTGGCAGCAATTCCCGGGTCAGATGACACTACCTTGGCCAGAGAGGTGAACGAGGAAGAATCCTCACGCACTGCGTCAAGTATCTCTATCGCGATGACCGGCAGCGTGGGAAGCCGCGGTTCACGTTCAATAATGTCGGTGATGCTTCTCATGAATCTTCTCCTGTGAATCTATGTGTCGAGGCGATGACTGTGCAGCAGCTCCAAGAGCGTTTGCTGAGAGTCGGGAAGCTGGTTTTCATAGCAGGTCTCCACGTAGTGTTGTTTACATCCATGTACGATTGACGTGGTTACTCGTGCTGGTCAAAAGTGAAGCCCTTGTTCTGAATGAGGGTCAGACACGCATCGACCACATCCTCATCGTAGGTAATTCCTCGATTACGGGATATTTCTTCAAGAGCTTGGTTAATACCAAGTGTCGGACGATACGGCCGATGGGAAGCCATCGCCTCTAGGACATCTGCCACGGCAATAATTCGTGCCTCAATAAGAATTGCGTTTCCTCGTAGGCCAAGAGGATATCCTGAGCCATCCATTCGCTCATGATGTTGGTAGACAATGTGTGCGATAGGCCAGGGAAAATCGATCGGACGGAGAATTTCATATCCTACCTGAGGATGAGTCTTGATGATCTGAAACTCGATGGTGCTCAGCCGTCCCGGTTTGCTGAGTATCTCGGCCGGGATCGAAATCTTTCCGAGATCATGAATAGCAGCTGCGATGCGAATCGCGTCAACCTGATTCTCGGGAAGATTCATGAGCGTGGCAATAGCTTGTGCCAGATTACTAACTCGACGTTGATGCCCCGCTGTATAGGGATCCTTGCATTCGACTGTTGAGGAAATGACCTGAATGATGCCCTGCATGGTCTCCCTGAGTTGATGCATGCTGGCTTGTAGATCTTCTTCTGCCTGTTTTCGCCTCGTTACCTCTTGAATGATCGCGGTTGCTTCGTTCTCTCCGCTTGCGACAATGCGGGAGTCGAAGGCGCGGTAGCTTCCGTTCGATGGGAAAATGTACTCGAAACCTTGAATCTCGCCGGTTCGAAGCGCCTTTTCGACATTAGTCATTATCTGAGTGGAGAAAGAGGAGGGCATCGCCTGGGTGATGTGCGTGCTTGCAGAGTGATCGGCCAAGAACAATTCCTGAAACTCCGGAGCAGTCTTACAGTCAATTATAGAGCCTTCTACATTGATTTGAACAATGAGGTCAGGAATGGCATCCAGCAGCGCTCTGTGCTTGAGCTCACTCTTTCGGAGAGCATTGAGGGTTTCGTAAGCTCTCAGCATGGCATGAACGCGACGTCCAAGAATCAGCCAGTTCACGGGTTTTGTGATGAAATCGGTAGCACCGCTCTCATACGCCTTGGTGATAGACTCCATATCGTCGCACCCAGTGATCATGAATATCGGAACCGTCTGTCCTCCGGGTATGAGACGGAGTGTTTCGCACACCGCAAAACCATCCATCTTCGGCATCATCACATCAAGCAAAACAACCTGGGGCTGATAGTGGTGGAAAGCCTCCAAAGCTTCTTCACCATCCTGGGCTTCCATCACCTGAAAGCCGGTTTGCTCCAGTGCTTCGCAAGCGAGAAGCCGCATGGTTACATCATCATCTGCGATAAGCACCAGTGGACGGTAGGTATCCTGATCAGCGGGAATCATGCATATTCTCCTTGCACCATTGGCAGCAGCTCAGTGCGCGCCCGTTCATATTCCTGAATAACCTGGTCAACGTGTTCTGAAATAGCGGTGAAGGTGTTGTCTTTTGCTTGTCGTTCGATTTCTCGGCAAAGCTCTGCCAGCTTGAGCGCCCCGATGTTGGCGCTGCTCGATTTGAGACTATGGGCACTATTGCGCAGCTCGTTGGCATCTCTCTGTAAGGCCGCTGTACGCAAGGCTTCAAGCAGCTTCGGCGTATGTTCGAGGTACTGATTTACGACGCGTGCCACAATATCTGGCGCACCTTTACGCTGAAGAGCCCTGATTTTATCCAACGCTGATCGGTCAAGCGGACTGTGCAACGAACGAAGAGACGTATCGGAAGAAGCCGTGCCAGGAGCTCTCGTGTCCTGTTTGCACACGAGTGACATTCGTGATGGTTTTTCGCGCTTGGGAAGCCACTTTGCAAGTGTTTCTCGCAGCTGCTCGATAGAGAACGGCTTGGCCAGATAATCATCCATGCCAACGGCAGTGCACTCTGCGCGGTCTCCTTTGACTGCATTGGCAGTAAGCGCGATGATCGTGGCCGATTTCCCATTCCTGCTCTTGATTACCTCGGTTGCTTCATACCCGTCCATTATCGGCATCTGGCAATCCATGAGGATAATATCATATGATTGTGCTGCAACTGCTTCAACAGCTTCCTTGCCGTTGTTGGCCACCTCTGTCGTACACCCAAGGGCTTCAAGCATTTCGACAGCAACGATCTGATTAGTGGGATTGTCTTCAGCCAGAAGAACATGTGCATAGAACTGCTGTCGTTCTCGGCCATTACCGGATGGCGCGGCCGGCTCGGGCAACGGGGTGCGACCAGCAAACTGCATCACCTCGGCAATGCTGTCGTAGAGAAAGGACTGCCGGACTGGTTTGATCAGGTAGGCGGCGATGCCTATTTCTTTTGCCTCGCTGAGATGCCCGTATTCCCCTACCGATGTGAGCATGATCAGCTTGAGATCTGAGAGCGACGGATCCTGT
The DNA here is from genome assembly GCA_017996625.1 of Deltaproteobacteria bacterium. Classification (GTDB taxonomy): domain Bacteria; phylum Desulfobacterota; class WTBG01; order JAGOGO01; family JAGOGO01; genus JAGOGO01. The sequence goes on along the minus strand of JAGOGO010000163.1, from coordinate 1,446 downwards.
CGTATCGCTCGCGCCAAGTCCGTGCCGTCCATATCCGGCATATGGTAGTCAAGAATTGCCAATGCATACGGATCACCGCGGGCTGTAGCGGCCTGGAGGAACTTGAGCGCTTGGGGACCACTTTCGAAACTCTCATTGCGCATGTTCCATGATTGGAGATAATGTTCGAGAATGAGGCGGTTGGTGGCATTGTCGTCGACAATGAGCACATGGAGGTCGTGCGGTTTCTGTGACCCCGTAACCGCTTTTGGTACTATGGCCTTGCTTTTCTCGAGCCTCACCGTGAAGGTGAAGGTTGATCCTTTTCCAACCTCAGTCTCAAGAGCAATGGTGCCCTTCATCATTTCTGCGAGCTGTTTGACGATGGCCAGACCCAGCCCGGTTCCGCCGTACCGCCGGGTGGTGGATCCGTCGGCTTGAGAAAATGAGTCGAAGATAGAACTGCGGCATTCCGGGCTGATACCGATGCCGGTATCGCTGACCACAACATCCAGGACAGCATGGCTAGCGTCCTCTTCTGTTACCTGTACTGTAACCGATACTTCGCCTTCTTCAGTGAACTTGATTGCATTGCTGACCAGATTGGTGAGTATTTGCCGGAATCGGACCGGATCGCCGCTCACATTCCACTGGATATCAGTCGAGACGAAGCAAGCTAGCTCGATCCGCTTGCGGTGAGCTCGCTCGGCAAAAAGCTCAACAGTTTCTTCCACGAGCGCGCGGAGGTCAAAGTCAATTTTCTCGAATTCAAGCTTGCCTGCTTCGATCTTCGAGAAATCAAGAATGTCGTTGATGACTCCGAGGAGTGTTTCACCGGAGTCGTAAAGTGTTTTCAGAAGCCTTCGTTGTTTAGACGAAAGCTCAGTATCGAGAAGAAGGTCGGTCATACCGAGGACACCGTTCATAGGAGTACGGATTTCATGGCTCATGTTGGCAAGAAACTGACTCTTTGCCTTGCTGGCGGCTTCGGCTGCTTCTTTAGCTTCCTTCAAGTCGGCTACCGTCTTGGTCAGATTCGTGTTTGATTGTAGCAGCTGTTGCGTCCTCTCCACAACTTTTCGTTCCAGATTGAGCTGGTTCTGCTCGAGCTCTTCATCCCGTTCCTGAATCTGGTCGAGCATGGTGTTGAAGCCGTCTATGAGCACGCCGAGTTCGTCATTGCTTTTCTTTTCTACACGCAGACCGTACTGGTTCTGGTCGGATACAATTTTCATCGCTTCCGCCAACTGAGTGATTGGGCCAACGATGATGCGACGAAATTGAGAGGAAAGCAGATACGACAAAACGAGTGATGCAAGCAGGACTCCCCCGCAAATGAGCAGGTAGGTCATGGTGCGATTGCGGAAGTGCTTGAGGTCCATAGTGACAAAAATCAGACCGAGGTTATCCCTGTCCAGCAAGATTGGAAAATAGTAAGTAAGATCCTGCTCTTGAAAAATATGCCCT
>JAGOGO010000162.1 GCA_017996625.1 Deltaproteobacteria bacterium | reverse complement strand
CCGCAACGGCGTAATTTCAACAGCAAGAATCCCTCTCCAGCCGCTATTTCCCGGTGTATCCTTAACGATTTGGCGCGGTTTTGCCACGGAAAATACAGGCTAATGCCCATTCACGTGCTGCGCCCCGGCGCTATCCTGTTAGGTAAGTTGCGCGAGTAACGGCAAACACGCCAGATTTTCTCACGAAAGATTCTTTCAATGAACAATCCTGTTCGTATTTCTGTAGAGGAATTCGATCTGGTCATCTTCGATCTGGACGGTGTCGTCACCAGTACCGCCAAGGTCCATGCCGCTGCATGGAAACAGATGTTCGATGACTACCTGAAGAAGAGGACCGAATCGGCAGAGAACTTCCAGCCTTTTGACATCGAACGTGACTACCGCCGGTATGTGGACGGCAAGCCGCGCTATGCGGGCGTGCAGTCATTTCTGGAATCACGGGGCATCACGCTTGACTATGGCTCGCCGAAAAATTCGCCGGATCAGGAAACCATCTGCGGACTGGGTAATAGAAAGAATCAGATTTTCCATGTGCTCCTCAAGGAGAAAGGCGTAGAGGTCTACGACTCCACGGTAGACCTGATCTACATTCTCAAGGCACACGGCATCAAAACCGCGGTTGTTTCTTCCAGCAAGAATTGCTCTACGGTGCTGGAAGCTGCCGGCATAACCGATCTTTTTGACGTGCAGGTCGATGGAGTACTCAGCGACAAGCTCGGGCTCGAGGGCAAGCCTGCTCCCGACATCTTCCTCGAGGCTGCCCGTCGACTGCAGGTTGATCCCGGGCGGGCAGTGGTCGTGGAAGATGCCCAGGCCGGCGTTGCTGCCGGAAGGAGCGGAAACTTCGGCTGCGTCATCGGAGTCGACCGGGTCGGCCAACGGGAAGCTCTCATGAAAAGCGGGGCGGATGCCGTCGTTTCAGACTTGGGCGAAATCGCGGTGGGGGATACCCTGACATCAAGACCGACAACCGATGTCTTGCCAACAGCGCTGGATCGCTTTGACGAGATTCTTGAGCGGATGGAAGGCAAGCAGGTGGCAGTCTTTCTGGACTACGACGGCACGCTGACGCCGATTGTTCGCGTTCCCGAGCAGGCTGTACTCTCGGCTCAGATGAAAGAGGTAGTCAAAACGCTCGCGCATCGCTGCCTGGTGGCGATCGTCAGCGGCAGGGATCTCATTGATGTACGAGAGCGCGTCGGACTTGAAGACGCCTTTTATGCAGGCAGTCATGGCTTTGACATCGCAGGACCCAGAGACTTTCATTTTCAGTATCAGCAGGGGACCGACTATCTTCCGGTTCTCGATAGTGCTGAACAGGAGATGCGCAACTGCTTGGATGATGTACCCGGTATCCAGGTAGAACGGAAGCGCTTCAGCCTTGCCGTGCACTATCGGAATGTCCCGGATCAACGTGTACCCGGCGTGAAAGCCGTATTCGAGCAGGTAGCCGAAGAGCATCCCGGATTGAAACCATCATCGGGCAAGAAGGTTTTGGAGCTGATGCCTGACATCGATTGGAACAAGGGGAAAGCAATTCTCTGGCTCCTGAAGGTGTTGGATCTCGATCAGTCAAATGTGCTGCCGTTCTATATCGGTGATGATACTACTGATGAAGACGGATTTTGCGCTTTGCAGGACCGGGGCATTGGGATTGTAGTGGAAGAGGGGTCGAGAAAGACGGCGGCGCAGTACGTTCTGCACAATCCTGAGAATGTGCGTCACTTTCTCAGCGCACTGGCTGCTGTCCTGGAAGGAGGAGAAGAATAATGAGTGTCTGGTCATTGGTATACGAAGGATTTGATCCGGATCGAGAGGGACTGCGAGAAGCCTTATGCACTCTGGGAAACGGGTATTTCTGCACCCGTGGAGCGGGATCGGAAGCCAGCGATGATGAGATTCATTATCCGGGAACGTATCTGGCGGGAGGCTATAACCGGCTGAAGACGACGATTGCCGGGGAAGATGTCGAAAATGAAGACCTCGTGAACATGCCCAACTGGCTTCCCCTCACGTTTCGTATCGCTGATGGACCCTGGTTTGGTTTGCAGTCCTTCGATATTCTGAGCTATCGTCAGGAACTTGACCTGAAGCATGGTCTTCTCCGCCGCTGGATTCGGTTTCAGGACGGCGATCACCGGCGTACCCACGTGGAAACCTGCCGGCTGGTACACATGGGTATGCCCCACTTTGCGGCGCAGGAACTTCGCCTTACACCGGAGAACTGGTCCGGCAAGGTCGAGATTCACACCGCTTTGGATGGCCTCGTCATCAATAACAATGTGGCGCGTTATAGTGCCTTGAACAGTAAGCACCTGGACCCGCTGGAGACAGCGTCGATCGATGAAGAAACGATTTTCCTGCAGATGCAAACCAATCAATCGAAGATTTGCGTGGCCCAGGCAGCCAGAACCTGCATCTTTGAACATGGCCGACTCCGGAATCTCAGGCGCCGAACCGAACAAAAGCCTGGCTATATCGCCCAGAAACTCCAGATCGAAGCATTGGAGGGTGTGGAAATCCGGATTGAAAAGGTCGTTGCGTTTTTTACTTCCAAGGATACCGCGATCGGCGAAAGCGGATTGGCAGCCCGCACTTGGGTTGCCCGTGCAGGATCTTTTGCCGAACTGCGCCAGAGCCATGAACACGCATGGGAAATGCTGTGGCGCCGCTTCGATATGCAGTTCGAGCACAAGGATCAGGAGGAGAGCGATCGGATCGGCGAGATCGTTCATCTGTATATTTTCCATCTCCTGCAAACTACGTCCGTCAATACCATGACCATGCAACTGGACGCAGGGGTGCCGTCGCGGGGCTGGCACGGTGAAGCTTATCGGGGACACATTCTCTGGGATGAACTGTTCATTTTCCCTTTTATCAACTTCCGACTTCCCGAGATTACCCGGGCACTGCTCATGTATCGCTATCGACGGCTGAATGAAGCGCGAGCCAACGCTCAGGCGGCCGGCTATCGCGGAGCTATGTTCCCCTGGCAGAGCGGCAGCAGCGGCCGGGAAGAGAGCCAGAAAATCCACCTCAATCCGCAGTCGGGGCGATGGATTCCCGATAACAGCAACCTGCAGCGGCACGTCAATGCGGCCGTTGCTTACAATGTGTATCGCTACTATCAGATAACTCAAGACAACGAGTTCCTGTCGTTTTACGGAGCCGAGCTTATTCTTGAGATCGCCCGTTTTTGGGCAAGCATCTCCAGCTACAACCCCGAGCTCGATTGCTACGAAATCCTGCAGGTGATGGGGCCGGACGAATTCCATACCGCATACCCGGATGCTAATCAGCCCGGCTTGAACAATAACGCCTATACCAACATCATGGCAGTCTGGGTGTTGAACTGTGCCCGGGATGTTTTGAGTCACCTTCCCGAGGATGTCGCTCAAGAACTACGCAGCAAAATCGGCCTGAGCGATGAGGAGTTGGCCCAGTGGGATGAGGTGAGAAAAAAGATAAGGATTGTTTTTCATGATGATGGCATCATCAGCCAGTTCGAAGGCTACGGCGAACTCAAGAAGTTCAACTGGCAGAGCTACCTGGAAAAGTATGACAACATCCAGCGACTCGACCGCATTCTGGAAGCGGAAAATGACACCCCTAATCGCTATCAAGCCTCCAAGCAGGCGGATGTACTCATGCTCTTTTATCTCTTTTCTTCGGAAGAACTGGCCGAAATTTTTGGGCAGCTCGGCTACCCGTTCGAATATGAGACGATTCCCCGTAATATCGACTACTACCTCCGGCGAGTCTCACACGGCTCCACGTTGAGCTGGGTGGTGCATGCCTGGGTTCTGGCCCGATCCGATCGTGTTCATTCATGGCGCCTGTTTCACCAGGCATTGCAGAGTGATGTGGTCGATATTCAGGGAGGGACAACACCGGAAGGTATCCACCTGGGCGCCATGGCTGGTACCATTGACATACTCCAGCGAGGTTATACCGGCATCGTTACCCGCGGCGACGTTTTGTGGTTCAACCCGGCGCTGCCTGAGGGTTTGAAGCGTCTGCGCATGCAGATTCGCTACCGCGGCTATCCGCTGGATATCGAAATGCGACCTGGCTATCTCAAGGTAACCGCACGACGAAACGTCGAGAAGCCGATTACGATAGGGTTCAAGGACCAGACCTGTGAGCTCACAGATGCCGAGAGTCGGGAGTTTCGCTGGTAGCTAGCTGGTAACCCTCCATGCAGATGGACTGATGAAACTGTCATCTTAGAAGTTGCAGTAGCGCAGGGTGGGTTGAGCGGAGCGAAACCCGCGATCAGGAATTGGAGCCTTTGTTGGGTTTCTCCACCTGCGGTGGTTCAAGCTACATGACTACATGACTAAGGGAAGGCGGTGATGCGATAGGGTGACATCCCGAACTAACACCAGTCATCCCGAACGTGTTTCGGGATCTGCTTTCAGGATCTGTTTCTGTGCTAGCCGAAGTCGGTAGGTCCTGAAACAAGTTCTCAAGGTAACCGCACGACGAAACGTCGAGAAGCCGATTACGATAGGGTTCAAGGACCAGACCTGTGAGCTCACAGATGCCGAGAGTCGGGAGTTTCGCTGGTAGCTAGTTGGTAACCCTCCATGCAGATGGACTGATGAAACTGTCATCTTAGAAGTTGCAGTAGCGCAGGGTGGGTTGAGCGGAGCGAAACCCGCGATCAGGAATTGGAGCCTTTGTTGGGTTTCTCCACCTGCGGTGGTTCAAGCTACATGACTACATGACTAAGGGAAGGCGGTGATGCGATAGGGTGACATCCCGAACTAACACCAGTCATCCCGAACGTGTTTCGGGATCTGCTTTCAGGATCTGTTTCTGTGCTAGCCGAAGTCGGTAGGTCCTGAAACAAGTTCAGGACGACGCTTGTTTGATTGTCGGTCCTGAAGTGGGGACTGAAACAAGTTCAGCAACAGGTATCCGGACAGGTCCGGGACGACGGTTGTTCGAGCGCCTGCAGCTGCAGAGGTGCTTACCAGTAATAAGCTCGAGCTGGAAAACGGAAGATGGAAAGCAGAAAGCGTTCGGTCTTATACAGAAAGAAATGTGCTCAGGCATACTTTCCTTACCTACAGAGCAGAAGGGAGGACGTCATGACAGGGGAACAGTACACCAGATGGTTCGAGGAGCTCGGTTCTGGCGATGTATCCGAGGTGGGGGGGAAGAACGCCTCCCTGGGAGAGATGATCCGCACTTTGAAAAAAAAAGGCATCGCTGTGCCTGATGGCTTTGCCACCACTGCCAAGGCTTACCGTGAGTTTGTCGAAGCCAATCAGCTGAGCGGTATTATTCGAGACCACATTGAGTACATGAAGAGCAATCAAAGCACTCTCAATTCGACAGGGAAAGCCATCCGCAGAGCCTTTCTCAGAGGACGTTTTCCCGAGAATATCGCCCGGAACATTCGCCAGCGCTACAGCGAACTATGCGAACGATACAACACCGAGGATCTGGATGTCGCAGCCCGGAGCAGCGCCACTGCCGAAGATCTCCCGGAAGCCAGCTTTGCCGGACAGCAGGAGACGTTTCTTAACGTTACCGGTGAGGACGAGCTTCTCGATGCCTGCCGAAGATGCTACGCATCACTCTTTACAGATCGGGCCATCAGTTATCGTGAAGCGCAGGGATTCGATCACCTGAAGGTCGCCTTGTCGGTGGGAGTGCAGA
>JAGOGO010000027.1 GCA_017996625.1 Deltaproteobacteria bacterium | reverse complement strand
GCCTGGTATGGCGTTGACACTGCATCAGCGATAACCGCAAGGTATTCGAGCGGCATAGAATCACGATCTTTTACGACACACAGATCAGCTTCGGGAACGACGATATGGCTGGAGTAGCCTCCGTAAATTCCCATGCTGTTTCCCGGCATCTTCTGGTGCAGACAGCGGTTGCCGCGATCCTGGGCGCAGATGGGGCAGTTGTTGCAGGGCATGACTGACGGGATGATCACTTCCCGGCCGAACAGTTCGGAATCTCCGGCGATAACCCTTCCACTGATCTCATGACCGAGTGTGAGGGGTGCTTTCTGAATAGTCGGTACGCCATCGTAAAAGAATCCCAGATCGGTATGGCAAACGCCGCATCCTGCTATCTCGACAAGCACATCGCCGGAATTTACCGGAGGCACATCAATCTCGGTTCGTTCGATCATTCCTGGAATGACTTGTCCGCCGTGCTCACTCCAGGGTCGAGTCATTTGCCAGGTTTGAATTTTCTTGGGTATCATCGCACACTCACCTCTCTCAGGAATATCCTTGGACTATTATAATACGAAAAATCGGCAGACCCTAATCTCTTTTTTCTCTCGTTTGTCTCGGTATCCTGAACAGGAGTTTTCCTTCAGATGAACTTAGTAGCGTATACCCTGAGCTGTCAAGGGTATAAATAATGTTATAAATATGAATATCAAATTAGGTATACTAAACAAATACATTTCCGAGACGAAACGGCTGGGAAACAGCCGCGCTCAGAAATAAAATGCCCGCACTACCGTGTCTTTGCAGCAGTTGAACCAGAGGATATACAGGTGAGGTATGAAACCTCCTCGATACCGATGTCCGTGGCTGCATTTCAGCTATATTGTATGGGTACACGGTCCGAGCGGTGCATTCTTTTCGTTTAGCTCGCTTATCTAACAAAAAGGAAAAATGAAGTCAAGTACTAATCTCAAACTAAATTCGCTACATAGCTGTAAGATGAGGCTGCACAGGCGAAAAAGCAGCGGAGTCCCGCTCCGCGGGGCCAAACGAGCTGAAGGGCAACCCGCCCTCGGCGGGATTTCGGCCGTGCTTAAACACGAAACCTCAACGAGCAGTGGATCGTGGAGTTGAGATCAGGGAGCTCCGCGTTTCGCGGAATAAATGACAAGGCTAATCCCGTCGTTCAACCCCGCGAAACGCGGGAAACGGACAACGGTTAACACTTAATACACCATCAGTACATTCATAAGCCATGAACCAACTTGAAAGAATACTCAGACGATACGCCCGGTTTGAACAAAAGGTTCAGACGCACATGACCGCGAGGCTCAAACGATTCTGTGCACCATGTGAAGGTGGCTGCTGCACCGCGGTCATTTGTCGTGAGAGCGTTGAGAGCCCGTTCTTAATTCGGCTTCGGGAGATGTCACAGCCTCGTGTTAGTTACCGAAGGGGAGAAGGATGGCAGCGGGAGCATGGCTGTGCTCTTGTGGCTGGCCGCCCTCCCGTTTGCTATGAGTTCATCTGTGATGATATTGAGCGAGCTCATCCAGACCCGCTCGATCGGTATGTGTTGAAGGTACTCTGTCGTCTGGTTAGTTACACCGGAAAGCGTGCCTGCGGGATGCTGCATGCGGTTGAAATATCTGAAGACTGTGATCTCTTGAAGATTCAGCTTAATAATTTCATGCAGCGGCTTGAAGCTGCCGAAGCAGCTTTTGATAGGGTGAAAGCGTACCACGCAGGAAAAAACCTGAATGCTGATGACACGGAAGCACTGATTCGGATTTACCCTCTTCCTCCTTCTCTGAAGCGGAGCAGAGCTCAATGGAGATCAAGAACCGTTACTGATAAGTGATGTGCTATGGAGGTTGCTGTGAAATCAACGGACCAGTCCCAACTCACGCAGTTTGCTGATGAGCTTGGCACCGTCAATCGGCTTGATAAGGTAGGCATTGCAGTTTTCTTTCATTGCCGTCATTACATTATTTTTATCCGCAGCTGAAGTAATCATGATCACCTTTGCATTAGTATCCACAATGCCTTTTTTCACTTCAAGGCAACGTATTTCCTTCAGTACGGTCTGACCGTCGCATTTCGGCATCATTATATCCAAACAGATGACGTCATACGGATGGTTTTCGGCCAAAGCAAGTGCAAAGGCCTGAATTGCTTCCTCTCCATTCACGACAACGGTTGTTTCTCCGAAGGGGCTCAGGATCTTCTGCAATATTAATCGACCAGTAAACTCATCCTCAGCGATAAGAGATTTCACGGTTTCTCCTTGTTCAGACTGCGTGTGGATAGCGCGAAGTGCCCGCCGGAAGACACTTTCTTCCACTCCTAGGCAGATTTTTCTCATTGATCATTGACTTGCATGATTATTATTTCGGCTCCCAGTGAGAAACTCTTGAGAGATCCGGAAAATTGGTTTCTCAGGGCAAGAAGCTGTCTTGGCGTGAAATTTGTATTAATCTGATCAGTATTTCCGGAACAGTCTGATCGAAAATTATGCATCTCTGCGATCACTTCATGGCAGCTTGGCTCGAAAAAGGGAACACTGCAATGAATTTGTCTCGAAAAGCTTTGATCATCACCGGAACAGCCGCATTCTGTTTTATCGCTATGCTGTACGGAGCGTCCCACGTGATTGTGCTCAAGAGTTTCGAGCACCTTCAACTTCAACACACGGGCGATAACGCGCTGCGGGCGCGTTCGGTAATCTGGGGTGAGGTTCTTGCCTTGGATACCATCACGCATGATTGGGCTGCCTGGAACGATACCTACACCTTTATTCAGGACCGTAATCAGGACTATATCAATGCTACCCTTACCGATAGCTCCTTCCTCAACGCCCGTCTGAATATTGTTCTGTATTTCAATACCTCCGGCCAGCTGGTCTACGGCAAGGCAGTTGATTTTCAGACAAAGCGAGGAACAGCGGTTCCTCAGAATCTGATGGCTCACCTCGCGCCTTCCAGTCCGCTTATCCGTCACACCTCTACCGACAGCAGCCTCAAGGGCATCATCATGCTGTCTGATGAAGGACCACTTTTGATTGCCAGCCGTCCGATTCTCACCAGCAAGAATCAAGGTCCCATCCGGGGCAGCCTGATTATGGCTCGCTACGTGGACTCCTCCTTGATCGAATATGTGAAGGAGAAGACTCTGCTTGCGGTGAGCATTGGTCCGACGGCGGAGGGCAGCCTGCCGATAGATTTCCAGAAAGCTCGCGCAGCCTTGAGCAGTCGGCAGTCGAGCTTTGCCCAACCAGTGGATGAGGAGATTTTTGCCGGCTATAGCCTGTTAGAAGACGTGTACGGCAAGCCGGCTCTGATTATCAAGGTTGAGGAAGAAGGCAGCATCTACCAGGAGGGTACGAGAACGCTGCTGCTGTATGGCGTGTCGCTGATTCTGTTTGGAATTCTTTTCGCGGGGCTGACCGTAGTACTGTTGCACCGGGTCATCATCGAGCGACTGGTGAAGCTCAACGGTACTCTGAGTACGATCAGTGTGGACAAGGATTTTTCCGCCCGGCTTCCGGTATCCCAGCATGATGAACTGTCCACCCTGGCCCTGACCGCTAACGAGATGCTCGCTTCCCTGGAGTGTTCGCATCAGCAAGTGTTGCAGCGGGAAGAACTTTTTCGCTCTATCACCACGGCAGCTCAGGACGCCATTATCATGATCGATCGCCAGGGACTTCTGGCCTTCTGGAATCCTGCAGCAGAGAGGATATTCGGTTTCACTACTGCAGAGATCCTGGGCGCTCCGCACCGGAACCTGATTTCTCAGGCAGATTATAAAGCCTATTCCCACAGCTTTCAACTCCTGCTGGAGACCGGGGAAATTTCTCAAGCGGAAAGAAGTTTTGAGGTTCAGGGAGTTCGAAAAGATGGAGCCGTTATACCGCTGGAGATTTCCTTTTCGCGGTTGAGTTATCACAATACGATAAACGCTCTCGGCATCGTACGCGATATTTCCGAACGCAAGGCTGCCGAGGAGCAGCTCCGCCGCTCGGTGGAAGAAGCACAGGAACTCAACCGGGAGCTGGAAAAGGCGATTGCCCGGGCCAATGAACTGGCGGTTCAGGCCGAAGTGGCTACGCTTGCGAAGAGCGAGTTTGTGGCTAACATGAGCCATGAAATCCGTACACCCTTAAACGGCATTATCGGATTGACGCTTTTGCTTATGGATACAACCCTGGCTCCGGATCAGCAGACCTACGTGCAGAGAATTCGACTATGTGGTGATACACTGCTTTCACTGGTCAATGATGTCCTCGATTTTTCCAAGATCGAGGCGCGCCGGCTGGAATTGGAGACACTGGATTTTGATCTCCGCGTCGTTTTGGAGGAAATCCTTGACGTACTCGGTTTGAGAGCGCAGGAAAAAGGGCTTGAACTCATCGGGCTGGTTGACCCGGAAGTGCCGTGTGAACTTAAGGGAGACCCAGTCCGCCTGCGCCAAGTATTGAGCAATCTTGCCACCAATGCCATCAAGTTCACGTCTTCCGGTGAAGTCAGCCTTTTCGTGCACTGTATTGCCGACGACGATACCTACAGCACGATCCGTTTTGAAGTAACCGACACCGGTATTGGTATTCCTTCCTACCGGAAGGAATACATCTTCGAGCCTTTTACCCAAGTCGATATCACGCACACTCGCAAGTATGGAGGTACTGGTCTTGGCCTTAGCATTTCCAAACAGCTGGTGGAACTTATGGGCGGCACGATCGGAATGGAAAGTGAAGAAGGAAGGGGATCAACGTTCTGGTTTTCTGCGGTGTTTATCAAACGGCCGCCCGTTGTGCACAGAGACACTGCAGTGCTCCAGGATGTAAGGGTCTTAGGTGTTGATGCTAATGCGGCGAGCTGCCGCCAGCTTTCAGTGCTGCTCAGTGCCTGGGGATGTCGCTTCGAAGGAGCCGCCGGCATTGCTGCTGCTCTGGACATGCTGACCGCGGCAGCTCACAGCGGGGATCCATTCCGGATTGTGATAATCGACTTCCATACCGCGGAAGACAGCGGCGACAGTCTTTGCCGCCGCATTGCAGAATGTGCCATACTGCCTGTTCCTGCTCTGGTGCTGATGGTGCCTCTGAGCGAAGGCCGGCTGATCGCCCGTCCGGATGAACTCGGTTTTTCCGGTGCCCTGACAAAACCGCTCAAGGAATCCCAGCTGGCTGAATGCCTTCTGGCAATTCAAAGTGGAGCACAGTATCTCTCTGCCGGTATGCGATCCGGATTGTTCGTGGAACCGAGGATGTCAGAGTGCCGAAACCGGCGCATTCTGGTGGCTGAGGATGATACAACCAACCAGATGGTGATCTTGGGAATTCTGAAGAAACTGGGATATCAGACAGACGTTGTGTCCAATGGTGAAGATGCGGTGGAAGCGTTCCGGAACGGCATCTATGATCTCATCCTGATGGATTGCCGCATGCCGAAGATGGATGGGTATGCTGCCACCGGGAAGATCCGTTCCTCTGATCTCGAGAACAGCACGGTCCCGATCATTGCCCTGACTGCTCATTCTCTAACCGGATATCGTGAGGAATGCCTGAAGGCCGGAATGAATGATTGTCTCACCAAACCGATAAACCTTCAGGCACTCACCGAGGTGCTCGACAAATGGCTCGATCGTGGCCGCCCGGTATGTGATCTGGTGTCCGACGAGGTCATTGAACCGGAGGAGAATCTTCTTCGTGGCGAGGCCGTGGTTTTCGACCACGCTGATCTTCTCGACCGTCTCATGGGAGATGAAGATCTCGCCCGACAGGTTGCCGCCGGTTTTCTTGCTGATTTTCCCCTGAAGATGGATGCCATGAGGCAGGCCTTGAGCCAGGGAGATGCCTCTTTTGTCGCCAATTGTGCGCATGCCATGAAGGGGGCTTCAGCAAATGTGGGCGCACCGGTTCTCCAGTTGATAGCTCAGCAGCTTGAGCAGGCCGGGAAAGCCGGTGATTGTGCTCAAGCCGCAGAACTGTTTTTCAGGATGGAAGAAGAGCTCGATCGACTTGCCGAGGTACTGAGTGAAGTAAAAAGTGAGAAGTAAAAAGTAAGGTGTCAGGAGAGAGCGAAAGCCTCTGGGCGGTTTCGGTCCCCGGTAGATCGCAGAAGAAACTCTTCTTTAGCTGTGATTCCTCACTTCGTTCGGTGGATAAAGAGCTGAGGCGCCGCCTCACTTCGTTCGGTGGATAAAGAGCTGAGGCGCCGCCTCACTTCGTTCGGTGGATAAAGAGCTGAGGCGCGACCCGCGCCGGCGGCAATCCACTGAGATGTCATTCCCGCGAAGGCGGGAATCCAGAGCATATGGGTGCTTCTGGTAGGAACGACATTTTACCTGGCACTCATCGCCAGCACAACGGGCTTTAGCAGTGTGGTGCGCTGTTGACAATACTGGATTCCCGCCTGCGCGGGAATGACGGTTAAAGTGTGTTGTGCGCTTGGCGGGTGGACCAAGAGCTGAAGCGCAGCCCGCCTGGCCGGCAATGGCGAACTATCGTGAAGTTTCATACGAGGCGTGAGCGAAAGCCTCCGGGCCGCAGGGCCCAGATAGATCAAAAAAAACAAAATACATTGATTGTTAAACCGAACTTCCCTTAACCCCCCTTGTTGCTCACGAGGGTGTCGCACTTCCTTTTCTGTCATTGCAATGACAGCCATGCAGGCTGGTTGATCCACCGCCGGTGGAGAATCCCAACAAATCCGTCCGTTATTGTTGATGGGTTTCGATGCGCTCAGCCCCACCTATGCTCCTTCTGTTCCATTTTCGGACAGCTCCGGAATCAATCGATTAGCCTCCGTCGCAGATTTGCGTTTCGTCGGTACATGGTTATCTTTTTCCCGGATGAGGAAAAAGTGTTGAACCAATGCCCGGTCTGCAGACATGAGGGTATACATGAAAAAACTACAGTTATTCTTTTTGGGGCTCATAGCTGCCGGCACTGCCGGGCTGCTTTCTGCCCACAACGAGGTACATGACATGGTAGCCATCAATCTGGAAAAAGCCACATTTGCCGGGGGATGCTTCTGGTGTATGGAATCTCCTTATGACAGGCTCGAGGGCGTGGTGAGAACAACAGTCGGGTATACTGGTGGCACCGTTAAAAATCCCACCTATGAAATGGTATGCGCGGGCACCACCGGCCACGCTGAGGCAATTGAGATCGAATATGATCCGAAGAAAATCAGCTATGATACGCTGCTTGACGTTTTCTGGCGCAGTATCGATCCGACGCAGAAAGACGGACAGTTTGCTGACCGGGGGTCTCAATATAGGACCGCGATCTTTTACCACTCAGAGGAGCAACGGCGCCGTGCTGAGGCCTCAAAGGCAGCGTTGGAACGATCAGGAAAGTTTGCCAGGCCAATCGTAACCGAAATAGTGGCAGCAAAAGAATTCTACCCTGCCGAGGAGTATCACCAGGATTACTATCGGAAGAATCCGCTTCATTACGAACGGTATCGCCACGGTTCAGGCCGGGGCCCGTTTCTGGAAGAAATGTGGAAAAATGAAAAACAATAACGCCAGGGTTGTCGGCAACAACGAACGTTCTGGCGAGGGGGTGCTAGCATGAATCAGGATAGTGTCATCATTACCTGTGGCCGGTGCGGTGCCAAGAACCGAGTACCGAGGGATCGAAGAAACGATACCGCAAAATGCGGGAAGTGTCATCAGCTCCTTCCGCAGTTTCAGAACGGAAAGCCGGTTCTGGTTACCGACACCACGTTCCAGGAAGAAATCCTTGAATTTCCTGGGGTTGCCCTGGTAGATTGTTGGGCAGCATGGTGCGGTCCCTGTCAAACCGTAGGACCGGTTATTGATGCGGTCAGCCGTTCCTTTTCCGGTCAGGCGAAGATAGCCAAGCTGAATGTGGATGAGAATCCCGTTATCGCTTCTCGCTATGGCGTCCAAAGCATTCCCACGCTGCTTTTCTTCAAGAATGGGAAGCTGGTTCATCAGCTCGTGGGTGCGTTACCTCAACAGCAGATTGAGCAGCAGCTTCGGGCACTGCTTTGAGGATCCGGAATTTGCGAAAGAAAAATCCATAACCGAGCCTACAACCGTGTTGTAGCCTTACCGACAAGCTGCACGCAGTCTTGCTACTGCAGGATGCCACCAGATCAGCCCGGCATACCGGGTTTGTCGGCCGATCCCGCCGTTTGTCTTAAGTATTCAGCAGAGTTGTGATTTTTTGCGATTGTCTTTATAATACAATCCAGCTTTTGTCCATCGCAGTGCGGGTCCGAAGATCCGAGATGCTTCGTGCCTTCCGGCCTCAGGCTCGGCACAATCTGCATAGAGAAACAGCGCAGTAGAAGGAATTCTTGATGCGAGGTGCGGCGCGCGTCTTCCTGGAGTGGGGACAGCCGCTGTTTTCATGGCAGTGGTTGTTTTGGCATGCGCTGCCGGGGGGACTTTACTTCGACTATCCGGCCATGTTCACAATCATGAACGCTGTAAGCACGACGGCATTCAGTGCATTGTTTTTGGTGGAGGAGGTGCTTTGCGGAAATAGTATGTCAGGATTCCACTGACGTATACCAGGGCTTCGGTGTTACCTTTCATTACTGTCGCATCAGCGTCTTGCAGTCAGAGTATCGGTTTGAAATGATCCGGTGGAACCTGCACACCAGGCAGTGGAGTATAAGGGATACCTTTATTCGTGACCTCGGGCACAACACGGGAAAGAATCAATGAGGGGGGCTGTTGCCATGAGATCAACAAAGCCTTCAGTCACCTTGAAGTCCTTCAAGGATCTGAAATCCGTACAAGGAACGTGGACGTCGCGCTCCGAACAGACGCCGCTGCATGATACGACGATTCCTCCAGTGATGTCAGAGCCGGAAGCTCATGATGACGCCGAGGATCTTTTCCTTGAGGCAATGGCCGATGTTCAGCGGCTGACACCGGATGAACACGAAAAGTGCCTGGAGAAGATTGCCCCCGGTGGGAGAAATCGATGTCCGGCGAAGGATGCAGAGTCAGATGGCATGGAGGAACTTGCTCGTTTGTTAGACTCGGGAGAGGGATTTGTCGTTGCCAACACTCCGGAGTATATCGAGGGAACCGGCTATAATGTGAGTCCAAGCGTGGCGCGGCGGCTCCATGAAGGCCATTATGCCATTGAAGCATTCATCGATTTACACGGGTATACCGTTGATACTGCCTGGGGTGCCTGCGACGCTTTCATCCGGGAGGCACTGAAAACCGGCAAGAGAGCGGTCCTCATAGTTCACGGCCGTGGTCTTTCCTCTCCGGGTGTTCCGGTATTGAAAACCAAAATCGAAGAATGGCTTACGCGGGGGCCGTGGCGCAAATGGGTTATCGCTTTTTCGAGCGCTCAATCGTATGATGGTGGCCTGGGGGCAACCTACGTGCTTCTGCGACGACAGCCGCTTACTAAACGGTTGCGGAAGAATAGGGAGAACACTAAGAAATGAAGGGAAAGTGGGAAACTGGAGAATTGGTGAATGGAATAATGGAAGATCTTCTTCGCTGTATTTAAGCCAAACCAATCTTTCGAATTTTCTACTTCTCCATTCTCAAATATTCCACCTGTTCGCACTATCCGGAGGAGAACAAGCTCATGACTATTCATCCTTGTGCAGGCAAGCCCGCACCCAAGGAACTACTGATCAACGTGGCGCGCCTGGTGTCTGATTATTATGTTCAGCATCCTGACGTAAACGATTCGGCTCAGGCGGTTGCTTTCGGCACTTCCGGGCACCGCGGCGTTTCGACCCGCCGCAGCTTCAACGAAGATCATATCCTTGCAATGACTCAAGCTATCTGTGATTATCGCCGAGTCCGGAAGATTGACGGCCCACTTTTTCTCGGTATGGACACTCATGCACTCTCCGAACCGGCATACTGTACCGCAGTGGAGGTCCTTACGGCAAACGCTGTCACGGTACTGGTTCAGACCGGGAGAGGATACACGCCGACGCCGGTAGTGTCGCACGCTATTCTCACTTATAATGGGGGAAAGCAGACAGGGTTTGCTGACGGCATCGTGATCACGCCCTCGCATAATCCTCCTGACAACGGAGGATTCAAGTATAATCCTCCTGAAGGGGGTCCGGCCGATACCCACATTACTCAATGGATCGAAAATCGCGCAAATGATTTTCTCAGGAATGAAGGAAAGGAAATTGCGCGCATACCCTTTGCCAGGGCGATGCAAAGCGGGTATGTCCATGAGTATGATTATGTGATGCCGTACGTGAATGACCTGGAGCAGATTATCGATATGGAGGTGATTCGCTCCGCCGGAATCTCCCTGGGAGCGGATGCATTGGGCGGTGCCAGTCAGGCGTTTTGGGAACCCATGGCTTCTCGTTACGGACTGCGTATGGAGGTAATGAATAGGACGGTCGATCCGACGTTCAGCTTCATGACCGTGGACAAAGACGGCGAGATCCGCATGGATTGCTCTTCTCCTTACGCGATGGCCAGTTTGGTAATGCTCAAGGACCGCTATGACATTGCTTTTGGCAACGATCCTGATGCTGACCGCCACGGGATCGTTACCAGAAGCAGCGGGCTGCTGAATCCCAATCACTACCTGTCGGTAGCGATCAACTACCTGTGTCAGAACCGTCCGCAGTGGAAGAACACGGCCGCAGTGGGGAAGACCCTGGTGAGCAGCTCGATGATCGATAAAGTGGCCCGGCACCTGGGCCGGCCTCTGTGCGAAGTGCCCGTCGGCTTCAAGTGGTTTGTGGACGGTCTTCTCAGCGGTACAATGGCTTTCGGCGGCGAGGAAAGTGCAGGTGCATCATTTCTTCGCAAGAATGGGACGGTGTGGACAACCGATAAGGACGGCATCATCATGAGTCTCCTGGCCGCAGAAATTACCGCTCGCACCGGCCGCGACCCAGGTGAACACTATCGTGAGCTGGAGAAACAATTCGGCCGGGTTGACTATGAACGTCGTGATGTACCGGCTACGGCCGCTCAAAAAGCGGCGCTCAAGAAGCTGTCAGCGGCCGATATCAAGGCTGAAACGCTTGCGGGCGAAACGATTGAACAGGTGTACACTGCTGCTCCCGGAAACAATGCTCCGATCGGCGGCCTCAAAGTCATCACCGAAAGCGGATGGTTTGCGGTGCGTCCTTCGGGTACGGAGGATATCTATAAGCTGTATGCCGAAAGCTTTCGGGGAAAGGAACATCTTGATCTCATCCAAACTGAGGCTCAGGAGGTTGTCCAGACAGCGTTTAAGGCTGCAGGAGCGCTATAAGCTGTTCACCGTTATCCGTTCACCGTTGACCGACGGAATAGCGGAATAGTGGGAAAGTGGAGAATTGGTTGGGTTTGACTATAACGAAGTCGACGTTCCGGTATTCCATTTTTCCATTCACCATTTATCCATGTCCCCCTTGTCGTTGAACGGTCAACGGACAACAGTGAACGGTATTGACCATACGAGTATAAGGAACCACTATACATGCCGGAGATACGCAATTTCAGCATCATTGCTCACATCGATCATGGTAAATCCACCTTGGCGGATCGACTGATACAGGTTACGGGGATTGTTGATGAGCGCAGTTTTCGTGACCAGATTCTCGACACCATGGATCTGGAACGGGAGCGCGGCATTACCATCAAGAGCCAGGTGGTGACACTCCCCTATGTGTCCAGGAACAGGACCGCATTTAACCTGAATCTTATCGATACGCCGGGCCATGTCGATTTTGCCTATGAAGTCTCCCGGGCACTGGCATCGTGCGAGGGAGTATTGCTGCTGATCGATGCTTCTCAGGGCGTCGAAGCTCAGACGGTTGCCAATCTCTTTGCCGCGCTGGAGCACGACCTGGCGATCATTCCTGTGATCAACAAAATCGATCTTCCCTCTGCCGACGTGGAACGCGTCATGGAACAAATCGAGATCGATCTCGGTCTCGATTCCAGCAAGACGCTGCTCTGCTCCGCGAAAGAGGGGATCGGTATCGAAGAAGTTCTGGAAGCTGTCACCGAACAGGTTCCTCCTCCCGCGCATGATGCCGAGAGCCCTCTCACGGCGCTGATTTTTGATGCTCACTATGATCCGTTTCGCGGCACGATTGTTTCGATGCGGGTGTTTACCGGGCAGATCCAGCCCGGTGATACGATCCGCTTCATGTTCAATCAGGCTACCTATAAGGTTGAAGAGGTAGGATTCTTCCGGCTGAAACGGGACCCGCAGAAGGTTCTGCGGCCGGGAGAGGTGGGCTATCTCATTGCCGGTATCAAGACAGTCAGCGACGTCCACATCGGTGATACGATCACCCTGGATTCTAGTCCTGCCGACCAGCCGATCCCCGGCTTTCGGGAAGCAAAGCCGGTGGTGTTTTCCTCGGTCTATCCGGTAAGCTCTGAAGAATATGCTGATCTTACTGATGCTCTGGAGAAATACAAGCTGAACGATGCTGCGCTTACCTATCAGAAAGATTCTTCAGCAGCACTGGGCATGGGGTTTCGGTGCGGTTTTCTCGGCCTTCTCCATTTGGAGATCGTACAGGAGCGGCTGCAGCGGGAATTTGACCAGTCGATCATTATGACGTTTCCCACCGTACAGTACCGGTTCGTTCTCGCCAGTGGAGAAGAAGTGACAGTGGACAATCCTCTCTACTATCCCGATCCAGCTACGATCGTCAAAGCCCTCGAGCCGTTCATCCGGGCCAGTATTTTCATTCCGGAACGGTACATGGGCGTAATCATGGACCTGTGCCGTGAACGTCGAGGAGTCAATGCCAAGGTTCTCTACCATATGCCCGGTCGGGTTGAAATAGTGTACGATCTTCCTTTAGGCGAAGTCATGTACGATTTCTACGATCGTCTTAAAACGGTGACTCAGGGATACGGCTCCTTTGATTATGAGCTGATCGATTACCGGGAAAGCGATCTGGTAAAACTTGATATTCTGGTAAATGGCGAACGGGTGGATGCTCTTTCCCAGATCGTGCACCGCGACCGGGCTCGGCAGCGGGCAGTAGAGATCTGTGACAAGCTGAAAGATGAAATCCCCCGCCATCAATTCAAAATACCCATTCAGGGTGCTGTCGGAGGTGCGATCGTTGCGCGCAGCACCATTTCTCCCTTTCGCAAAGACGTTACTGCCAAATGCTACGGTGGGGATATAACCCGAAAACGCAAGCTTCTGGAGAAACAGAAAAAAGGCAAGAAGCGCATGCGGCTGTTCGGCTCGGTTGCAATTCCCCAGAGCGCGTTTGTGGCGGTCTTGAAATCGGGAAGCGACACATAAACAAAACGTTCACCGTTATCCGTTGACCGTTCACCGACAAGAATGGAATGGTGGAATAGTAGAATACTGGGAAACTGGAAAAATGGAGAATGAGAAAATTCGTTTGGTGTAACTACGACGAAGAATATGTCCCGTTTTTCCATTCACCACTTATCCATTTTCCCTTGTCGGTTAACGGACAACGGTCAACGCATAGTCTCACCCATCAACGATACCTGGAGGCACGCACAGGATGAAAGGCATTCTTCTTCGGTGGCTGATTCTGACAATCGCAATAATGGCAGCTGGGTACCTTATCGAAGGTATCAGAGTATCCGGATTCTGGAGTGCAGTGATTACTGCTGGTTTTCTCGGCATTCTCAACGCCTTCTTTCGGCCGATTCTGATTATCCTGACGCTTCCGCTCAATATTCTTACGCTGGGATTGTTTACTTTTGTGATCAACGCCCTGATGTTGAAGATGGCTTCCGGTATTCTGGCCAGTGTGGAAGTCGAGGGATTCTGGTCGGCAGTCTTAGGATCGGTGGTGATCAGCCTGGTAAGCTGGGGATTGAACTCGTTCATCGAAGACAGTGGCCACATTGGAGTAGTCGAACTGCGAAAGCGTGACGGAGATCGCTGGGAGTAAAAAGAAGCCGCTCCTGTTCCTGTCATGGACGTATCTCGCCTTCAGCATTCCAATATACAATGAAGTCCTGATAGTATCATCTATTGCCGGCGAGGTGTGGTGTTGATGAAATCACATGCACCCTGCGCCGGATAATCGACTAGCAGGCGGATTGAAAAACCAATCTATCGCAGGGCGCTCAAAAAGGTCCATGCTTCGAATCCTCGCTGGACACCTGACAGCTGAGCAAAGCGAAATCCCGCCTTGGCGGGAATGAGCCTTTTTCATCCCCTGCTACCATTACCAGAGGATTCATAATGCACTACTCGCTCTCGGTACTTGACTGGGCGGTTCTGGCGCTTTACAGCACTGCTGTCTTTGCCATCGGCTTTATTACCGGCAGAAAAGAAAAAAACGCCGAAGATTATTTCCTGGCTGGCCGCAAAATGCCCTGGTGGGCAGTAATGGTATCCATTTACGCTACCGCGCTTTCAGCACTCACCTTCATCGGCGTGCCTGGAGTCGCGTTTGCAGGAGATTTCAATTACCTGCAACTGGGAATTGGTGATTTTTTCGGTCGCTTGCTTATCGCCTGGCTTCTGCTTACTGCTTATTACCGGGGCAAGGTGATGACCGTGTACGAATACCTCGGCAAGCGATTTGGCCCGGGAAGCCATAGCGCAACCACGACATTGTTCATTATCACCCGGGTGCTGGCAAGCGCGGTGCGGCTTGCAGGATGCGCCATTGCGCTCGGAGTTGTTTTCTCCATTCCGATCTCGGTGGCCATACCGCTCATTGCGCTGGTGGCGTTTTCCTATACCCTGGTGGGGGGTATCAAAGCAGTAATCTGGACGGATATGATGCAGTTTCTGCTCGTTATCATTACGCCCGCCGTAGTTCTCAGCGTCATTTTTCACGCTCTGCCCCAGGGATGGTCCGATTTTGTTGCCATTGGCACTGCCCACGAGAAATTCACCGTTTTTCATATATCCTTCACTCCTGGTGATAGTGATTACTGGCTTAACTTCGCCAATCCGCAATCATTAATTGCCGGATTTCTGCTCGGATGCTGCACAACCCTGGCAGTCCTGGGCACCGATCAGGATCTGGTACAGCGGATGCTCACCTGCGAAAAGGTGCGTGACAGCCAGAAAGCACTCATCGCCACTGCACTGCTTAATTTCCCGATAACACTTCTGTTCCTTGTCGTCGGTGCCGCTCTCTATGTCTATTACCAGGTTTTCCCCAGCGGAGAAGTCACCAGCCTGGTTATGCAGGGGAAGACCGACTATGTGTTTCCACTGTTCATCAAGACAGTGTTGGCACCGGGGCTGCGCGGACTCCTGATTGCGGGGCTGATCGCAGCCGCTATGTCCTCAATCGACTCGGCATCCAATGCCCTTGCGTCAACTGCCTATGTGGACATTTATCGGCGATACATCCGCCGGAATGCTGATGGGAAACATGCGGTGGTTATATCCCGATGGTTGGTGGTGGGGTTCACCGTTCTGCTTGCGCTTACGTCCGTTCTGTTTTCCCGGTCGGAGTCCATTCTCTGGGTGGGCTTTCAGATTTTTGGATACACCTACGGCGGAATGCTGGGGGTATTTCTCCTGGCGGTGCTTACTAAACGGCGCGGTCATGATCTGGCCAATGTCGGGATACTCGCGAGCAGCATCCTGGTCGTACTGTTTCTGACTGCTGATCTGAATGGTTTGTTGGAGGCAGTCCGCAGCGCACTGCTCCGCCCCTTCGGCGTTACGGTGTTTGCCTGGCCGTGGGCGATCGTCATCGGCATGGTATGGACGTTTGGAGTCGGAATATTGTTTCCAACCAAACAGAAGGGTGGGGCCTGAAACGGTTGTCCGTTATCCGTTCACCGTTGACCGACGGAATACTGGAATAGTGGTTAAATGGATAGGTGGTTAAATGGTGGAATGGTTCTGGTCTTAAGGACAGCAAAGGAGAAGATTCAGTATACCAGTATCTCAATTCTCCATTCTTCCATTCACCAATTTCCCATTTTGCCTACTGTCGGCGAACGGACAACGGATAACGGTGAGCGTTTTCATGTCTCCATTTCCGTCTTGTGCACTGCCTCTGCTTTGACTCGGTCGAGCAGCTCGGCCAATACCGGTTTGACATTTTCTCGGACATCCCCTGCGACCAGAA
The DNA here is from genome assembly GCA_017996625.1 of Deltaproteobacteria bacterium. Taxonomy (GTDB): domain Bacteria; phylum Desulfobacterota; class WTBG01; order JAGOGO01; family JAGOGO01; genus JAGOGO01. The sequence continues at coordinate 11,417 of JAGOGO010000027.1, read as the reverse complement.
TGAACAACAGGTCATCACCTTTCTGCAGTCTCCCGGTCTGTGGTTCGACGATCACCCGGAAGATTCCCGGCTTGGACTGGTACTCCCGAATTAAGGAATCGATTTTTTTCTGGTCAACCGTTACCTCCACGGAGGTGACTGGTGAATGATCGGATCGGGACCAGGCACGCACGATGCCGTTATGGACCAGGATCATGCCGACATGCTCGGCAAAGCCGGGCTCTAGTTTCAATGCTGCGATGGTCTTGGTAATATCCATGGTAGCTTCCTTTGCTTGGTGGCTCGGTTGCCTTGGTAAACTGGTTAAATGGAGAAATGGTTGAATGGTAACTCAAGAAGTTGATTGAGTGGTTACGTGAGGAAATGGGCACATTTCTCTAATCGACCATCCTCAAATTAACCACTTGACGAATAAACCATTCTCTATCCGATCAATTCTCGAATCCGCCATGTAACCATTTTCCATTTCGCCAGATAACAATTTTTCTTGCCATCCGTTCCTGTTTTGATACACTAAAATCGTTTTTAGTGCAATAGTTAGCAGGAAACAGGCTCGGAGGATGCACACTGTCGCGGTCATTCAGCCTCGAAGTTCATCAGGCGAGGATGTTGCCATGCAATCACCACTACACTGCAGGAGGATACATGGTATCTCCAGGAAAAGAGATCGGGCAATTGATGCAGTTCGCAACGGAGGTTATCCGCCTTCTCGGTACACAGGCTGGTTCCTATTATGGTAAAGGCACCCCTGAATCTAAATTTGATGAATCCCTCATTACTGAAGCTGAGCTCGATCTTGTGGAAAACTTCCGGAAAGAACTCAACTCCCGCTATCCCGGCCACCAGCTGTTCGATCGTTCTCAAGGTCAGCCCGGATATACTCATCAGGAAAAGCGTTACCTGTGGATCTATGATGCCATCGATGGAGTAGCCAACTTTCAGGCGGGTATTCCGCTGTGGGGGACATCACTAGCTCTGCTGGAAAACTTTTGGCCTGTACTTGGTGTCGTACACTTGCCCGCTACTGGCGATCTGTTCTCCGCCCAGGCAGGGCGAAAAGCGTTTCGCGGAAAGGAAGAGATCCAGGTATTCGATCAGGACGACATCAATGATGAGAGTGTTTTGCTCACCTATTCGCGCTTTCATCGGCAGTTTCAGACCACGTTTCCCGGAAAAATCCGTAACCTTGGCTGTACGGTGGCTCATATATGTTATGTGGCCATGGGCAGGGCCGATGCAGCGATCATTACTAATTATTCATACGCCGGGCTTGCTGCCGCCGGCGTCATTCTCGAAGCTGCCGGTGGAAAGCTCTACACCATGACCGGAGAGGAGTTTTTTCCGAGCGAGTACGTGGGCGGAGACAAGATGACCGATCACCTCTTGGCCACGCGTCCGGGCGCATGTGAGGCGATTCTGGCTAGCCTGAAACCGATCGCTTAAAAGCGGTTCTGGGTTCCAGGTTCAAAGTTCAAGGTTGAGAATACAGTGAAGAGTGAGGAGTGAAAAACAAGGAGTACTCAGACGACGGCTGTTTCGTGCCTATTCGTTTTGACTTCTTACTTCTAACTTCCAGTTTCTTACTCCTAATTCCTTACTCCTTACTGTTCATGAAAGCCTCAAAGGCTTTGCTTTTGCTCATAAAAGATTCTATAGTGCAGAAAGACCCCTACCAACACCACCACGGAAGTTTTCTGTAATAACGGGGAGAAGGTAAGATATGTGGACATACCGGGAGCGGCTCAGCGCTTACGAAAGACTGCGAAGATCACTCTATGAGATTTTGCGCGACGCGCTGCAAACGCGCCTCATGCGGCTTTCGCTCATCGATTCCTTCTACAATATCGTCAATAATGGCGAAGAGTACGTTTTCCTGGAAAAGAGTGAGCTGAAGCCAAAGTCAAAGAAGATGGAAAAGGAATCCGATCTGTATAAAACCTTTATTGTCATCTTCTGCGAGGGCGTGATTGGCTCGGAGCTGAAGAACCATATCCGCTTTTTTCCCGAAAACAAAGTGGTCAAAAAGAATGTTGAATACCTCGCGAACATCAACCTCTACAAGAATTTCCATCGCAACCTGCGTCACTTTGACCACCCGCGATTCCTTGATTCACTTGAAGACCTTATCCATGTGGACTATGCCCTCCTGATCCAGCAAGATCCCTCCGTTCGGAAAAAGAATCGGTATGCATTGACCCATTTTCACGTAAAAATCGATTGGCCTATTGCAGACGCTGCCGAAGGTCTGGCTAAAGAGCTGCGGTACATTCAAAATAATCTCCATGAAAAAGGAGATGAGCAGGCGCGTCTCCTCCAGAGAAAGCTCTTTGAATTTTATGGCTGTCACCATAGTGTCGGAGGAAGAAGAACAGCAGCTCTCATTGCTGCTCAGATTCTTCGAAGGCTCGATTTTATTTCGACGGTTTTTGTCTCCAGTGCCGAGTCCCGCACGCTGGTAAAGTATTCGGAGCGGGGCGTCTCGAAGTTCTTTCTCATTCAGCTCGATGAAAGGCAGATCAGCGCGCTGGCCAGCCGGGAACAGATGAGTGCGGCGCAGTTCAAATCAGCATACCTGTATCCTGCCGACGGCTATTATGTTGGAATCTCGGAAGCGCTGTACGATCACACCCAGCATGCCCGGCCGCCGGAAGAAGGCAAGCTGAGAAGACTACGGCCTGCCTACAACTGGCTGAGACTTACTGACGAATTCCTTCATCCCAACGAGAGTGCGCTGGACTATCGGCCGATCAACTATGACTGGGTATACTCAAATGAATGATCAGTACCCGATCAGGGTCAGGTTCTGGGGTACCCGCGGCTCCATTCCCACCCCCGGACCAAAGACAGTGCGCTATGGCGGCAATACGTCGTGTGTTGAAGTCCGGATTGGTAATGATCAGGTTATCATATTCGATGCCGGCTCAGGTATCAGAGAGCTGGGAGACCATCTGGTCAAAGACGGAGAGCGGATCGACGGCCACATTTTTCTAACCCATTTTCACTGGGATCATATTCAAGGGCTGCCGTTTTTTGCGCCGGCATTTATGCCCGAGCACCACTTTACCATCTATGGATGCGAAAGTAATGAAGCTTCCCTCAGCAAGCTTCTTTCCGCCCAGATGGAAAGCATCTATTTTCCTGTTCCCTTGAGAAGATTCGGCGCTGCTATCTCGTTCCGTTCCCTCGATGAAGGCCAGTACTCAATCGAGGGATTTCGGGTAAAGACTCTGTATCTTAATCATCCGGGCAAAACCCTGGGTTACCTAATAGCCTATAAGAATCGAACCATCGGATATTTGACGGACAACGAGTTTGGCGTGGATTTCTCTCAGACACGTCCGTTCGGAGCGGCTGCACCAACGTTTGTCAGAAAAATAATTGATGCCATTCATGGTGCTGACCTGATCATTATTGATGCTCAATACACCAAGCAGGAGTACCTACAGAAGCGAGGATGGGGCCATTCGCAGTATGAGGATGTCATCGATATCATGGTGGCTGCAGAGGTCAAGCAGTTCGCATTATTTCATCATGATCCGTCCCATTCAGATGTAGAGATGGATGCCATTGTAGCCCACTGCCGTGATATCACTGCGGCCAGGACGGACACGATTTTCTGCTTCGGTGCGCAGGAAGGGCAGGAAATTCAGATAGACTGATCGAGCAGGGATGGAAGGGCTGTATTTCCAATTGTGGACTCATGCCCATAGCATAGAGTCGATCAAAGGGTACTGCGGCGGTTGCCGCGTTTTTTACCGGACTGGGGTTGCCAAGCGCCCCGGAGGGGGAGGGAAAATCATGGATCGCGGCGGGGACCGTGCAGCTGCACTGGGACTTGGAGAAGATGAGTTTGTTGAGCTGACAGAGTTATTCCTTGATACGTGCATTACGGATCTGCAAAGCCTGGAGTGCAGCCTGGTCAATCAGGATATCGGAAGGGCGATGCGGGCAGCACACTCCATGAAAGGAGCCTCAGGCAACCTGGGATTTGAGGAACTATGGAACATTGCACGAGCGATAGAGCTTACGGCCAAGCAAGGAAGGCTGGCAGGCATAGAGAGCAGGATTGCTGAGTTCAGAAAAGAGCTGAACGTGCTGAGGAAGGAGTTGGGACGAAAAGGATAAAAGGCTACTGGTTCAAAGTTTAAAGTGAAACAGTAAGGAGTAAAGAGTTGGGAGTTGGAAGTAAGAGCGAATAGGCCCGAAGCAGCCATCGTCTGAGTGCACCTTACGCTTCACTCCTCACTCTTCACTGTTTTTCAACCTTGAACGTTGAACGTGGAACCTTGAATGTTCCGTCAGGTCAAGATGTATTCTCGGCCCAGCTGGAAGCCTCGGATATTGATCGCATGCAGATGCGGAGGGAACTGCTTCTGAATCACTTTTAACCAGTGTTTTTCGCTGATATCCAGGTGCCGCGAAAGCACGCCGAGCAGCGCTGTATTAAGAGCCTTGGGATTGCCCGCCTCCCGGGCCAGCTCAATCCCCTCGACCAGATAGGTATGCTTGAAGAGCTTTTTCACCCTCGTGGCAATATCCTCTGGATATGCTTCTACACCCATGGAAACCGGAGGTGGAAGGATTCTGTGGTTGTTGAGAATGACGAGGGCGCGGGTCGAGAGATATTCAAGGTAGCGAAGTGTTTCCAGCTGTTCGAAGCTGAGGAGGACGTCAGCTTCACCCCGCTTGATGAGCGGGGAGTATACCGTCGGTCCAAACCGCACCTGGCTGACCACACTGCCTCCGCGCTGTGCCATGCCGTGGACCTCGCTTTTCTTTACATCGAAGCCTGCCAGCAACGCCGCTTCAGTAAGGATTTTGCTCGCCACCACTACACCCTGGCCGCCGACACCTACCAGAAGGATGTTGGTTACGTTCTTGGAGTCTTTCATGCCCTATTACCTTGAGGTAACGTTGACTGTTGTCCGTTCACCGATAAATGGAAAAATGGATAATTGATGAATGGAAAAATGGAACATCCTCTTCGTTGTAGTTACACCAAACCAATTCTCCTATTCTCTATTTTCCAGTTTCCCACTATTCTATCGGTTAACGGTGAACGTTCTTGTTACAGTCTCGCCAGAATCAGTTCTGCTACCTTCTTGCCGGAGAGAAACATGCCGCCGAAGATCGGTCCCATGCGGAACGAGCCGAATGCAGCATTTGCCGCCATGCCGGCTACGTATACGTTCGGGTACACTTCTTTAGTGTTCTGCAAGGTCATGATTTCCGCGGTATCGGCTCTCATGGATTTTTCGCCCATAATCGTGCCGGTTTCGGTGAGCAGCCGGCCCGGACATTTCCTCTGAATCACGTGCAGCATTTCCAGGGCATGGCCGGTGGATTCGACGACAAACCCGGCTCCAAAGGTGAGCGGATCGACGTGCAGACCGGCGACATCGACCGCGCTCCAATTGACGACAAGCCCGCATACCGCATTGTCGGCATTCAGTTTGACATCCTCGACGCTGACACAGTTGAAAATCGTCATCCCTGCTTTCACTGCCTGAGATGTGAGGGTAGTAACCGCCTCGACTGAGTCTGCCGTGTAGTAGTTTTCCTGGAAGAGCTGAGTGCGGATGCCGATCTCATCAAGAATCCCCCGGGCCTCTTTCTGGACAACGATCTCATTGAACATCATGCCCCCGCCCCACATGCCGCCGCCCACCGAGAGCTTTCGTTCAAAGAGGGCAACTTTCTTGTTGGCCCGGGCCAGATAGTATCCTGCCGTGAGCCCTGCCGGTCCGGCTCCGACGATAGCGACGTCTACCGTGAGATGATTAGTGAGCTTGGTGAAGAACCGTTCGATGATGGCACGCGAAATGACGATTTCGTCTAACATGAGCAACTCCTGTGGCAAGGTGTTAATACTTTATTAAAAATCGAAATACTTTAAGAAATATTCAGTCAAATGTCAACAGCATGCTTTTTCTTATTTTTGCCCTTGACATGCACAATATGTTGTGGTTTCATTTAATTAAACCCACCAAATACTGTATTCTGTGTTACTATTTATCCAATGAAATCAGGTGACTCGATGGCCCAGGTAACTGAAATGAAATCGGTATGCTCTTCTCGTGGTACTGCTCCGGAAACGACCGACATGGCACTTTTTGTGCGCACCTCAAGTGAGGACGTCAGCTCGTGGAACCGCAAAAAAATCACCGAAGCATTGATTCGGGAAACCTATCTCGATGAGGATACTGCTGATGAGATCAGCCAAGAGATAGAGAATATAACTATCAATGCCAAGATCAAGATGATTACCGCTCCGCTCATCCGAGAGCTCGTGAATGCGAAGCTCGTTGAGAGAGGGCTGGAAGGCGCGCGCAAGATGCACACCCGTGTGGGCTTGCCGATGTATGATGTGGACCAGCTCATTCTTCATCCAAACAAAGAAAATGCGAACGTGCCGCACGGGCCGGAAGCGACCAATCTTACTCTGGCGGAAGGTATCAAGAAAGAATACGCACTGCTGAGTGTGTTTTCACCGGAAGTGGGGGATGCTCATTTGCGGGGCGACATCCATCTTCATGATCTCGGGTTTATCGACCGTCCGTACTGCTCCGGGCAGTCGCTGGAGTACATTAAAAAATTCGGTCTCAGCCTTCCCAATTCTCTCTCCAATGCCAAACCGGCAAAACATCCTGAAGTGCTTCTTGCACACATGGTTAAGTTTGCAGCAGCACTGCAAAGCCACTTCGCCGGTGCAATCGGGTGGGATGCAATAAATCTCTTTTTCGCTCCCTATCTTGAAGATATGAGCGAGCGCGACGTGCGGCAGCTGGCTCAGATGTTGATTTTCGAATTCTCTCAACAGGCGGTCGCCCGGGGCGGACAGGCAATTTTCAGCGACATTAATGTCTATTGGGAAGTGCCTCAGCATTTTGAGGACGTTCCAGCCATCGGACCAGGGGGACAGTTTACTGGGAGAACGTACGGCGACTATGAAAAAGAAGCTCAACGCTTTGCCTGGGCCCTGTTTGATGTGTACAAGGAAGGCGATGGAACCGGCCGTCCTTTCTTCTTTCCCAAGCCGCTGGTTCACATTACGGAGAAATTCTTCCGCACCGACGGTCATCAGGACTTCCTGAATCACATCTGCGACGTTGCTGCGGACAAGGGTAATACCTACTTTGTCTTCGATCGCGGGAGCACCGCCAAGATTTCGGAATGCTGCCGCCTGAGCTTCAAACTGGAGGCACAGGATTTTTCCGATGCCAAGGAGCCCTGGCGCATGCGGTACTGTGCACTTCAGAATGTCACTCTTAATCTTCCCCGCCTTGGCTATCAGAGCAAGGGAGACGACACTGCTCTGTTCACCAGGATTACGGAGACCATGGAACGAGCCGTGCAGGCTCATCGGGAGAAAAAAGCGTTCATTGAAAAGCTGCTTGCCGTAGGTGATCGAGGTCCCTTAGCGCTGCTCACGATGAAGAAAGACGGGAACCCGTATCTTAAAATGGAGCGAGCCTCATTTCTCATCGGCATGGTCGGGCTCAATGAACTGGTGCAGTATCATATCGGCAGCCAGATGCATGAGTCAACGGAGTCTCTGAAATTTGCGCTCAAGGTCATTGCGCACATGAACCTGATTGTCAAGAAGCTTTCCCAGCGGCACCATATGAAGTTTGTGCTCGAACAGACACCGGCAGAAAGCACTGCTTATCGGTTCGCCAAGCTGGACATGGAGCACTTCACTACGGATACACGCCGGGTGGTGAAAGGAACGATCGCTCGCAATGAAATCTACTATACCAATTCCAGCTATCTGCCGGTTTCGGTTCCGATCAATCCGATTGAGCGCGTAAGGAAAGAAGGCCTTTTTCATCCTTTGATCGAGGCCGGGGCGCTAACCCATATCTGGCTTGGAGAACATCGCCCTTCAGCAGGGTCATTGGCAAATTTTGTCCTCAAGACTTTTCGGCAGACTACGAATGACCAGATTGCGTTTTCTCCGGAATTTACCAACTGCGGTGATTGCGGACGTACCGTCCGTGGTCTTCACGAAACGTGCTCTTACTGCAATTCGGCTCAGGTGGAGGGTATAACCAGGATAACCGGGTACTTCACGAAGATTTCAAGCTGGAACAAGGGCAAGATCGGCGAACTGCATGATCGCTATCGGAACCCGGAGTATTTTACCGATGACAGCGCTGCTTGCGACTAGCAGGGCTTGAAGGTGATTCAAGATTCAAAATGTTGCTGTTTGTTATTCCCCGCCGGCAGGCGGAAGATCTTATGATGCCGTCAGTATTCACTCTGTAACAAGGAGGCCGCTGCATGAGTAAGGTGAAAGTATTCTGGAGAACGGAATGTCCTCAATGTGGTAATGCGAAAGTGGTTGGCGGACAGCTTAAGGACGATGGACTCGACGTATACGATTACGATCTCGACACCAGCGATGGCCTTGCTGAAGCGTCCTATTACGGGGTTATGTCCACCCCAACGATCATTGTTGAAGATGAGCAGGAGAATACAATCGCCCTTTTCACGGGCCGCATTCCTTCCTATGCAGAAGTGAAACGAACACTGTTCAATTAAAGCGGCGGAGCAGCAGTAGGTGAGGTTTTTTGCTCTATGCCATTTTCCCCTACCAGCGAGTTTGTTCCCCGACAGGATGAATCTCCCAATCCCTCCTCGTGCGAAGGGGGCTTCCCCAACCCTCTTCGCATTTTTCTTAAAGGTAGGTCATGAGCGTATCGATCAAAGGATTTCTTGAAGCGTCATTTCTCGATTGGCCGGGAAAGATCACCGCTGTCATTTTTCTTCCTGGGTGTAATTTCCGATGTTGCTGGTGCCATAACGCTGCACTTGTAACGGATTCGGAGCATCTCGCTCATGTCCCGCTTCCTGTAATCATGGAGCGGATTGGTGAATTTTCGGGTTGGATCGACGGAATCTGTATTACCGGCGGCGAACCCACGATCCACAAGGATCTTCCTGATTTCATCACACTGTTCAAAGAAAAAGGTCTCGGCGTGAAGCTGGATACGAACGGCAGTAATCCGCAAATGCTGGAGGCGCTTATTCAAGATCGCCTGATCGATTGTGCTGCTATGGATATTAAAGCTCCATTGGATGATGCTCGTTACGCCAGACTCACGGGCGTACCCGTTGATCTCGATCAGATCCGCGCAAGCATCGCTGTGCTCAGGTCCAGTGCGATTGAGACTATTTTTCGCATGACCGTGGTGCCCGATCTCCTGACAGAAGAGGATATCTGTCAGGCGGCCCGGGACATAAAGCCGGTACGGCAGTTGACCCTGCAGCAGTTCAAGCCGGACAATACGCTCGATCCATCCTTGAGAACACTCACTCCCTGGTCGGCGGAGAAGCTCCAGTTGATCCAAGCGCGGGTACAGGATATTCTCGGTACTGTTGATTGACCTACTTCTTCTGCTCCCTCGTGTAGGAGAAAGCAATCAGTACGGACAACGTGATCCCCCTGTTCGTTATTCCCTAGCACGCATCCTGTCGTTCGCGGCGGGGACGCCGCTCCCACACGAAAGTGAAAAGTAAAAAGTAAGGAGTAAGAAGTACAAGGTGAAGTGATGGGGTCAAATCTTTGATCTCGATTTTTTGAAGGATCGTCTGCATCTGCTGCTTGCTCAAGAGCCTTTAGAGAGGACCTTTGTGAATCTGTGTGCCGAGCTTGAGCAATTGTCAAGATCAAAGATTTGACCCCCAGACATCCGTGATCTTCCGGCTCTTGCCTGAGAAAAATACTCATTCAGATGGTTCGGAATGGGGTATTGACCCGCTTTCTTTTCTGTATTGGTGAGCAGGTAATGGAAATAAGAGACGAAGGAAAGTTTCTTCCTGTCGCCGGCGGCCTCAAAGTTAAGAATCGGTGTCAGCCTTGAGACTGCTGAAAGATACCGCAGAGTTGAACGGCTCGGGTGTAGCCCTAGGGCTTTGAAGAGAACCAATCGGCCGGAACGGGGAATGGAACGGAAGCAGCAAAATCCGAAGCATCGTCGCTCACAGTCAGACAACGGCCAGCAGGCCAACCGCGATCGGAACTCCAGCAGTCGCTATCTGGTTGGTATCGCCCGCGCTTTCGACGGCGCCATTATTTTTTCCCTGCCGCTCCTCATGACCATGGAAATGTGGTGGCTGGGTATGTATACCGATCGTCTCCGGCTATCGTTATTCCTAATCGTCTTTTTTTCCTTTCTGGTGCTTTTATCCTATCATGCCGGTTATGAGGAAACCTTCCGCTGGAAGGAAGATATCCGGGATGCGTGCATCGCGTACGGCATCAGTATTGTTGCCTCCGGAATTATCCTGTCCTTATTCTCGGTGCTGCAGAAATCGACGTCGCTCGACGAGGCGGTCGGGATACTTTCTCTTCAGGCCGTACCCTGCAGCATTGGAGCCATGCTCGCCAGAACCGAGCTTGGGGTCAAAAAAGCCGAGGAAAAAGAAAAGAGGTCATCAACACGCTATCTGGGGGACATTTTTCTTATGGCAGTTGGGGCCCTGTTCCTCGCTTTCAATGTTGCACCAACAGAAGAGATTGCCTTGATTTCCTACAAGATGTCTGCCTGCCAGACAGCAAGCCTGATGATAGTTTCCCTTATCCTCATGCATGCCTTTGTATATGGTGTCAATTTTCGGGGACACAAAAACATACCCGAGGGGTCGACCCACCTGAGAGTATTCTTCAGGTTTACGGTGAACGGTTATGCGGTGGCTCTTATCATCAGCCTGTTCATGCTCTGGGTGTTTGAGACTACGGAAGCTACCGGGATACTTGAAACTATCAAGATGACGGTCGTACTGGGATTCCCGGCGTCGCTTGGCGCTGCTGTGGCGCGGCTTATCCTTTAGACTGAAAGAGACAGAAGGGAAGCATATGAAGAAACGGGATCAGGCGCATGCGCACGTGCCGGTATGGGAGTGGATACTAGCTGGAATCGGAGCGGCTCTTGTGTGCAGTTCGTTTGGATTTCTTGCATATAAAGTAATTACGGGAAACTCAACCCCGCCAGATATAGTTATTGCGCTGGAGTCGGTAACGCCATCACAAACCAGCTACCTGGCTAAGGTCACCGTGGAAAATCGTGGTGATGCCGCTGCAGCAGACGTGTACATTGAAGCACAGCTCATGGATGGTAATGCGCTCATAGAGAAAAGCGAAATTCGGATCGATTACCTACCTTCACATTCGCGCCGTATCGGAGGACTCTTCTTCACTAAGGACCTCAGAACATACCGGTTGATCATGAAGGCTAAAGGCTACCGGGAACCGTAATGCCAGAGGCTTTAAACGTCAACGCAGGTATTGTACCGGTCAACAATTATTAGACACCGACTAAGACATATTATGCAGCCGATTTCTTCAAGCGCATCTGTTCACTGCGCACCTGAGCCGGGGTTTTGTTGCCGTGGCGTTCAATGAGCCATTCGGC
>JAGOGO010000161.1 GCA_017996625.1 Deltaproteobacteria bacterium | reverse complement strand
GGGACTGCCAATAGCATGGCGTCCAGTAATCTTTTTTCCTCGCTTGTTCTCGGATATAAGGCTGAGAGAGCGTTGGCGAGACGGAGGAACTCACCCCCTCTATCCATTTCCTCCTTGATGAGGGCGCGAAGAGCATTCGCCCGGCCGCCGGCCTGAAGCAACATGGCGGCGTGGACACGGTCAAGGGTGGTGGCCCCCCGTCGGCCTGATGGTAATATCGAACTGTTGTCTTGGACAATCACCGTTTTTTCTCCCATTTTCCTTTTACCTTTTACCTTTCTTCTTGCCTCCCCTTCCATGTCCGGAAAGAGCATTCCCTGAACTCTTCCGCCACGGCTTTGTTCTATTTGGTCAGCAACAGCCTGGGCGCCTTCGGTGCCAAATAGTTGCTTTGCCCGCTCACTGACCGAGAGAAGTCGCACCACACCCTTCTTCGTCTCAATAATCCTCCCCTCCCATTCCGGGAGATGGATTCCGAGGGGTTGAGCAAACCTTCGAACCACATCAAATATCAGACTAAAGCCCTTTCCTGACTTGCCTTTTCCAGATTCTTCTTCCTCATCGTCATTTTCGTCAATTTCTTGCTCTCCTTCTATTTCCCCTTTGTTCCTTTTTACTTTTTCCTTTTTACTTGATCCGTTCTCTCCATTTGTGCTTTGCAGTGTCCACAGGAAAAGAGCCGTAAGGCGAGCATCCTCTTCCAGTGCCCCGGCAGCGCCATTACTTGCATGGGCCTCGGAGGTACCAAGGACCTGCTCAAGAGCGCTTCTGCCAACTACTTCCCATACTTTCTCAAGGTATTCTGCAAGTGTTACCTCTCTTCCATCAGCAGTCTCGACCTTCGAATACCGACTAAAAATTTCCAATGCTGGACCAATACAGGCAAACACAAGATCAGCTCCGCGAATGCCTTCCGACTGCAGGCGGTCTATCCAATCTCGGACGCGCGTGGGAAGTTCCTCCAGGACTTCAGCCCAGTCGCCAATTGACGCATCCTCAGCGCGAGGCCGGCAGATGAGATGAACACTGGTGGCAAGAGCTGCTGCATCACGTGCATTCAGTCGTCCCCCTCGTTCCGTAGAAATTGGCCATGATCCAGTGATAGTCCAGCCTCCTTGGATTATCCCTGAGAGTAATGCCTCCCAACCTTCTGTTGTTTTGTGTGCAAAAACAATAGAGCCGATGCCATCACCTCTAAGAATACGACGACCTTCAGTAAAAGCCTCTTTCATTGTAAGTTCGTAGAACTGTAAATCCTTGGGCGAACCCCCTGCAGACATTACTTTCTCACATTGAACGGCCTCGAAAGCTTTTGGCGTAAGGGGGTTAGCAGGCTCAAATGGATCACGTAAAACGGGATGCCCAGGCAAGGCGCGCTTGAGCCAGACGAAAAAAAAGTCTGATAAATCAGCATAAGGCACTGCATCGTAGTACGGCGGATCGGTAAACCATACTGAAGCAACCTCATCAGGCAAAACTGAATTAGACGCAGTTAAAAGCTGGACCTGTGCCCGTTCAGGAAAATCTCTCACTGATTGAACTGCACCTTGAATTTGATGCATTACATTTGCGTAACTACCGCTTGCATTAGCTAAAGGAGCTCCTTCTGCGAAGTCCCATACCATTGGCAGTGCCTGACGGTTAAAAACATGTCCAAGTTTTTCACCACCTGCATCCCAGCCAAGTAATGACGCTAGCCGATCAGCTAGACGAGACACAATCAGGGCAGCAACTTCGTTGAGGCTGAATGCTTCAGACAGATTAGAGATTTTATCTGCAAGAACTGAAAGGAATAAACTCTGCCGTGCTGTAAAGATGTCTCTCCACATATTAAAACCATACAGAGGTAACTGGCTACCGACAGCTCTGTGGGTAGCCTTGGATGGAGTAGGTTCATCAGGCACGGGACAGGGAAATACTCTCTCTCCGAGCTGCCAGGCAGATACTATCCTGCCTAACTGTAGCTGCGATTCCAAAACAGCTTGGTAGTCTCGATGCGTTGCAATTCGATAATTACGCCCCCGCTCTGTTGGTTTGATAGTCACTACGGCCAGCAGCAAAGCTCCACCTGTGCGATTTCCGTTTTTGTCAAAAATAGTATCTGCACCACCTCTTTGGCTGGTAAGCTGTGTCTGAACACGCTCCGCAGGGAGCACTTTCCCGCATGCAAGACAAGTTGCCTTTGCCCTCGTTACTGTGCCCTCTGGTACATCTTTATCATTCTTCGGTTCAAATATTTCAAATTCCACCTCTGGGATGGCCCCATCATTCCGGATCACTTTGTATCTCAATGCTATCTTTTTGTTGGCTTTTTTACTAAGCCAGAATGAACGGATGAGTGGGATTTCGGCACCGCATTTTGGAGCTTCACATTTCACTGCTCTTGCCCAGAGGTAGGCCATCGGCCTCGCTCCATCCTCATCATCTGGATAAAATCTCGTTAGTTCCCTCTCTGCTTCGTCTTGAATGTCCTTTCCTATTATTAGTAACGCTTCGCCAAGGCCTTCCGTCTCAATCTGTTCCCCATTTGGCTTCTTTATCGTTATCTTTTTCCTTCCATACCTTGGAATATTCTCAAGCATAACTTTGAGAATCAGACATGCCACAGGGTTAAGGTCGCTCGCGAAAGCATCACATCCTACTCTCACTGCTTCGAGTGGAATGGAGCCTCCACCAGCAAACGGATCCACAACAAGAGGAGGCTCATCGGTATGAGCTGCCTTCACCAGTGTTCTGCTGGCCTCAAGGTACACAGCGTCACTTGAACGATCCCAATCAGCAAAATCACCTATGAATTTTAGGAGTGCCCTTCGTAAATCGTCATCTGTTTTTCCTACCTTACCCGGCAGAGGGGCAAGAACTTTTCGTGCCTTTTCTTTGAACTCTTCAGGACAATTCGGATCACATGGATCTGGCCACAATAAGGCAAGAAGCATAGCTCTGCATGCAGCCAGGGGGCGTCTTGCCCACCATTGATGAAATGATTGTGGATGGCGATGAACGATAGGCTTCTCCCTCGCCGAATGCTTTGACACCACTGCAATCGGAAAATCAACCTCAGCTAATCGTTTACATTCCTTCGGGATCACGCCTTATTTCTCACCTTATTCTCTTCAACACTTCATTCGTCTCTTCCAGATCAAAAACGTCAGGGTCAAACTCATCACCAAGCCATTCCATCACATCTTCATATTCCGGATGTTTCGGGTCGCTCCTCACCTCCATCATGTCATAGTAACCGTATATGCCACCGCAGTCATCCGGCGGGCAGGCTTTTTCACCCTCAAGGCATACGGGATACCCCTGATACCTTTCGTCTGCATCAAGAATCTTTTCGACCTTGATTACATGCTCCCAATTGTCACCAAAATCATACACATACATAAAAGACATTCTCACCCTCGGAGCAACCTCATAGAGGTGGAACCTGTTTTCATTTTTTGATCGCCCTATCTCCATCTCCGGGTCAGGCATACTATAACTGGTCTTTCCCACGACAAATTCATGGAGATGGGAATCCGTCCAGCCCATGGCTATCTGGATTACCTGATGAAGCTTTGTTAATGTTACACCGCCTGATACAAGAACACGCCGCCATATCTCCGGCTCACTTTCGAGTAGAGAAATCTTCAGTTGATAGATCCTGTTCTTGTTGCTTTTTTCACCTGTCGGTGATGAAGCATCCGGTTTTCCAGGTTTCCTCTCTGCTTTTGACACCTTTGTCATCTTTATTACCTCCCTGTATTGTCAACTATTCCAGTCGCACATCACAACCAGGTCTTGGTTCCCAAATATCTCCTTCCAGCACTCATAATTAGATGTTATTACCACGTTTATTACCACGTTTTCAGGTCTTATTACCACGTTTTTCCCATAGAGCTTTTCGCCCGGTTCCTTTGCATGCGAGTTTTCCTTCATCGCGAAGCCGGTTAAGCACCACGCGGATCATATCGCGACTCACGGCAGGGCAAGCACGTTCCACATCTGAAATGCCAAAGGTATCAGGAAGCATCACAACGGCCTGATCGACAAGAGCTGTTTTTGCACCCCGAGCTTTTGTGACTGCGCCCACTCGTACTTCTAATTCTTTATAGGCTCCTATCAAAATACCCAGAGAGTATTCCCACCAGGGCTTTAGTCGGTGGAGGCTCTGATGCCAGTTTTCAGAAGATTTTCGCAAAGCCTCATAGTAGGTTTCTTTTGATTGCTCAATCAGGCGCTCAACGCTGATATACCTACCGATCTCATAACCCGAAACATTCAACAGCAACACAGTCATGAGCCGTGATACCCGTCCGTTCCCATCTGTGAATGGATGGATACACAGGAAATCAAGAATCAGCGTTGGGATGAGCAAAAGCGGACTGATCCTGCCATCGTTTTGTAGACGGTTGAACCGAGTGATCATCTCGTTCATGTACGATGGTGTTTCGCGGGCAGAAACCGGCACAAAACGCGTTATCCAACGACCGTCCTGCAAACGCTCCTCAATCGTATTGTCTTTTTGTTTATATCGGCCTCCCGTCAATGAAGTCTGGGCATAGATAGCGCTATGGAAAGCTTTTATTGTCTCCTCGGTGAGGTCGAATCGCTCCGGGTTCGTGTGAATCTGCGACAGTACGTTCCTATAGCCTATTATCTCGGCTTCTGAGCGGTCTCTCGGCTCCGTCGGATGGATCATCAATTCTCTGAATCGATTAGGTGAAACAGTCACTCCCTCTATCCTGTTCGAAGATTCAGTGCTTTCAATAATTGCAGCCTGCCGTAGTGATTCCAGCACCTGGGGCGTCTGATGTCTGAATAGGTCCTGTCGCCCCTTCATCTCTCCCAAAACCTGGAGTAAACCACCCATTTCGATAGGGATGGCCTGTTGCTCAAGAAATTCGCGTTCAAGTGATTTCAATCTTTTTCACTCCTGTACATGGGTGGGACCTCCCGCACTTCCATCGGCTGGGAAATAGCATTTACCGAAAGCGTATAATGTGCCACCTTTATCACTTCATGCCAATCAAGTCGGGCAGGATCTTTGATCGGTTCCTGCAACTTTGGCGTAGCTTTACAATCAGTAACCACATAGAGCCAGTAACAGTCGCGTCGGTCTTCTGCTACTCTCCGCTCATTAGGTGTCAAGAGTATTGTTCCTGAAGAAGCACCGATTCCTTTCACCTCAATGAGACGAAGCTCACCTGAACCGATGTTAAGGCTTGTTATGTCATAACCGAGGTTTTTTTCATGAACGTCATACACCTGGCAGCCACGGGATTTTTCATGTTCCATCACAACACACATAGCAGTAGCTTCTGTTTCCGGATCAGACTTGAGGTTCTTTACATCAGGATCACCGGCTTTGGGGTGAGGCAGGACAACGACGCTTGCAATTCTCTCCACAGCCTGGAGGGAGAGGGACTTCTGCTGCTCAAGCTCCCGGCGTCTCTTGTCTCTTCTCGCGAGAAGTTTTGAATGACGATCCTCTGCCTGGGCAAGCCGCCCTGCAGCACCTTGTATTTTCTGTTCTATTTCTGTGGCAGCCCTGCCTATTTCTTCATCTGCTTTCTGGAGCAGTTCGGTGAGGGAAAGCTCCACGTGGGCGGCTACCCGCTCGACTTCGGCCAGACGCTCAGATCTGACCTCCTCAAGA
This sequence comes from Deltaproteobacteria bacterium, assembly GCA_017996625.1. GTDB lineage: Bacteria > Desulfobacterota > WTBG01 > JAGOGO01 > JAGOGO01 > JAGOGO01. Next base: position 38 of record JAGOGO010000161.1, on the reverse strand, counting down.
AAAGGCATAAATGCATGTTCATTAAGCCATGTATCAAC
>JAGOGO010000160.1 GCA_017996625.1 Deltaproteobacteria bacterium | reverse complement strand
AGTAATGCGGATATTCAGGCCGAAATGGCCTGCCTCAGCAAAGAGCACATCGCATTGATATTCATAGAGCCCCTTGCCCAAGACCTTGCTCATCGTCATGGTGCAGGTATACCGATCGATAAATCTCCTGTTCTTATCCACTCTTCCATAGTAGGCATCCACCACCACATCCTCAGGGTGAAGCTCACCCAAGGCCACGTCCGCCTCAACGTGGTATCCGGTTCCGACTTCCGCCTCCTCCACTGGATCCCAGCGGATCGCTTTGACAGCTACGTCGCTCCAGGCGTACATGATCTGTTTCCACCAGGATGCAAGGTTTTTGGCTCGCTCCCACATACTCTCCGCGAGGCGAAAGCCCTGCTCGGCAGCTGGAAGGTAAAACCGGCTCCAGTACTCTTCAGCCATGCGATGGGTATTATACATCGGACAGAGTCGATGGATCGAAGCCTTCATCATCGTTATCCAGCCGCGCGGCAGCCCATCCGCACCGCGATCGTAAAAGAGAGGAACAATATCTTTCTCAAGGATATCGTAAAGAGCCCGGCTTTCCAGATCATCCTGAAAAGGATGATCGTCATACTCTTCTCCGCTGCCAATCGCCCATCCGATATCCCGGTCATATCCTTCTTCCCACCATCCATCAAGCACACTCAAGTGCAAGGCACCGTTTGCTACGGCTTTCATGCCACTGGTGCCGCATGCCTCCAGAGGGCGACGGGGTGTGTTAAGCCATATATCAGCTCCTTGAACCATATACCGGGCGATTTCCAGGTCATAATCCTCAAGAAATACAATATGCCGCCTCAGGTCATCCTGGTTCGAAACCTGAACCAGATTCTTGATCAGTTCTTTTCCGGCACTGTCCTGCGGATGAGCTTTCCCGGCAACAATAATCTGCACCGGATAGCGAGCGTTAGTGAGAATCTTCTTAAGGCGGACGATATCGCGAAAAACAAGGTAAGCACGCTTATACGCGGCAAATCTCCTGGCAAAACCGATGGTAAGCACCGCGGAACTGAGTACTTCATTGGCAATAGCCAGATCCCGATTGGATACTCCACGCTTCATCATCTGATCGCGAAGCCTGCTTCGTGCAAATGCTACCAACCGAGCCCGGCATTGCTCATGAGTCCTCCACAATTCGGTATCAGGAATCTTGACGGCTCGCTCCCACACCTTTACATTATCCGGATCTTCAATCCAGCGAGGCCCCAGGTAGCGATCGTAGTTTTCGGCCATTTCTTTTGAAATCCATGAAGGCGTGTGAATGCCATTGGTAATAGCTACGATGGGAAGATCGATCTCCGGAGTATTGGGCCACACTCCTTGCCACATGCTTCGGCTGACAGATGCGTGAAGCCGGCTGACACCGTTGTTATGACCTGATAGCCGCAAGGCAAGAATAGTCATACAAAAATCTTCGTCCTTGTTTCGCGGATCTTTTCTCCCGAAGCCGGCCAGCAGTTCATAATTAATCTCCATAGCATGAGCAAAGGGCTCGAAATAGGCTCGCATCAGGTGGCTGTTGAAGTTATCATTTCCTGCTGGAACCGGAGTATGGGTTGTGAACACGCTGGTAGCGCGAACATACTCCAACGCCTCTTCAAAACTCAAGCCTTTGTCTTCTTTCAGCCTTCGAATCCGTTCAAAGATAGTAAAAGCAGAATGGCCTTCATTCATATGATATACTGCCGGATCCATTCCCATGGCTTTGATCATCCGTACCCCGCCGATGCCCAGAATTATTTCTTGCCGGATCCGCATCTCTCTGTTACCACCGTAAAGCTCCGAGGTAATGGCACGGTCTGATTCGCTGTTATGGCTAACATTGGTATCAAGAAGAATAAGACGAATCCTTCCAATGTTTACCTGCCAAGCCTGGATGTGAACAGGCTCTCCTTTCAGATCGACGACGACGCTGACCGGATTGCCTTCGCTGTCGCGCACGAGCTTCATCGGCATAGTGGCAAATTTGTTTTCCGGGTAGGTTTCCATCTGCCATCCGTCCTGGGTCAGGTACTGGCGGAAGTATCCTTTCTGGTAGGCAAGCGATACACCGATGACAGGCAGATTAAGATCGCTGGCTGATTTCAGGTGATCGCCGGACAGGATCCCTAGCCCCCCGGAATAAATGGGGAGGCAGTCCGCAACTCCGCACTCAGCAGTAAAGTAGGCCACCTGAAACGGTTCCTTGAATTCTCCAAAAATACCGAGACCTGGTTTTTCCGAAACGTACCGCTGAAATTCCTGCTTCACTCGTTCGAGATGAGCGATAAATCCTTCATCCTGAGCCAGGGTTCTCAATTCCTGCTCCTGAAGGCGGTAAAGAAATTCAACGGGATTTCTCCGGGTATCTTCCCAGAGGTCAGGATTCATTCTTCGAAAAAGTTCAGAGCCTTCGTAGTTCCAAACGAACCAGAGGTTATCGGAAAGATCAAACAGCGCATTCAGCACCTTAGGAATACGCGGTTTTACATCAATGGTTTTGATCGGAAAGGTCATTAACACTACCCCTTGAAAGCGAATTTCTCGTCAGCGATTTCATCTCATCACCAGTCATCTCGATAGGAGAAACGCGGCGGAATTTCTTTTTACAACTGATCGCATTGGTAATTTTTTCCCTAATAGCTATGCTCATTGACATACCCCGCCTTTTCTAACTATAGCCATGATATTCAAAGAGCACAACCGGGAGGATTCCTGGAGGGCTGATCAAGTGCATACAAAAACAAGGCAAATGCAAACAGTGCCTCTCTGCCAATCAGCCTCTCTGAAGAAGTGCTATCGAGCAATACAGTTGATTAACAATGCACCAGACAGGGCCCTGGGAAAACTCATCACCGGCTGACCTGCATCTGTTCAAGAAAATCCCGCACTGCCGGACGAAGATACACGCCAGTCAGATCGAACTGCATCAGGGCTCTTCCCAGAGCGCCGAGCTGTTCTTCCGAGGGAGCTTTGCTGTTGATGATTACTACCTGTTCACCTTTAATACGACAAAGTCCTCCGGGAAACAAGACCTCTTCACTCTCTATGGATTCATACCGCAGAGTGACGGAAAGCTTTTGAGCAAGTTTTTCCAGCTGATTTTGAAGGTGAATACTATCCATAGCGAAGAAAACACGTACGCTGCTCCGCCCCCGGAAAAAATGAGGGAAAGGAGTGCGAGGAAGCGCTGGCTGCTCTATTAGGAATCCAGCACCTCCCGCACGTTACGCAGCAGTTCGTCGGGCGAGATCGGCTTGGAAACAAAATTAATCTCACCCTTGATAATACCTTTTTGATGAATGATATCATATGTGTAACCGCTGATAAAGATTGACTTCATCTCAGGCTTCTTCATTCTAATATCATCCCAGACCTGTTTTCCATTGCGCTTGGGCATCACCACGTCGAGCAAAACCAAGTCTACGAGATCCTTGTTTTCCCCAAACACTTTTACGGCGTCATCACCGTGCACTGCCTCGATAACAGTATATCCAAAACGCTCGAGCACCTCTTTGGCAAGCTTACGGACACTGGTATCATCCTCAGCAATGAGAATAGTCTCGGTTCCACCGCGAGGCTGACCCTGTGTTCCCTTTTCGTGCAATTCCACCTCGATTGAGCTTAAAGGGAAAAACATGCGAAAGCTGGTTCCTTTCCCAACCTCCGTAATGACATCGATGAAACCTTCATGCTGCTTAATGATGCCATAGATCATGGAAAGTCCGAGTCCGGTCCCTTTTCCCACCTCTTTTGTCGTAAAAAATGGATCGAAGATCCTTTCCTTGATTTTCTCATCCATGCCGCAGCCCGTGTCACTCACAGTCAGTGCAGCATAACGGCCAGGGCGGGCACCATTTCGACCTTTGAAAGATTCCTGGCTAACCGTTAGTGCTTCAGTGCTGATGGTGATAATTCCGCCGTTCGGCATAGCGTCACGGGCATTAGTAACCAAGTTCATAAGCGCCTGGTCAATCTGACCGGAATCCGCCATTAGTGTCAGCGTCTCCTTTGTCAAGTTCAACCTGATTTCGATGTCTTCCCGAATCAGCCGGGTAAGCAGCTTTTCCACCTTGAGAACAACGTGGTTCAAGTCAGTGGGCCGAAGCTTTATCAGTTGTTTTCTGCTGAAAGCGAGCAGGCTTTGAGTGAGGTTTGCAGCCCGTTCTGCTGAAACCAGGATCTGGTCTACATGGTATTTCAGAGTCTGGTTATCTTCTATTTGCAGATGGAGCAGATGCCCGTATCCGATAATGGTCGTCAGAATGTTGTTAAAGTCGTGAGCGATACCACCTGCCATCGTCCCGATCGCTTCCATCTTCTGTGCATGGCGCAGTTGCTCCTCCAGAAGACCTTTTTCCTCTTCCCGCTTTTTTAAAGACTCAGCCATCGTGTTGAAGGATTGCGCCAACTTTCCTACCTCGTCCTTAGTCTCAACCGGCACCTTCTCAACAGTGCCTCCCATACCAAGAGCCTTGACGCTGTCGGTGAGATGGTTCAAGGGGCGGGTGATTCCTTTCACTACGATATAGGTAGCTCCCGAACCGATAAAAATAAAAATGCTGCCGAGAACGATGCTCTGCAGCAGGAGGTCTTTCATCTGTTGGTTGAGCAGCTGTTTATCCAGGGATATACCGACAAACCCGATCATCCATTCTTTCTTTTCTGAAGGCTGCAGCCCAAGAAACAGGGACTCTTCCGTTTCCACGCGGGTGCCGGCGAGAACTGGAGCCCAGAATTCCACGACCTCACCGCTTTCCTGGAAAAACGAAGATGTTGAATTTCGAAAACGTTTCCGAAAAAGCTCCAGGTCCTGGTCGCTAACAGACAACATCTCTGCGGATCCTGCTGCCTTCCGGTGCATTGTATTTTTTTTGGCCAGCAGTTTACCGTCTAAGTTGTAAACAACAACCTTCAGAACGCTCTCCTGCTCGGAGATACCATCTACCGGGACCTTCAGCAGGTCTTGGTTTTCAGAAAAAACGCCAATCCTCGAATTATGAGCAAGAAGTCTGACCAGGAGGCTTCCCTTATTAATCAGCGTATCATGCAGCGCTTCACGCTGACGCTTGACAAAAAAGCCGGTGAAAGATGCTGAAATAACAAAAATGAAAATTACGAAGATCAGGAAGACCTTGATGCTGAAGCGCTCTCTGGCCATGTCAACTACATTCATACCATCCTCAATGAACAATCACTGATCGATTCACAACATCCTTTTCAAGCGTGACACCCAGTTTCTTGGCAACAGTGAGATTGATATGGCTTACAGCCTTCCGGGCTTCTACCGGAGGAACATTCTTGACTGCGCTACCAGAAAGTATTTTTTTCGCCATCTCGCCCGCCTGGGCACCGATATCCTCAGTATCAACACCGATGGACATCAACGCTCCCTGTTCGACATACATATTCGAAAACGTCAGCAAGGGAATGTGATTCTCCATAGAGAAAGAGAGCATGTATTCGACCGTGACTTCGTTAATCAAGGTCATGTCAGGCAACATCCAAAAAGCATCTATGCTTCCCTTCATTGCTTCCATGGCAGGCGCTACCTCTTTGGAGCTTTCTACTTCCTTCCTCACCACTGTGATATTTTTCCCTTTTGCAGCCATACAGGCCGATTCTGCAAAACGGCCGGTGTGGCCTGCACTGTACACGATTCCGATACGTTTCACCTCCGGCAGAGCGTCTATGAACATGCC
>JAGOGO010000159.1 GCA_017996625.1 Deltaproteobacteria bacterium | reverse complement strand
CGGAAGCCCGGGTAATGGAACCTTCCACGAGGGCGATATCATATTCTTCTCCACGGTCGGAAATAGCCTCACGCCAGTTCACTACATCAACCATGGAAGCGAGATCGAGTAATGCTTCTTCCAGATTAACCAGCTGCAGCTGGCAGCCTTCACAGCATGCAAAGTCAAATATTGCCACCCTTGGTTTCATTAGATTGCCTCCTTTATGCCTTTGATTTCAGAATACTTGAAAACCGGTCCATCTTTGCAGCAGTAAAGGTGCTGAATTTGGCAGTGACCGCATTTTCCAAGGCCGCACTTCATTCTTCGCTCCAAGGAGACGATGATCTTATCCTCAGTAATGCCTTTGCTTAAGGCCTCCAGGATCGCAAACCGGTACATGATCGGAGGACCTACAATCACGGCATACATATTTTTCGGATCGATATCGACTTTGGGAAAGAGCGTGGTAATGACACCTACATTGCCGTTCCACGAATCATCACCTCGGTCGACGGTTTCAAAAAACTCTGCATCCTTTCTGTTCTTCCACTGCTCCAGCTCGGCAGTAAACAGCCGCTCTTTAGGTGAACGTGCTCCGAAGAAAATAATAACCCGACCGTAGTCCTGACGGTTATCGAGCACATAATTGATCAATGAACGCAGCGGTACCAAGCCGATACCACCTCCAACGAAAAGAACATCTTTCCCTTTGATTTCATCCACCGGGAATCCTCTGCCGAACGGACCGCGGATGCCGACCGTGGCGCCGGCTTCCATTCGGTGCAGGGCTCCGGTAACGTTTCCGACTTTTCGAACCGCAAGTTCGAACGCACCATGCTTAGTAGGAGAAGACGATACGGAAATCGGAGCCTCTCCGTATCCGAACAGCGAGACTTCCACAAACTGGCCGGGAGCATGGCCGAGTTCTTGACCGTTTTTGAATTTGAACTCAAACAATTTTTCTGTCTCAGTCAATTTTTCAACCTTTATAATTTCTGCCGCGCCGGGCAGAAACAACGATTCTTTGGCTGGTTGCAACATAGAGATCTCCTTTTACAAAAGCGCGTTATAGACTTCCACCGGATCAGCAATATCGGGTAGACAGACCGAAGAGCAGCGGCCGCAGCCTACGCAACCCAGAGAACCATACTTTTCAAAAATATATTTTCCCTTACGGAAAAACCTATGCTGATAACGCTGCACTTTGTGTTCCCGGAAATTTTCACCAGTACCCACCAGAGCGAAGTCGGTCAGCATGCATCCATCCCAGGAACGAATTCGTTCGCCCTCGGTGAGCTTCAAGTTGATGGCATCCTGGACATCAAAGCAGTAGCAGGTGGGACACACCGTCACACAGGAGCCGCATGACAGACATTTTTGAGATTTTTCCTCCCAAATGGGGTCTTCGCGCTTTTCCCCGAGCTTCTGCGCCAGAACTTCCGGTGTTACTTTCAGCCCGCGCGAGGGAGCCTGTGCCTTCTTCTCTTCTTTCGCTTTACTCAATTGATCTGCTTGCTGGGCAGTGGCGTCCTTAAACGCACCGTACTTAAGGAGACCTTCTCCTTTCTGAGTTCCTACTTCCACCGCATAGCTCTCGCCGATATCGGCGAAGAAGAGGTCAAAGCCTTCCATTACAGTGTCGGATTTCATGCTCTTGGAAAAAGAGAAAGGAGAAGGTGTCTTCACATCGACTCCGATGATAAGGGTATTCTCTCTTCTCTTGATGTAGTTCAAATCCGGATTCTCCTGGCAGTAAACCTTATCAAGAAGATTGATAGCCGCAAGATCATACGGGTGGACACCCACAATGATCCGAGGCGTATCATCGAAAACCGGCTGCAGTGTTCCATCCTTGAATTTGAGAATAGTCTCATGAGGTGGCATGAAATACTTTTTGGGGGGAAGGACGGTCACCGTATAATCCAGGCATGCCTCGGACGGGTTATCCAGCCGGTCGAACATATACTTCACTGCTGGCTTTCCCTTTACCGCCTGCAGAGATTCCACGCGACCATGGAGTTTCGCCTCATTGGCATAGTTGCCTACGTCCTTTTTCTTAACACCTACGACCTCCCAGTCTCTCATCATTGCCCCGAGAAACGAGAGAACATCTTCTTTAGCGATAACCTTTAGACTCATAATGCCTCCTTTCATGCAAAGCCATGCTGGTGCCTCCTATAGTCTTTTGGAACGGTTCGGCCTCTGCAGGAATTCCCGCCGGAAAAACCGATAGTGTACCATTTAACCTTGAACCCTTTTGAAGCCCTCCAGGCTCCCTCAATCTTCTTCTCCCTCGCGACAGCTAGACGTATTCACAACCGTCAAGGCAGCCGGTTATACTACTCTAGTGAACCAGCAAATGTAACTCGTTTTGCTAACTGAGCACTTTTGTGGCTACATCTATTTATCTCATCATATACCAGAGAAGGACGAAAGATCTAAGAAATCGAGTGCTTGAAAGCCAGCACCTGTTTAGAGGAAACAACGTATATGTTATCTAGAATAGTACTTCCTCCACAAGACCAAGAAATGAGGAGCACTTCACAGCACTATCCTAGCCGCTAGTACTTTCCAGTACGCACTATGTCGATACAGGTATTCTGAGAACAAAGAGAGCATTCGGGGCAGCAAGAAAAAACAAGAACTTTCCTTCGTTAGGGGGAAAATTCTATTTGTAGATAAATATATCATCAGGCAGCTTTTTTTCTATAATAAATCGCAAGAAAAATATTAGAAAAAAGACTGCAAAACAGTACAATCGAATCAGTCCCGTACCAGGAAGGAAAACTGTCGCAACCAATCCTGCTGCTGCACGAACTTGCGCTCTCTCCGCATCTCAGCAACGCTGAGATGTTCTTCTGGAGGCAAAAAAATCCCGGGCCATTTCTGGTCCGGGATTTTTTTTGCTGAAGATGATCTTACGAAGATTAACCGTGGAAAGTTCCTTCTTAAAAGCACGGCGTCCCGATGGTTGATACGATCAGCAGGACGGAAAACTCCAACCTGAATTAGAACTACCATCCAGCCCGAAAAGTCCAGCGCCACGTCACCGATGATGCCGATGTGAGGGCCTAACTGTTCGCCTGCATCCTGTTTAGGTCTCAGGCTGCTTTAGGTTTGGGCCTCTTGTAGCTCAGCGCAAGGAAGAAACCGACAATCAAGAGCCCGGCTGCCACGTATAAAGCGATACCCTTGATTTGGGCGAATACCAGTGGTCCAATAACTCCCGCGCAACCCCACGCTGTCAACATATAGCCGTAGACTTTGCCGATATACCCAGGACCGAAGGAGTCTGCGGCAAAAGCCGGCATGGTGGCAAAGCCGCCGCCGTAGCAGGCCAGAAGGTAGCAGGCGATGATTGTAAAAAGAACCAGGCTTTCTACCCGGGGCAGGAAGATATAGAGCACAGCTTGGGTGATAAACATGGTGATAAAAACATTGCGTCGGCCGATGGCATCAGACAACCAAGCCCAGAAGAGTCTTCCGAGACCGTTAAAGATGGAAGCAATAGCCAAAACCGAGCCGCCGGCAATAGCGCAGGCTGCCGGGGTTGCCTCCGGAGTGACTTTTCTTATGATATCCTGACACATAGGCGAAAGCTGTGAAATCAATCCCAGGCCGGCAGAAACATTCAAAAAGAGCATAGCCCACAACATGAACCATTGGGGGGTCTTTACTGCTTCGCTGAGATTAAAGGACTGTGCTGCAGTAGCCGTTGTAGCCCCTTTCGGTGTGAATCCGGCCGGCAGCCAACCCTGGGGAGGATTCTTGAAAAACTGCGCAGCGCCGGTCACAGCTATCAGAAATATGAATCCCCAGATATAAAATGTCTTTGCAACTCCCATGGAGATTATCATGCCAGGCGCCATCTTACCCATGAAAAAGGCGCCCGCGCCAAATCCCATGACAGCCAATCCCGTAACCAGTCCGCGTTTATCCGGGAACCAGCGGATCAGTGTGGCAATGGGCGTGATATAGCCGAAGCCGTTGCCTAAGCCGGCAATTAGGCCAAAGGAGAGATAAAGCAGCAAAAGACTGCCGTTCTGATCGGCCAAGCCAGCCAGCATGGTGCCGATGCCAAAAAGAATACCGCCGATAGTGGCTACGAATCTCGGGCCTTTTTTGTCTACCAGGGTACCACCGAAAGCCGCCGCCAAACCGATCACGAAGATACAGATCATAAATGTCGTTTGAGTTGCAGTCTCGCCCCACCCATGTTTGGCTATCAAGGGGTTTTTGAATACGGACCACGCATAAACCGTTCCCAGGCAGAGCTGTATGATCACAGCCGCAACCGCAATCCACCAACGTTTACTCTCCAAGCCACTATTACTCATCTTTCCCTCCTTTTGTTACCTGGTTAAAGGACTTGTAAAATATTCGCAAGGTGCGATCACATTCAGGGCATTCGTAGGCAGGATCACAGTGCTGCGCAAATTTGAAATAGATACCGTTTTTCAGTCCCTTACCGAACTCTCTAACTATCTCCCACAGAGCGGTTCCCATAGGCAGTTTTCACAAGTCCGGTCCGATTAAACTTACCCGACAGACAGTACAGTCTCGTGCCGGCGCATCTTTCCGCATCCATCACCTTATAGCATGCATGGCCATTTTCGATAATCATCGGTACGGATGCGTATGTTTCCACGTTGTTTACATTGGAAGGTTTCCCCATGAATCCTGATCCCGCCGGGAACAGCGGCCGGAAGCGTGGGTAACCTCGGTTACCCTCATAGAATTCACGAGACTTGCATGTAATGCATGCATATTTCTTATTGATGAGAGAAGAGACTGTTTTTCCTCTCTTTGACGGCTACCCCAAATACTCTGGTGGAAAAAAACGAATACCATTCAATTGATTTTTTTTCAATGAAAAACTGCTGTTGTGTAAAAAATCGTTACAATGGGGCAGCAATCCACTTCAACAGCTCTGAGACGGCAACTCGCACATAGATACAAGAATGCCATAGGAATCTTTCAAGCCGGGGTATTGTCACTTACACGGATGGTCCAGCACCTCTTCGTTGAGGATACCACAATCCACCATCCAAGTTTTTGATGATTGCGCATATTTTTGTTTGCGCTTGGGAATGCCGGAAACATCATCCCAAGATGAAAAAAATTTTCTACTATAGATTTTTTAGTTTATAATTAAAAGCTACCTTTCCATTGACAAAATTCTTGGTTCTGTTTACATTCGTTTACAATCATAGATCCGGGCAGAGCCGGAGGCTTGAATTGTGAACCGCTCAAAGCGGTAATAAAACCATGAGCCACCTGAAGGTGGCTGTCTTAAAACAGAGTGCGCTGCTCCAGTTGTTCATCTGCTTCTTGTTGCTTGCTTATATAGCTACGCACCGCCTCTTCGTTTAACCCAACGGTCGAGACAAAATAGCCTCTGGCCCAAAAGTTTTGACCAACAAAATTGCGTTGGTGCCCTGCATAGGTTCGGGCAATATGGATAGCGCTTTTGCCCTTGATATAACCAACTACTTGAGAAACTGCGTACTTCGGTGGAATTGACACAAGCATATGCACATGGTCATGCTTCAGATGCCCTTCGAGCACCTTGCTTTCCTTCTGCAATGCCAGCTCTCGCAGAAGATCACCCAAGTGTTTGCGGATTTCTCCATACAGCACTTTTTTGCGGTATTTGGGAATCCATACAACATGATACTTGCATTCCCATCGGGTATGACTTAGACTCTG
>JAGOGO010000158.1 GCA_017996625.1 Deltaproteobacteria bacterium | reverse complement strand
GTCTAGCTCACGCTTACCCATTGGCTTCCCGTTTGCTCTACTGCACATTACTGAAGATTTCTCGGCGCTTCACGGTTTGGATTCGGTAGTATTCTCCGACGAAATCGTCAATATTTCGCGGGAGGAAAAGGCGGTGAAACCAATTACTCCCCGCCAGCGGTCGAGAACGCAAAACGCCCGATTATTCGGAGATGATCGACTCGCGATCGCCAGCCTTTCGATGCCGGGAAGCTGATCTGTTCCTCATACTACTGGGCGAACTGCCGCACGTTCACAAGGATACCATGATCGTGCAGGCTTCCGGACCGGCTGCCGTCCCGGTCTCTGGAGTATCCAGAACTCTTGCCATGACTTATCCGAACCGAACGAGACTGACTCCGATGAGGAGCAAGTGTCTGAGTCGGCGATGTTGCTGCCGCCCTACCCGGCCGTCGACGTTTTTTGTTGCAAACATCACCCGGCCCCACTATAGTTTTCATCCGGCGAACCTACCTGGTGCGACCGGCGGTCGTGCCGACATTACGGGAGACGTGTATGCAGCCAGCTCAATTTCCTTCCTCGGCGCCTGAAGATCTCATTCCCAGTTATCGGGCGGAGGTTGTCTATCAGTGTATCGGTTGTCAGCGAACTTTTGACATCCATCAATTTCTTTATACTTGTCCCGAGTGCAAGAGCCTGCTCAGGATTGAGGACACCCGGTTCTCTGAGCTTCTTAAAAAGCCGGGGTCCTACTGGCGTTCTGTCTTCGACTATCGCGCTATGCTTACCCGCAGTCCCCTTAAGGGCATCTTTCGCTACTATGAGTTTGTTCTTCCTGTTATTCCTTTGGATGATATCATCTACCTAGGCGAAGGGGATACGCCGATCATTAGATCCAACAGCAGCCTGAGCAGTTTTGTAGGGACGCAGTTCTATGTAAAAAACGACGGACTCAATCCCTCAGTAAGCTTCAAAGATCGGGGCATGGCCAGTGCCATCAGCTTCATCAATTACCTCATTCGCAAAGAGAACATAACGGAGCTCCTGGGCATCTGTGCCTCAACCGGCGATACCTCCGCAGCTGCCGCCCTGTATCTCAGTTATCTTGATGAACGCATAGTCCGTTCGGTGGTATTGCTTCCTCACGGGAAAGTGACGCCAGCCCAGCTCTCCCAGCCGCTCGGCAGCGGTGCGACAGTAATCGAGGTGCCGGGTGTCTTTGATGATTGCATGAAAATAGTCGAAGAACTCGCGGAAACGTATCACGTGTGCCTTCTGAATTCGAAGAATCCGTTGCGGATTCTCGGCCAGCGGTCGTATTCCTTCGAAATTTCCCAGCAGATGGACTACGACATGGAAGATCTGGTCGTGGTGGTACCTATCGGCAATGCCGGTAATGTCACCGCGATTATGGAAGGATTTCTTGCCTTTTATCGGGCCGGCATAATCGACCGCCTGCCCTTTATCATCGGGGTACAGAGCACCCATGCCAATCCGGTCGTACAGTGGTGTACTACGGGTACATATGCTCCGCTGCCGGTACGCCCGAGCGTGGCTCAGGCGGCTATGATCGGTAACCCGGTTTCATTTCCCAAAGTTTCGCAGTTGGTGCAGGAGTATTTTCGCGAACACTTTGCTGCCATCGCTGTAAGCGAACAGGAAATCATCGAAGCCATGCTGATTGCGAATCGCCATGGACATGTTGTCTGCACTCAGGGAGGTGAGGCCATCGCCGGACTGAAGGCAGCACTGGCGCAGGGACTGCTTAAGAAGAATGCTGTTGTCGTGGTTGACTCCACCTCGCACCAGCTAAAGTTTATGAACTTTCAACAGCTCTACTTCGAGGATCAGTATCCTCCCGAGTACGAAATAACGCCTCGACCGGAATTGAAGAACAAGCCGGTTTTAATGAATGCGTCGAGCAAGGAAATTGCATCCTTCCTCCAGCTTAAGAAGAAACAGTAATCAGAGGGGTACTTATTTATGAATACGCTTCGAGTCGGCATTGTCGGTGCGACCAGTCTTACCAGCCAGACGCTTCTTAAATCGCTGATTCGACATCCGCGCGTCCAAATTACTCTGCTGACATCGGATAGTCGTCCAGATTACCCGGCAGCCACGTACTTCCCTTTCTTACGTGGTGTTTACGATGGCTCCTTTCAGCCCTATTCGCTGGAAACAATGCTCGAAGAGGCGGACTTGGTTTTTCTCGCCAAGCAGCACGGTGAGTTTCTGACTCAGACAAGTGAGCTGTATCATCAGGCAAAATATTTAAACAAAGACATTACTATTATTGACTTAAGTGCCGATTTTCGCTTAAAGGATAGTGATGTTTATCGGCGATGGTATAAGCTCGATCATACTGCAGTTGATCTGCTCGAGCGTGCAGTGTACGGATTACCGGAACTGTATCGTGACGCCATACGGAGTGCAGACTTAATTGCCAATCCCGGCTGCTATCCAACGACGGCCATCCTGGGAGCTGTGCCTTTTCTCCACCATCGGCTGGTGGGACGGGAAGGTATTATTGTGGACGCGTATTCGGGAACTTCGGGGGCGGGGATGCGCCCGAATGAGAGGAATTTGGCAATCGCAACAATGGAAAATATTCTTCCTTATAAGATCGGCAGTCATCAGCATACGCCGGAAATCGAGCAGGAGCTGTCACGGGCGGCAGGTGGACCGGTTACCATCACCTTTGCACCTCACGTTGCGCCGTTTCGTTTCGGGATGCTTGCGAATATATACCTGAAGCCGCATCAACCCTTGGAAACAGAACAGGGAATTGACCTTCTGAAGGAGTTTTATCGCGGCGAGCCCTTTGTGCGGATTATGGAAAAGGGAGAGTTTCCTGAGGTAAAAGATGTGGCCGGAACCAACTGGTGTCATATCGGCTACTGCTATGACAGCCGCACCAATACGGCGGTAGTTCTGAGCGTCATCGATAATGCCATTAAGGGAGCGTCAGGTCAGGCGGTACAGAACATGAACATCAGGTATGGATGGGACGAGAGCTTGGGACTGATATGACCCTTGAACTGCCTCTTCTTACCGCAGCTCTTTCTTCCTGCGGCCGGGCAACCGCACTTTGGACAGGAGCCCGACAACAATCAGCGCGCCGAAGCCGCCAGCGCCAAAGGGCCAGTAGGATATCCAGCTGCGGAGCACGTCGCTTTGTGCCACCAGATCAACCTCCTGAAACTTGCTGCCTTCGAGTTCGACCGATATCGTTCCTACGTGCTGTCCTTTTTTCACCGGTGCGGTCAGAGAAGGCGGGATAGCTTCAGTAACTTTGAAAGCGTTATTGCCGCGAACCACGGTAAGGCAAGCATCCTGAACCGGCACGATTGCCACCTCGTTCAGTTTCCCCCGTTTGACGGGAATTGTTCTCAGGGCCTGATCCTTTGCGCAAATTTGCTTCAGCTCAAAACTCTTGTAGCCGAAATTGAGCAGCCGCAGCACTTCCTTTTCCCGCTCCTTGCCGCTAACCGCGCCCATAACCGTACAGATCAAGCGTCTTTCATCACGTTGGGCAGTAGCCAGAAGATGATAGCCGGCTGCTTCGATATATCCGGTTTTGAGGCCGTCCACACCTTCGTTCAAGCGTAACAACCCATTTCGATTCCTCTGCGTGATGTTATTATACGTATACTGCTGCAAGGAATGATACTCGAGGACCTGCGGGTAGTGGGTAAGATAGTAGTTGGCGATCCTTACCATATCCCGGGCAGTGGTTACCTGGCCTTCCGCAGGAAGTCCGTGCGGATTTTTAAATACAGTGTTCTGAAGTCCCATTTCACCTGCCAGGCGATTCATCTCGCTGACAAACATTTCTACGCTGCCGGAGACATGCTCTGCGAGAGCAACGCACGCGTCGTTTCCTGACACGACAGCAATGCCTTTGAGTATATCAGGCAGCGGCACTCGGGTTCCAACCTGAACGAACATGCGGGAGCCGCCGGTTCTCCAGGCAGCTTCGCTAACGGTAACAAGATCATCCAGAGAAATCTGGCCTTGCTGAAGTGCCTGCTGCGCTACGCAGAGGGTCATCAGTTTGGTGAAGCTCGCCGGCCCGATCGGAACATCGGCGTTTTCCTCCACAAGGTACTGCTGCGTGGTGAAGTCGAAGAGAACCCCGGCCTTAGCGTTAACCTGAAACTTTTGCACCTGGCACTGTCCGTACGAGCCAAGTGAATGAGTCAGTATGACAGTCATCGCCGCGACGATGGTAATAATGCGAATACCGCTTTTGATCATGAGTGCGAATCTCCCTTTTTACTTCCTTTTAAATCATTGAATGGAGAATTGGCTGAATGGTGAGTTCATTAAATCCGAGGTTGCAGATCTCCCATTTAACCGCTTAGCCATGTAACCAAGGACGAAATTAGCGGAGATAAGGATTATAGCGTTTCTCGTGTCCTACCGTGGAGGTGGGTCGACTGCCATAATTGTGTCCCGGCAGCACGACAGTTTCATCCGGCAACGTGAAAATTCGATTCGTAATCGAGGCTACCATCTGAGTCCAGGAGCCTCCCTGCAGATCGGTTCTGCCAACACCTTCAACGAAAAGGGTGTCTCCGGTAAACACGAGGCCTTCAGTATACAGGCACATACTCCCGGGGCTGTGTCCGGGAGTATGGATGACCTGAAAGGCAATTTCCCCCAGCTGGATCAGATCGCCGTCACGCACCAGTTCATCTGCGGGAGGTGAAGCGGTTGCATTGAACATGAGAAGCTTATATGGTGACGACTCGGTAAGATTGGCAGCGTCGGCCTCGTGAATGACAATACCCGCACCCGTCAGCTTCTGCATCTCGGCGTTGCCCATGATATGGTCGATGTGGCCATGGGTATTGACTATTTTTACGATTCGGTAGCCGTCAGCACGTGCCTGATCTGCGATCCATTGACACTCAGCAGCAGGATCGATCACCAGGGCTTTTCCGGTTTTTTCGCATCCTACAAGATAGCAGAAGACACTCAGTTGACTTACATCAAATTGCTTTATGTACACGGCAGCATCCTATTCGATGATTCATTGGTCAAGTGGTTGAATGGCTTATGCACCAATCATTACACTATTTCCTCAAACGGACCGGCATCCAGGGTCTTGATATCCTCCTTGCCATCTTTGGAGATATAGCTTTGCCGGAACAAATAGCGTGCAAAAAGCTTATGAAATCTGCTCCATCGGGAATCGTTTTCCCCTTCTTTAGCGACAAACTGCTGAAAGCCGTTGATCTTGGCGTCGAGATCGTCCAGATAGTAAAGCACCAGAGCTTCCAGCGTCTTCGGCCGCTTCGGAGACCCATACTCATACTCGCCGTGATGACTGAGCAGCATATGCTTGAGGATCATGCGCAGATCTTCCGGAAATCCGTCAACCTTACGGATTTTTTCCTCAAGCATTTCAACTCCCAGAGTGATGTGGCCAAGCAGCCTTCCCGAGTCGGTATAGTCGAATACTCGGCCGTACGAGAGCTCGGCGACTTTCCCGACATCGTGGAGCATGGCACCGGCGATGAGCACATCCCGGTTCAGATCAGAGTAGCTGTTGGCAACTTTCTCCGCCAGCCGGGTAACGGAGAGAGAGTGCTCCAAGAGCCCCCCGAGATACACATGATGCAGTGTCTTGGCAGCTGGGGCGAGCTTGAAGGCCTTGACAAACTCTTCATCCTCAAAAAAGAGGCGCAGCAGCTGCCGTATATACGTATCCC
>JAGOGO010000026.1 GCA_017996625.1 Deltaproteobacteria bacterium | reverse complement strand
ATTTTTGCGTCATTTATTTTCTTAAATCTCATTGTGTCGTGTGTGATTGACCTGGATGCAGGTTCTCTGAGTCGTTTCGAGAACGCACTGCACCACACTGCGGAACGGCTTCACACCGGCTCGTGGGTTCAGGGTTATGAAGTCTTTATCGCTTCGGTCGCCAGTTGTATTTTGGCCTACTCGGGGGTGGAATCGGTACTGCAAACTGCCGGGCTGGTACGGAGTTGGCGTGAGATCGGCAAAGCTTACATATTTCTGGCGGCCACCGTCGGAATCGTTACACCGCTGGTAGCTGCTTTAGCCTTTATCGCTCCGATCGATTTTTCTCAGCATGAAGGCGATTTGATTACGTATTTCGCAACGATGGTGAACGGCGTTTGGTTCGGAGCGGCAGTAGCTCTTCTTGCAAGCCTCGCCTTGATTATGGCGGTCAATACCGCATTTGTGGCTTCCAGCGAGCTGGTGGAGCGCGTAGCACAACGCTACCAGTTTCGCTGGCTTCTTGCCACGAACCGACAGCAGTCTCTCTACCGGATCCACTTGGTTAACGCTGCATTCTTCTGTACCATTATTTTTCTCACCCAGGGCAGCCAGATGATCCTGGCGGATATGTATGCCTTGGGTCTTATCGCCAGCTTCTGCATCAATATCGGCAGCCTGCTCATCTACCGGTATTTCCGCGGGACCGATAGAATGCTGCATTTCCACACCAGCCGACTGATCACTCTCGTGATGTTTATCATCTTCGTGAGCTGCTTTGTGTTCCTGGCCATCAACAAGCTCCAGGGGACACTGCTCTGGGCCTCGGTAACCAGTCTGGTGCTGCTGGCAGGCTTTTTGGTGGCGCAAAAGAGAGCTCCGGAAATCAGGGAGATCGAAAAAACTGACAGTGAGATGGAGATGATTTTGTATCTGGCGCTTTCCTCGTCCCCGAAGCTTCGTATCGCCTTCAGACGGCCGCGCGAAATCACATTCGGCAGTGAACGAGATGATGAAGCATATGTGACTTTCTTTTCTCCGCGCCAGGGAATTCCCCAAAAACAGGCAGCCAACCATTTTCGTTTTCCTCTGCCCCGTCAGATCAGCTTGTTTCAGCGAATCGTGGCTGTCCTCAAGGTGGTAGAATACGAATTTCCCGATCGAAGCATTACAGTGGATATTGGCTGGCCTCTTTCCTCCTGGATTGATCGACTGAGTATCGGAGTGATGGTGTTCAATCTGATGCGGCTGCCGCGCATCTTTCCGAAGTTTCAGTTCCAC
The DNA here is from genome assembly GCA_017996625.1 of Deltaproteobacteria bacterium. Lineage (GTDB taxonomy): Bacteria > Desulfobacterota > WTBG01 > JAGOGO01 > JAGOGO01 > JAGOGO01. The sequence goes on along the minus strand of JAGOGO010000026.1, from coordinate 26,324 downwards.
ATCAGCTACCTGCCGTCGGAAATGTCGGCAGCCGGAGAATCAAGAATAAGATAGGAGGAGGTATATTCATTCTCAAATTTCAAGGTGGAACAGTACGGAGTAAAGAGTGAGGAGTTAGGAGTAAGAACGAATAGACACGACTCACTCCTCGTCTTTGTACTTCTCACTGCTCACTTTTTACTTTTCACTCTTTACTTCTTACTTCTTACTTCTTACTTCTTACTGTCCGGTGGGAGCGGCGTCCTCGCCGCGAAAGAAACTGAGATAGAAGGCTTACACATTGAACCGGAATGTTATGATATCGCCATCCTTCACTTCATAATCCTTGCCTTCGATGGCAATCAGGCCCTTTTCCCGGCTGGCATGCAGCGATCCGGCCGCAACAAAGTCGTCGTAGGCAACTACTTCGGCCTTGATGAACCCCCTTTCCATGTCGGAATGAATCTTGCCGGCGGCAGCCGGAGCTTTTGTTTCCTGCATGACTGTCCAGGCTCTCAGCTCCTTGCTGACTACGGTGTAGAACGTGACAAGGTGAAGCAGCTGGTATCCCGCTTGGACTAATTCTTCAAGACCGGAGCGGACGAGTCCATACTCTTTCAGGAACTCACGTCGCTCTTCGGTCCCGAGGTCTTGAAGCTCGGCTTCAATTTTGCCGGCAATGGTGACGACGGGAGCTGCTTCGGCAGCCGCTTGCCGAATAACTGCGTCGTGACAGGCGGACTCCTGTTGCAGGCTGTTTTCGGAGATGTTGGCGACATAGAGCAGCGGTTTGGCAGTGAGCAGCTGGAGATCCTTCGGACATCGTTCGCGCTCGCGATCAAGCATTCTCCGTGCCGGTTTGCCTTGATCAAGCTCAGACTCGATACTGTTCAGAATCTCGAGTTCTTCCCGTGCATGCTTATCACCCGTTTTGGCAAGTTTTTCAATCTTGCTGATGCGTCTCGAAATGGTTTCCAGGTCAGCTAAAAGCAATTCGGTATTGATCATGTCAATATCCTGCTCAGGATCGATGCTGCCAGCGGGATGGACGATGTTTTTGTCTTCAAAGCAGCGGACCACGTGAATGATAAGATCGACATTTCGGATATGGCCGAGGAACTGATTGCCAAGGCCTTCTCCTTTGCTTGCACCCCTCACTAGTCCGGCTATATCCCAGACTTCAAGGGTGGCAAAGGTGATTTTATCCGGATGGATGAGTTCGGCGATAGCTTTAAGGCGAGGATCTGGGACGGGTGTGATTCCCTCGTGAGGATCGATCGTGGAAAAAGCGTAGGGAGCAACGAGCGCTCTCGCGGCGGTAAGAGCGTTAAAAATGGTCGATTTGCCTGCATTCGGCAGACCTACAATGCCGCACTTAAGACTCATAGGAGAGAGTTCCTCAGCAGAAGGAACCGTGAAAAAAGCCGGGAGGGTGCTTGTGCTGCACCGCTCCCGGCTCAAAAATCAGACACTACGCTTTCGGAATACGCATTCCATAGAAAGATCTAAACACGAAGATCAGGGCGACTACGAAGAAGACCAACCCAACCCACGTAGCGGTGCCTTTCATTGACGGATTGATGGCTATTTCCATTGCCAACAGACCGAACAAAGTGGTGAACTTAATAATGGGGTTCAGGGCTACTGATGAGGTATCCTTGAAGGGATCACCAACCGTATCACCGATAACCGCAGCCGCATGCAGGGCCGTGCCTTTTTCCTTCAGATCCACTTCCACGACCTTCTTGGCGTTATCCCAGCAGCCACCAGCATTAGCCATGAAGATTGCCTGGAACAAACCGAATACGGCAATCGCGATCAGGTAGCTGATAAAGAAAGAGGCTGGGGCATTGTTCGTAGGCGAAGGGGCGGAGAAGAAGGCAAACGCCAAGGCAAAGCTGAAAATCGCAATAAAGATATTGAACATTCCTGCCTGCGCGTACTGAGTACAGATCTTAACGACCTCTTTTGACGTGTCCGTAGAAGCACTCAGGCTCGCTTTGTCATCGAGCTTGATATTCTTCTTGATATACTCTACCGCCCGGTAAGCGCCGGTAGTAACCGCCTGGGTTGATGCTCCCGTAAACCAGTAAATAACCGAACCACCGCACAAGAAACCAAGGAGCGTGTAGGGGTTTAACAGATTCAGGATTTGTTCGGGCTGAATCCCCAGGGCCTTTCTCAGAAGCAGGATCAAGGAGAAGATCATGGTGGTAGCGCCGACAACCGCAGTACCGATCAATACCGGCTTGGCTGTTGCTTTAAAGGTATTGCCGCAGCTGTCGTTTTCTTCAAGATAGTCTTTGCCGGTATCAAAGTTGGGCGTGAATCCGAAATCCTTCTTGATTTCATTGCGCACGTTGGGAAGGGATTCAATCAGCGAGAGCTCATAAATGGACTGAGCATTGTCGGTTACCGGTCCGTAGCTGTCAACTGCAATAGTTACCGGTCCCATACCCAGGAAACCAAAAGCCACCAGACCGAAGGCGAAGATAGAAGAGTACTCCATGAAATTGCTCAGACCAAACGTGCTGGTGTAGTAAGCAAGCATCATCAAACCAGTGATGGCAATTCCGAGCCAGAAGGCGCTGAAATTGCCGGCCACGAAACCAGAAAGAATATCCAGCGAAGCGCCGCCTTCGCGCGCGGCTCGCACTGCTTCCTGTACGTGGCGGGACTTTGAGCTGGTGAACACCTTTACGAGTTCCGGAATAATCGCGGCTGCCAGGGTTCCGCAGCTGATGATGATTGACAGTTTGATCCATAGGTCAGGATCGACCTTCGTGATCGCTGGATGGTGGCCCAGTTGCCAGTAACTGACAACGAACGTGACTGCAATGGAAAGGATTGATGTGATCCAAACCAGAGAGGTCAGTGCGCCTTCGAAGTTGACCTTGGTTTTTCCTCCCCAAAGGCTGTTGGTGATGCCTTTGTTTAAATAATAAGCGATGATCGAGGTCACAATCATCAAAATGCGCATGACAAAGATCCATGTGATCAACTCGGCCTGGTATTCCAGCGCAACGCCCAAGACAATAAAGCTAATGAGTGCCACACCGGTAACACCATAGGTTTCAAAGCCGTCGGCAGTAGGACCAACGCTGTCACCAGCATTATCTCCGGTACAGTCAGCGATGACACCGGGATTTCGTGGATCATCTTCTTTAATGTTAAAAACTATTTTCATCAGGTCGGAGCCGATGTCGGCAATCTTGGTGAAGATACCACCGCAAATACGCAGGGCGCTGGCGCCGAGCGACTCACCAATGGCGAATCCGACAAAAGATGCGCCGGCAACCTCCCGGGGCATGAAGACCAAAATAACGAGCATCATGATCAGTTCCACACACACCAGAAGAACTCCGATGCTCATGCCGGAGGTTAGCGGAATATCCAGGAGCTTGATCGGTTTTCCTTCCAAAGAAGCAAAAGCCATTCGGCTGTTTGCCAGGGTATTCATCCGGATTCCGAACCACGCTACGCCGTAGGAACCGAGAATACCCACGATCGACCATGCTAAAATAATGCCTACATGACCGGCCGGCATAGCCTGCAGGACGCCGAAATAGTAGGCGATACAAATACCAATAAAAACTTCCAGTACGATCAGCAGCTTGCCTTGCTGTATCAGATAGGTTTTACAGGTCTGGAAAATAATACCGGCTACATCGAGCATCGAATTGTGGGCCGGAAGCCGTTTTACTTTCATGTATTGAAAAAGCCCGAAAACCATTCCCAAAAAACAGATAAGGAAACCTATCATCAGTAAATTGTTCTGTCCTGGTGAGAGAATGGGTATGGCCAGGTCGGCTTCACCGGCAAACACTGGGGCGGCCAACGCGCACAGCATGAGGCTGAGTAGGCAGCTCGCGAAGTGCCTCCACAACGGGGTAATTCGTGCCATCATCTTTTTGTCCCTCCATAAATAAGTAATGAGATTGAGCTAGCTGAGTATCTCCTCCGAAGATAGGGTTTTATCCTTTTTCCTCCGGTTGAATTGATTCATCGCAGTCGCAGTACCTTTAAAGATAATGGTCTCTACTGCTTCTTTAGCTTGTTCGATTTGTTTTTCCACTACGGGCAGTTCTTGCTCCCCAAAGAACCCCAAAACAAAATCGATCTCTTTCCCTTTCATTTCCGGGCGGCTAATACCCAGTCGAAGGCGGATGAATTCTTTCCTCCCGGTGCAACAGATAATTGATCGTAATCCTTTGTGCCCGCCGTCACCTCCTTTTTCTTTGATGCGTATTTCGCCGAGTGGAACATCAAGATCGTCATGAACAACGATCACCCTTCTATTGTCTATTTTAAAAAACTGCATCAGACTAAGCAGTGCTTCACCGCTTCGATTCATGAACGTCTGCGGAATGGCGAGTACTACGGCCTCGCCATTCCAGACACCCTTTGCCCATTGCGACAAAAAACCTTTTTTGGCCAGAGGCAAGGACAAATCCCGACCCAGGCTTTCTACGACCCGAAAGCCCAGATTGTGACGGGTGTTCTCATACTCCTGACCAGGATTGCCAAGACCAATAATCAACCACACGGAAATGACTGCGGAGCCTTATCACAGAAAAAGGTACGGGTTGCTTCCTTCAAGAGAAAAGGGCCAGCCGGTATCCGGCGTCCGTGTAATGCAAGCTGCCTTTGTCGGGAAGGAACCACCGACCATGCTCCACAAGACGAACGGTACCATAAGCCATGAGTGCCTAATCATGAGCAGACCGGGCTTATTCCTACTCCTCGGCCTTTCCTGCTTCGCCGGCTTCTTCTCCTTCTTCTTCGCCTTCAGCCTTAGGGGCTTCCTCAGCAATACCGGCAACTATAGCGATAGTGTGCTCACCGGAGGTGAGAATCTGAGTGCCTTCTGGTACAACAATGTCACTAACATGAAGGGAATCTCCCATACCGAGATTACTCACATCCACGCTAATCCGATCGGGGATTTCCAGAGGCAGGCAGCGGACCTGCAGTTCTCGTTCGATCTGCTGAAGGACTCCTCCGCTTTTTACGCCTTCAGGCTTGCCGATGAGTTCAAGAGGAACGAGAACTTCAACCTGCTTTTCCAGATCGATGATCTGGAAATCGACATGCAGGGGTTGCTGGGTGAGCGGATCCGTTTGCAGTTCGCGGATCATAGTCACCTTGGTTGATGCCTCTCCCTTGCCTTGCACCTCAAGGTTCACAATGACGTTGCTACCGCGATCACCGGTAACCGATTTTGAAAAGTCCGCGGATTGTACGATAACAGACATCGGTTCAGTATGACCACCATAAACGACAGCAGGCAGGAGGCCCTGCCGACGAAATCGCCGTGATGGACCCTTTCCCGATTCTTCTCTTGTTGCTGCTTGTAAATTCACTCTCTTCATTGTTTCTTTTCCTCTCAGGGTGATCAGAATCAATTGCTATGTTGATGGCGCCTCCAGATGCGAGGCTTGCCTCCCTTGGAGAGAGTTGTCAATCGTTTTTGTCACCCTGTGTATGGTTGGTCTTTGTGAAAGTCGGCTATACAAACAATGCACTCACCGATTCATCACAATGAATCCGCCGGACCGCCTCTGAAAGCAGTCCAGCTACGGATAAGACTTTCACCTTTCGACATTTCTTTTTTTCATCACTCAAAGGAATCGTATTGGTCACGATTACTTCTTCTATCACAGAGTTATTTATCTTTTCCACTGCGCTGCCGGAGAGAACAGCATGAGTGCAGCAGGCATATACCTCCTGAGCACCATTGCGAGCCAATGCTTCAGCAGCCTGGACCATTGTCCCGCCGGTATCAATCATATCATCAACGATGATGGCACGTTTGTTCTTTACGTCACCGATCACGTGCATGACTTCAGAAACATTGGGAGCTGGCCTTCTTTTGTCGATAATAGCCAGTCCGGCATTCAACCGAGCCGCGAAAGCGCGTGCCCGTTCTACGCCCCCGGCATCCGGTGAAACAATTACCAAATCATTGCTTAGAGTTGTCTTGACATAATCATACAGGACGGGAGATCCGTACAGATTATCCACCGGAATGTTAAAGAAACCCTGGATCTGTCCCGCATGCAGGTCCATGGTTAAGACCCGATTTGCCCCGGCAACAGTGATCAGATCCGCTAGCAGTTTGGCTGAAATGGGAGCCCGCGGAGAAACCTTCCGGTCCTGCCGTGCATAGGCATAATAGGGAATCACGAGTGTTATGCGACCTGCGGAAGCTCGTTTCAGAGCATCCAGCATGATGAGCATTTCCATAATGTACTCGTTCGCCGGTGTACAGGTCGACTGCACCACAAACACATCCATGCCGCGAACATTTTCACCTATATCAACAGATATTTCCCCATCGCTGAAGTGTTTTACGGTTACTTCTCCCAAGGAAATATGAAGGTTATCACACACCTCCTGGACAAGAGGAACATTTGAATTGCCGCTAAAAATCTGTAACCTTGTTGCCACGGTTCAACCCTTCAGTTAAATCTCGGCCATGCTCAAGAACATGCCCTCTGCTCAAAAGAATAGAAAAATCAGCTTCCAAGACAGAAGGAACATAATATTTTTGTGGTCGCAAAAAATCAAGTCTTTTCTTCTCTACAACCAGGAAAGTAATCCCGCAAGGATTGCAGGACAGATACTACGTTGTCTTAGCTATTGTAAGGTGATGGCCATGGTTTTTAGGAAAAGGGGCAGTCGGGATAGCACATTCCTTGTTTTTGCCGGTTACGATTCAGCTGAATCTAATTAAATACTATATTATTCTATAAAAGTGAACATTCATAGGCTACGCCAGGAAAGCCGGAATAGGTCCTGCCTTGGACTCGTTCTTCGGTCTGGGACACGGTTCAGCATTTGACCAATTGGCCAGCGAGTCGTTACACTATTGATAAGTTCAATATATTCTGAGTGCTTATTGCTGATACCGGATCGACTTCGTAGCCGGTTGATGCGCGGTAAATACGACCTCCGGATGACAACCTTTCTGAAAGGAACTCTCTGTGAAAGAGCGACAGAATGGTAGTACAGGTTTCCTGGTGTTTCTACTTATGGCAGTGCTTCCATGGATCATGAATGGATGTGCTCACCCGAATTCTTCCGAACCGGGTGACAACGACCGGCAGGTAATGGTGATGATTGAGCCGGAGAAGCCTCTCGGGTATGATCTGCGGATGGGAGTGTTTGATTTCATTCATAGTACAGAGATCAAAGGTCTCGGCACTGATCTGGCGAATCAGGCATACCAGGAATTCCTGCTGAAGCGGTTCGTGCGCGTCGTTGATCGAATAGAGAGCGACGTTCTGACCTGCGATGAATCAATCGCTTCCGGCAAAGAACAGGGTTACGATCTGATCGTATTCGGCGAAATTACGGAGTTTCTGTATGGGGGGCTGAGTGCTGATTCTCAGGTTTCAGTTTCGATGAAAGTCATCGATCTGCGAGATAAATCTACGCTTTGGTTTCTTACCGGCTCGCGCTCAGACAAGTCAACCGGTTTTCTCGATTTCGTCCTGGTATGGAGAGAAAGCGAGGAAGCAGAATCCCCCTACGTGCTGAGTAGAGAATTGGTGCGAAAAATGGTGGAGACGATCGCGGATTCGCGATATTTTCAGACAACGGAAGGAAAGGGAGAACTGGTGAATGAGGAAATGGAGAATTAGGAATTGGGGAAATACCATACATTATATTGAAACAAGACCAGTTTGTTTCAATTTTTCATTTTTCGTTTTCTTACCCTGCAGTCTCAGGAATCCTAAGACTGGTTTCCACCCCGAGTTCATCTGCTGATCCGTTGTTGACAAGCGTGTAAAGAATACGACTCAGGGCTCCAATTTTATACGGTTTGGTGATGAAATTCATGAAGCCGTATTTTTTGAATTCTGCCAGGACCGGATCTGCCGTATACCCGCTCGCAATGATTGCCTTTACGTCGGGATCTATTTTATGCAACTCTTGAATGGTCTGCTTACCCCCCATGCTTCCGGGGATGGTAAGATCAATGATCACGACATCAAAGGGATTTGAAGAAGTAACGGCATTCTCGTAGAGTTGTACCGCCTCAATACCATCTCGAGCGAAGTCCACCTGATACCCGAGTGACTCAAGCATTTCGCCCGTCAAGTGCCTGATTTCAGCTTCATCGTCCATAAGAAGGATGCGACCCTTGCCAGAAACCGGCTGGTCATCCTCAGCTTCCTGCACAAACGTCGTTTCTTTCACTGCAGGAAGATAGAGGAAAAATGCAGTGCCCAGATCGGGTTCAGACTCAACCATAATATGACCGTTGTGCTTCTTCATGATAGAGTAGGCGCTCGCTAACCCTAAACCATTTCCCTCACGTTTGGTAGTGAAGTAAGGATCAAAAATCTTGGGCAGATCGTCCTTTGGAATTCCAATTCCCTGATCCTTGACCGCTATTTTGACGTATGGTCCGGATGCAAGCGGGATGGTGTCTTCTTCCAGAACCATGACGTTTTCAGCGGTTATGGTTATTATTCCGCCTCCCGTCATAGCCTGGTCAGCATTGATGATGAGATTGTTGAGCACTTGACTTATTTGACCGGCATCCACGTCGGCTGGCCACAGGTCGTCAGCGATAAGCGGTTCGCAGCGAACATTGGATCCGCGCAGAACGAAGCCCACGGAGTCCCTGATGAGTTCAGCGAGTGAGGCTGTCTTCTTTTCCGGCATGCCACCACGGGAAAAGCTCGAAAGCTGACGCGTCAGATCTTTGGCGCGTTGCGATGCCTTTTCAGCTTGAAGAAGCTTTTCCAAGGTTTTTTCACCAGGCTTGGCATACATCTTCGCCAGGGTTATGCTTCCGCTGATCGCGGTAAGAATGTTATTGAAGTCATGAGCGATTCCGCCCGCAAGGATTCCCAGGGATTCGAATTTCTGCGCTTTCAGGATCTCCAGTTCCAGCTTTTGCTTTTCCGTTACATCCCGGAATACGAGCACGACGCCGATGATGGTGTTGTCTCGGTCGATAATGGGCGCAGCGCTGTCAGCAATCAATCGCTCTACTCCCTGCTTTCCGACCAATACGGTAAAGCGAGGAAGCTCGACCGTCCTGCCGCTGGCAAGCACTCGATCAACAGGGTTTCCAATCGGTTCACGGGTGCGTTCGTTAATCGTGCGAAAAACTTCCTGAAGCGGTTTTCCCACCGCCTCTTCCTGTCCCCAGCCGGTGAGATGCTCGGCCACTGCGTTGATGAGCGCGATTTTTCCTTCTGTGTCAGTAGTGATGACACCATCTCCAATGCTGCGCAGTGTCACCGCCAGGCGTTCCTTTTCCATGGATAAATCTCGCGCTGTTTCTTTTTGCCGGGTGATATCGCGAATCAAACTCTGCGCCAGACCGGATTTGAAATCGAAAATACGTGAGCTTACTTCGACATCGATTACCGTACCATCCTGGTGTTGGAGCTGCGTCTCAAAAACAACACCTTTGCCATTGTCGTCCTTTTCGGAGCGGTTCGACTGAGCATTTCGCAGATCATCGAACAGTTTTCCCAGAATGTGGTCCGAGTTTATTACCTCTTTGCTATATCCGAGGAGCTCAACAGTACGTTCATTGACTCGCAGCACAGTGCCGTCAGTCCGATGCAGGATGATGGCATCATTCGAATATTCAAAGAGCCGCTCGAATTCTTCGTTCGATTTTCTCAGGAGCAACATCATTTGTTGATTTTTCGCCAGGGCGGTGCTGAGCGACTCGGCTGAGCCTTTCACTTCTTCCAGCAACTGCACACGCGCGAGCGCATTTTGAGTAATCGAAACGAGATAGCCGAGCGTGTTGAGCATCTCTTGTGTTATCGATTCGTTATTAACGGCACAATCGTGAGCAAGAGCGAGCTCACCGAGACAGTTTCCTTCGTGGAGCAGCGGAATCACTAGATAAGGGGTGCTGTACTGCAGGAATGTGATATCGTTGGCAGTGACTGCAACAGTGTGAATGCGCTCATGTCGCGATGCAATAAATTGCCGTACCGAATCTGCCGCCTCAAAGACCGCAAGATTGCGGGGCTGTTCGTCCTCGTTCAGGAAAATCTGGAACGGTTCCGGCTCCATTCCTGCCGTCCAGTAGGCTCCGATGAGACACCGTTCGATCTGATTATGATAATAGACGACGCCATCCGGTTTGTTTAGTTCCGCACTGACCATGTGAGCCACGAAGTTAATAATCTGTTCTCCTCGATCAAGCTGTGCCAGAGCAAGGTGGAGGTCATGGAGGAGCCTGAGTTCATGGTTGGATTTTTTCAGCCGCTGATGCTGCAGGTTCTCTATCACCAGAGTCGCCAGTTTCTGATTAGCCCTTTGGAGGGCATGAAAATAAAACGAAAACTCGTCTTCTTGAATATTGAGAGTAGCTGCCCATTCACTGAACAGCTTACCAAGAGTAGCGGCGGCATGCTGGGTGAATTCTGGTTTGAGGTGTAAGTGTTTCTGCAAGTCGTCAAAATCTTCCGTGCCCGGATGAAATGTCAGCGTATCAGCCATAATTCGATGAGCAAGGATGTCGGCAAATCGGATAACGAGGACCGCATCTCGGTGATGCATGAATTCCAGGTCCAGAAGCACAGGTAGCTGGTGATGATGCAGCCAGATCGATTCGATAAAGATCTTGGGAAGATTCCACTTCTCGGCTAACCATTTTCCTACTGTGGTATGATCAACACCGATAATATCGTTTTCTGCATCGATTAGGGCTGTTCCCAGGGTGCTATTTTCCTGATGAACTCTGGCCATGCGATCGTTAAAACATTCTCGCAGGACCAGTTTGCCAACGTCATGCAGGAGCGCGCCGATGAATAGTTCCCCTTTCAGGGCGCGACATATCTGCTCGCCTGCCATTTCAGCACAGATTGCAGTGGCAAGGGCGTGTTTCCAAAGCTCGGTTTGCTCCTGTACGCACGATTTGTTGAGTGATTTTAGGATGGACTCGGAAACGGTAACACTGAGGAGTAGAGAGCGCACCTCCTCGAAACCGAGGAGCATGATCGCTTTTTGAAGCGAACTGACCGGGTTGGAAAGGCTGTAGTAGGAGGAATTTACCAGCCTGAGGATTTTCATCATCAGCGCCTGATCGGTTTTGATCAGGTTGATCACCTCTGAAATATCCGGATCGGTTTCAGAAAAGATTTTTAGTATTTTTACAGCAATCTGGGGAAGAGTAGGAAGGCTGTCGAGTTTCTGAATGATTTTCTTGATCTCTGCTTTGTTGAGGTCCAGGTCAGGTGTTAATTCCAGCGCTGTCTTCTTTTTAGATACCGGCATACGTCGACTCCCTACTCGAGAAAACTGAGTAGCAGAATAGGCATGGAACATTCCCGGCAAAAGCTCTGTTCCTGTTGCCTGGCTGATGGCAGCAAGCAGATTCTGATCAGAGATACTCACTGATCGCGTTCACATGTTAATAGTCAGGCCCGCTGCTGTCTAAGGAAAAAAACCTGAAAGACTGCTGCGGACCACGGACGTGTTTGTTCCGGGACTGTATCTTGTCTAATTAATTCTTGTGTTCGAGATCAAAAAAGCTTATTTTGCTGGCGAGGAGCCGCGTCCATGATGTCCCACCGGATATTTTATTGTCGGCGGAAATTTTCTGACGTGGGCCGCTCAAATAAAGCTTTTTCGGCATTCTCATTCATACTAATCGGCAGAGGGACAAAGAAACTTTAGGAACGCTTCACCCCCCAAGAATATTGTCTAGAACGGCCGTAGAGCATGAGTATTGTGGATTGTCGGCGATGGCGGCTGAGGGGATCTGTTAGGCCGGAGAGGGGCGAAGGGCTTCAGCAACAACGCGGAGGACGAGAACGTTTGGACATGCCAGATACTTTCAAGATTCTGGTGGTTGATGATGAGCCGGAGATCCTGGAATGCGTGCAACGTTACCTGACGCCACACGGGTATGATGTTCAGGTCAGTGACAACGGTCAGAGCGCCATAGCTATGCTTCAGGAACGTGATTACGACATAGTCTTTACTGACTTGAGAATGAGGGGCGTCGATGGAATCGAGATCCTCTCGACTATAAAAGACTATCATCCGGAAACTGAGGTCATCATCATCACCGGCTTCGGGACAATCGAGACAGCCATCGAGGCACTGAAGCGGGGCTGTTACGACTACTTGCAGAAGCCGATTGATTTAGAGCGATTGAGAATTATTACTGACCGGATCATCGAAAAAAAGAAACTGCAACGGGAAAATATTCTTATCAAGAAGAAGCTCAAGGAAAAGCATCGCTTCGATGATATTGTCGGTATCAGCACCTGCATTCATGAGATTTTCGAAAAGATCGACAAGGTTAGCCGCAATGATTTTACGGTATTTATTCAAGGAGAAAGCGGCACGGGAAAAGGGATGGTCGCGCGGGTGATTCACGCTAACAGTCACCGGAAGGACAAAACTTTCATCCCCGTTAACTGCGGTGCTATTCCTGAGACACTCCTGGAAAGCGAGCTCTTTGGCCATGTCAAAGGGTCATTCAGCGGTGCCATCCGTGATAAAATGGGACTTTTTAAGGCCGCCCACGAGGGGACGCTATTTCTCGACGAGATTGCCGAAGTGAGTTCCCAGCTACAGGTCAAGCTGCTGCGGGCATTGCAGGAGAAACGAATTCGCCCGGTTGGCGATACTCAGGAGTATGATGTCGATGTGCGAGTCATTGCCGCAACCAACCAGAATCCTCAAAAGGCTATATCAGAAGGAAGACTGCGTGAGGATCTTTTCTATCGCCTCAATGTCGTTACCATTGACATGCCCGCCTTACGCGAGCGAAAAGAGGACATTCCCGTACTGGTTCATCACTTCATCAACCGTTATAATACACGGGAACAAGGGGAAGTGATAAGAATCACCCCGGAAGCCATGGACGCTTTGCTCAGCTATCATTGGCCCGGGAATGTGCGGCAACTCGAAAACGTCATTGCTCGCGCATTTGCCCTTGGAGTTCAGGACATAATTGATGTTGGTGATCTCCCAGCGGAAATTACAAATCCTGACAAGGGCTCGGGAATGCAGAGGACACTGAATCTCAAAGCCAATGAGACAATTCTCATAAAAAAAGCACTCAGCCAGGTGGGAGGCAACAAGGTCGATGCAGCGCAGCTGCTGGGCATCAACCTTGCCACGCTGTATCGAAAACTGAAAAAGTATGGAATCGAGAATTTGCATTAAGCGAAAATATCTTTCAAAATGCGAAAATCTTATTATATCTGATGCTTATATCCAGATTGGTGTGTTTCACACCGTATGTCTCCTAATCGCTTGATTTATCCGCATCTTTTTTCTTTGGAAGAATATCCCTCGGTTTACCTCTCTTGAAAAGCCTTTATTTTCCGTGACGATACTTCTAACTCCCGCCCAAGCCTGACAACTCAGATGTGAGATGGTGAATTTTGCATTCTGCAAAAGAAAACAGCTTGCAGGATAGCCGCATGCTGCTCTTCTGCTCTCCGAAGTGTTTCTTTTTTGTATTATTGTCATTTCTCTCCTGTCCACGAGATGTGCACATCTTGACTTGGTTCAGATCTTCTTGACAACATTTTGTGTGCAAAATGTACATAATTACCGGGACTCCAAAATCGCTGCCTCTTCGCGACGAGGAATTAAGAGTGCAGGTTTATTTATGGCACGGGCTTTGCTATCAAAACAGTTTGCAGGGCATGAACGAAGCACCGAACGTGATGAAGTTTCGATACCAGTTGCGTGACCATGATGGACCAGCAAGAAGGAGAGAATGAGTGGAAAACGTGGTATTGAATCGGAGGACGGAGGGATACATCGGGGCGGAGCGATTTGATGATGCAGGCGGAAACAGCGAAACGACAACATCACTTGCAGGATTTGCTGAGCTTATTGGGAAAAGCAAGGCTATGCAGGATGTATACCGCCTGATCAACAGAGTGGCTGACAGCGATAGTCGAGTCATCATCTATGGTGAGAGCGGTACGGGAAAAGAACTGGTTTCCCGGGCAATTTATCATCAATCGCGGCGAAATGAAAAACCGTTTGTTCCGATCAATTGCGGTGCTATTCCGGAAAACCTGCTGGAGAGTGAATTGTTTGGTCACGTACGCGGTTCATTTACCGGTGCCATATCCTCTCAGGTGGGCAAATTTGAACTTGCTCATGAAGGGACCATCTTCCTCGACGAGATAGGCGATATGAGTGCAGATCTGCAGGTCAAAATGCTGCGGGTCTTAGAACAAGGTGAAATCCTCCGAGTGGGGGGGACAAAGCCAGTTCAGGTAGATGTGCGGGTGATTGCTGCGACTCATCGCAATCTGGAGCGTGCAGTCGAGGAAGGTAAATTCCGGGAAGATCTTTTCTACAGACTCCATGTCATCCCAGTCCACATTCCGCCGCTGCGGGAACGACGATCTGACATACCACTTCTATTCAATCACTTTCTAGCGGAATTCAATGAGCGCAAAAGACAGCAGGTTGATGGCATCAGCGATGATGCGATGTCGCTCCTGATGGAATACTCCTGGCCGGGTAACGTGCGTGAACTGAAGAACGTGATCGAGCGCATGGTTATCCTCAAAGGAAATGGAACCATTACCACTGTCGATTTGCCAAGGAATATCCTGGGAAACAGCAGCAGGATATCGGCTGTTCCGACCGTAAGAATATCTGAAGAAGGAATCTGCCTGAATACAGCAGTGAGTGAATTCGAAAAGGCATTGATTCTTAAATCGCTTGAAATGAGCAATGGCGTGAAGAACCGCGCCGCAAAGCTGCTTCACCTTAATCGCACTACGCTGGTGGAAAAAATCAAGAAGCACCGCCTGCAGCAGCGGTGTTCAGCATGAGTACACGAGAACGTCATTCTCTCTTTGTCTTCTCTTCCATACTTCCTCCCTTAGCGGGTATTAGATGGACGATGCATAGTCATCGATCCATCTAGTACCTGACTTATTTGCAAACCTGTCAGCACTGCTTCCCAGCATCTCGCCACCAGGACTGCTATCATGCACACAGAGGGACACAGGTTGAGTTTATATCTGCCCTGGACTGCGCTAATAAATTGAACATCCGGTCATATCTGCTATCGTCAAAATATCCAACAGGGGTCAATAAACCCGACACTCTGCCGGCCCTTATAGTATGGTGAGGTTCGAGCAGCCACCATAGAGTAAACATGTCTAACACATCTCTAACCTAGCATATAGTGCTGGCAGCATGTATTCTCTCGCAGGTACAGTATATGTAGGTCGCTGAAAATGCTCATACTACCGCATGCCAGCGGGGCAGTAGTCTTATCTGCCGCACATCGCCGACTGAACCTTGGATACCCCATGGCATGCTTCTTGCTCTTCGCTCAAGTAAGCGCTGGCAGAGGACTATTCATAAGTATGACCGACAACCCAGCCACTCGCGGCACACTTCAGCAGAAGGGGATACGACGGTGAACAGTAAGAGCCGGGCGACACGGATGACGCTCAAGAGGGAAAAACATAACCTTGAAGACCTCAGTATACTGACTGAGGCGATGAGCTGCTTCAACGGAGCGGCCTCACGGCTGGAGAGTTCCTATCACCACCTGGAGGAGCGTGTTCGACAGCTTGATGCTGAAGTTAAGAAAAAGAACTATGAGCTTAATGAAACATTGCGGCAGAAAGAGGAAATGCAGGAGTACCTGCATGCCATTCTCGAGAGTCTCCCCATTGGTGTCGTGGCTGTCAATCTCAAAGGATCAATTACTACCTTGAACCGTGCCGCCGAGAATCTGATCGGCGTTAGTGCTGAAGACTCGGTTGGAAAGTCGTTGAATGAGATCCTCAGCGGCCAATGCAGCGAGTCAGATAATGTCGAGATGCAGAGGGTGGATGACACCGAGGAGGTTGGCCCTAGGGAAATGGAAATCGTCCGCGGTGGCAAGCGGGTAACGGTGCTTGTGTCGGAAGCATGTCTCGAAAAGAGTGGAAGAAAACGCACAGGGACATTGGTGACAATACAGGACATTACTCATGTGAAGCGGCTTGAGAAGCAGGCGGTTCGCAACAGCAGACTGGCGGCGATGGGTGAAATGGCGGCGAAAATGGCTCACGATATCAGGAATCCGCTGGGAAGCATTGAACTGTTCGTAAGCGTGCTGAAACGAGAGCTGATGGCGCATGAGGAACCATGTAAGCTGCTTGAGCACATATCATCGGGTGTAAAGAGCATTAATTCAATCGTTTCGAGCGTGCTCATGTTCATGAGACCGCAGCAGAAAGCATTATTCAAGCGTATCGATATTCATCAACCACTCAATGACTCGGTGTTCTTTTCGTCCCACCTCGTACAGGGCAACGACGGTGTGCAGGTATCGGTTTGCGGTTGTGAATATCCATTGTTTGTTAATGGCGACGGGGAGTTGTTGAAACAGGTATTTCTGAATCTCATTCTCAACGCTATTCAAGCTATGCCTTCCCGAGGCACGCTGAAAATTACTGCTGAGGAAGGACATCGCAACGGAAGTGATGAGCGATGTGCAGTGATTCGGTTTGTCGATACCGGAATGGGAATCCCCAAGGAGCATATAAATAAGATATTCGATCCATTTTTCACGACGAAAACACGTGGAACGGGACTTGGTTTATCTATCGTCCACTCTATTATCAAGAGCCACGGGGGAACAATTGATATTGAAAGCACTCAAGGAGCCGGAACGGAGTTCGTTATCAGTCTCCCCTTGTGCGGCGAACAGAGGCATCACGGAGCACAGTGAATACTATGACTGGAGAACCTATACTGGTAATCGACGACGAACCCGATATGCGCATTGCTCTTGCTCACGCGTTAAGCACGAGCGGATTTGACGTAGCCACAGCCGCCGATGGTACTGAGGGGGTGAAACGCTTCGAACGTGAACGCTTTAACATGGTGATCACGGACATGAAGATGCCGGCAATGTCCGGAATGGACGTGCTGAAAAGAATAAAAACAATGTCGCCACATGTGCCGGTCATAATGATTACTGCATACGGTACGATCGGCAATGCCGTCGATGCGATGAAAGAAGGAGCCGCAGACTATATCCTCAAGCCGTTTTCAGCTGACATTCTCGAGGCGGCGGTGCGTAAGATAGGATTACAGATTCGGAGCCAGGGGCGCGTGAACTGTGCTGCGCTGCAACAGGATAGTGATGACGAGAAGAAAATCGTCACCAGCAGCCGCGAAATGATGCGGATGCTTGAACAGGCACGCAGCATTGCTCCAAGCAAGGCCACCGTGTTGATCCAAGGTGAGAGTGGAACGGGAAAGGAGCTGCTTGCAACTTACATCCATGAACATGGCGGTGCAAAGGAGCAGCCTTACGTAGCGGTAAACTGTGCGGCTTTGCCGGAGGCGTTGGCGGAAAGTGAACTCTTCGGACACGAAAAAGGTTCATTCACAGGTGCGATACGCAAGAAGATCGGCAAGTTCGAACTGGCCAATAACGGTACGTTAGTTCTTGATGAAGTAAGTGAAATGCCGATGCACCTGCAGGCCAAGCTGCTGCGGGTATTGCAGGAAAAGGAGATAGATCCGGTCGGAGCATGCCGTCCCGTCCCGATCGTTGTACGGGTTATTGCCATCAGCAACGTTGACCTGAAACAGGCTGTTGAAAAGGGGCGATTCCGGAAAGACCTCTATTACCGGTTGAATGTGGTGCCGCTGGTGATACCGCCGCTTCGTGAACGGCCTGAAGATATTCCTGTCCTGGCCCACTATTTTTTGCAGAAGTACAGAAACCGCTATGATCGTGAAATGAATGAGATTGCTGAAGAGACGATCACGTTGCTTCGAAAATACGATTGGCCGGGCAACGTTCGCGAGTTTGAAAATACCATTGAACGTTCAGTGCTGTTGGGTGAAGGGAAGCAACTGTTGCCCAAGCACCTATTCCTGGAAGAATCTGGCGAGTATCCATCGGATGCGATACCGGTAAAGGTTGGAGTATCACTGCGCGATATGGAACGAGAACTTATTTTCAAGACCCTGAAGGAAGTGGGGAACAACCGGACCCAGGCAGCAGGTATTCTCGGAATAAGCATTAGGACACTTCGGAACAAGCTGCGAGAATATCGGACAGTTCAGTAGCTTTGGAAGGATGCGGGCACTCCTGGCAGAAATGATCAGCGGTAGGGGAAAAAATTGCCTGTTGAACAATGCCGGGTCGCAGCGAGACATTTCGCACCTGAGCCGATAGCATAATAAAACCAAGCGAGGACACTGCCTTGCGCTGTGATGAAACGGGATGATTCAGCGGTACAATGTTGGTATGTTCCTTGCTGAAAAGAGTAACACATGCTTATTCAAGGAGTCTCTCTGTGAATGCTGAAGGAATTTTTGGTACAACACTGCCGCTTCTGGAGCGGGCGCTTACGGTTCGATCGGCCAAACACAATGTGATGGTGTCGAACATTGCCAACATTGATACACCTAATTACAAGGCCTTTGATGTCGTCGTGCGGGAAGAGATGGCTAAAGCGGATAGCGGAGCTCGAGGAGGAATCACCGTTCAACGGACGCATTCAGCTCACCTGCCCGCCGCAAGTACTCGCATGATGATAGCGCCTCAGGCTATGAACAGCGATCAGACTGCAACACGATGCGATGGCAACACTGTTGACCTTGACCGATCAATGGCAAGTCTTGCCGAGAACACGATTCTCTATACCGCACTAGCACAGGTCGCGGCACGAAAATTTGAAGGCATGCTCAGTGCTATTCAGGAAGGGAAGTAGGTGATAACCATGAACTTCTTCGATGCAATACAGACGAGTTCTTCAGGATTATCGGCGCAGCGTCTGCGCATGGATACAATTTCAAGCAACCTTGCTAACGTTGACAGCACCAGGACACCAGAGGGCGGGCCCTATCGGCGAAAGGATGTGGTGTTTGCTGCTCAGCCAATGCAGGGATCGTTTCGGGAAGTGCTGCAGTCGAAGGTAGACACTCCACTGTATGAAGTAAAGGTGGCAGGGGTTATCACTGATCCGCGGCCACCTCAGATGAAGTATGATCCGGCGCATCCTGATGCGAATGAAGAAGGGTATGTCGCTACGCCGAATATCAACGCAGTTGAGGAAATGGTAAATCTGATTTCAGCTACCCGCAGTTATGAGGCAGGGGTAACAGCAGTTAATGCCACAAAGAAAATGGCGCTTAAGGCGCTGGAAATCGGACGGTAGTCATGAAAGAAATCTCGTTTGACCCAATGGCTGATACCCAATTTCGATCGTTGACCCGCCAGAAGGCAGGTGCTGCCGAGGTCGGCGTTCCCTTCAGCGAGGTTCTCAAGGGGTCGTTCTCGGAGGTGAATCGTCTTCAGGCCGAAGCAGACCAGGCAGTACAGGAACTTGCCCGGGGGACAGGGAAGGATCTCCATGAAACTATGATTGCTCTGGAGAAAGCTGAAGTATCGTTCAAGCTGATGATGCAGGTTCGCAATAAGATTGTAGCTGCCTACGAAGAAATAATGCGGATGCAGGTCTAAGAGGATACTGAATAATGGCGATACAGGAATTCCCTCAGCAGATGAAAACCCTCGCAAAGAAATTAAGCGCAGGAAAACTGATTGCTCTTGTGGTGGTTCTGGGAGGTACGATAGCGGCCCTTCTTTTTGTTATCTCCTGGTCAGCCAAAAGCAATCTCCAAGTGCTTTATTCCAATCTCACGCCCGAAGATGCAGGTTCCATCTTAGCGAAGCTCAAGGAACAGAAGATACCATACCATATATCGGAAGACGGCAAGTCGATCCAGATTCCTCAGGAACGAGTCTATGAAACAAGGCTCAGCCTTGCCTCCGAAGGCCTCCCCCAGGGGGGTGCGGTCGGGTTTGAGATCTTTGATAATACAAAACTTGGTATGACGGAATTTGTTCAGAATGTAAATTATCAACGGGCGCTGCAAGGAGAGCTTGCACGAACCATCACCGGCTTTTCCGAAGTAGAGAATTGTCGAGTACATATCGTCATGCCGTCACGCTCTCTTTTTGTCGAGGAGGAGGAAGCGGCAACCGCGTCTGTGGTTCTCAAGCTGAGGTCGGGAAAGTGGTTAGCGAATGAACAGGTGCAAGGCATTGTCCACTTAGTCTCCTCGAGTGTATCGGGACTGGATCCGGAAAATGTTACTGTGGTCGATAACTACGGAAAGATGCTGGCCGGCCTCAAGAAGGATTCAAGCATCGGAATGGTGAATTCCGATCAAGTAGAATTTCAGGATAGAGTCGAACGCAATCTCGAACAGCGCATTAAAAGCATGCTGGAAAAAGCGCTCGGTCCGGACAAAGCAGTGGTAAGACTGTCGTGTTCCATGGATTTCAAGCGCTTCGAAAAGACGGAAGAGCGCTATGATCCCGACACGCAGGTTGTACGCAGTGAGCAGATGGTTAATGAACAGTCGAGCGGAAGAGATACTGCTCCTGCCGGTGTGCCGGGTGTGATGAGCAATGTGGCAGGCGTCAACGGTGTACCGGAAGCGACTGGCCTGGTATCAAATGGATATCAGAAACAGGACCGGACCATAAACTACGAGATTAGCAAAATCACCAGCCACACGGTTGAGCCGGTAGGAAAGATTCAGCGCGTATCGGTAGCAGTCATGGTGGATGGAAGTTACCGGACCGAGGAAAATGAAGATGGCGAGACGCAAACGGTATATGTACCTCGCACCGAAGATGAAATGAAGAAATTCGAGAACATCGTGAAAAGCGCGGTCGACTACGATGCCAATCGCGGCGACAAAGTGGAAGTGGTTAACATTCCGTTCGAAAAGACGCCACTGTCCGACCAGGAGACCAGCGGAGAAGGCTGGTGGCAGTATGTGCAGAAAGTGACACCACTCCTGCGGTATGGATTTGTAGGAGTTTTCTGCCTGCTCGCCTTCGTGTTTGTCGTTCGGCCGCTGGTACAGTGGCTTATCCTTCCCGGACCGGATGACGGGGAGATTTTTAACCGGCTCCCCCGTACGGTGGAAGAACTGGAGCGAGAGTATACCCATGATACAAGGAGTCTTCCGTTTCGTGATCGTGCTATAGAGATGATTTCCAAAGATGGTGAACAGTCGGCAAAAATGCTCCAGGAGTGGTTGAAAGAGGGAGCATGAGCTCGAAGATGATACGGCTATAGATATACAACCGGTTAGGATGCAGCGCAGGGACGCTCTATGGATGTCAGGAATCTACCAGGCTCAGTAAAAGTTGCGATTTTGGTGCAGCAACTGGGAAAAAATGAACGGGATCAGCTGCTCAGCAAGTTCAGCGGCGCTGAGCGAGAAACTATACAGCGGCATATAGCTCAGCTCGGACAGGTGCCAATCGAACTGGCTGAACTTATTGCAGAGGAGTTTACCAGCCGGGGGCAGCGGGTGAAGCCGGGGCCGGAGAAACGGGCGCTTTCCGGAGCTCCTGAAAAGAAGAAGGATTCGGGAGCAAACGGAACCTTTGAGAGTTCTGAACTCAAGACCTTACAGTCGCTTGATGCCGACACGCTGGCAGATCTCATTGGAAATGAGCATCCACAGACAGTGGCAATGATTCTGGTACATCTGAGAACGGAAGTTGCGGGGGAGGTATTGAGCAAGCTTCCCGACGATGTAAAGACCGATGTCGCGGTCCGCATTGCAAATCTCGACCGGGTGAAACTCGAAATGGTTGGAATGCTCGACAAGATGTTCGAGGATGTCTTGAAACATAAGAAGACATCGGCTTTACATGAGACCGGTGGAATTCGGTGCCTTGCTGATATTCTTAATCAGATGACTGAAGGAACCGGTGAAGTCATTCTCAATGAGATTGAAGAGAGCGATCCGGAGTTGGCTGCCAAAATCAAGGAACGAATGTTCGTCTTCGAGGACTTGGTGTTGGTTGACGATCAAGGCCTGCAGAAGGTTCTGCGCGGTGTTGAAACGAAAGAGCTTGCCACTGCGTTGAAGGCGGCGTCCAGTTCAGTAAAGGAGAAGATTTTCCGCAACATGTCAGAGCGGGCAGCTGAAATTTTGAAAGAGGAGATCGAGTCTCTGGGACCGGTCCGAATGAAAGACGTAGAAGATGCTCAGCAGATGATATCAAAGATCGTTCAAGCAAAAGAAGCAAAGGGTGAACTAATTATCAGTGGCAGGAAAGGGGAAGATCTCATTGCGTAGAATTATTAAGAGCGAACATGAGGAGACGAAGAACTGTATTCAGGCGCTCTGCTTTCCTCAAATTGCCGAGAGGCCGATAGCGAGTAACGGCCAGCGTGTGTTCCCTCAAGAATCTTTTGAGCGTCTCCGTTTGACCGAGATGAAAAGCCTGGCTGCAAAGTCTGCTTTTGATCAGACGCTGAACACAATCGGGACCAACGGAGGTTCCTCCGTCCCTAATCCGCATGAGCAGGCATTCAATGACGGATACGCTCAAGGACAAAAAGCCGGGATGGAGATGGCAACAAGCAAAATTGAACCTATGCTGAACAGCTTCAAACAGGCGGCCGCAGAACTCGAAAAAATCCGGAAGCAGCTCTACCGAAATGCGGAGCGACAGGCGGTTGATCTCGCGCTGGCGGTAGCCCGGAAGATTATATGTCACGAGGTGAACGTAAACCGTACCGTAGTACTCGATGTCGTTAAGGAGGCGCTCAAGCGCGTTGCTGATCATGATCAAATTCTCATTCGCGTCAATCCGGGAGATGTTGAAACGATGAAAGATCCTCGCTGTCAGCTGTCCGCGCTCGTGGACCATGTTGACAGCATTGTCGTTGAACCAGACATGAGTATCCCTGCAGGCGGGTGTGTTATTGAAACGCAATTGGGCAATATCGATGCACGCATTGAGGAACAGCTGAAAGCCGTCGAAGAGGCATTCAAAGCTGAACTCAAAAAATGCGAAGGAAAGGAATAGCTCATGGAACCTGCCTTTGACCTGAGAAGATACCACCGGACCCTTACCCATCTCTGCCCGGTAACAGCGCGGGGAAGAGTGACGAAAGTGGTCGGCCTGGTTACTGAGGCGCAAGGCCTCGCTTCAAGGCTGGGCAGCATGTGTGACATCTATCCTAAAGGAGAAAGACGGAGCGTACGCGCCGAAGTTCTGGGGTTCAACAATGATCGTGTTCTGCTCATGCCGCTGGAAGAAATCTGGGGCATCGGACCCGGGAGTTTGGTGGTCGCCAAGGAGCAAAGGGCATTGATAGGAGTAGGCGATGAGCTTCTGGGACGAGTGATCGACGGTTTGGGCAATCCCATTGACGGCAAGGGAGCGATCCACCTCGAAGGGGAATACCCGATCTACGGTATGCACACCAATCCCTTATTGCGCAGAAGGATTACACATCCTCTCGACGTTGGGATCCGCGCTTTAAACGGCCTCCTTACCATTGGATGCGGACAGCGCATCGGCATTTTTGCTGGTTCGGGGGTGGGGAAGAGCGTTCTGCTCGGTATGATTGCGCGTATGACGAGCGCCGATGTCAATGTCATCGCTCTGATTGGAGAGCGAGGTCGGGAAGTGAATGACTTCATAGAAAAGGATCTCGGTGCCGAAGGACTGAAGCGCTCAGTAGTCGTCGTAGCCACATCCGACCACCTTCCACTGATCCGGATGCGAGGCGCATTTACTGCCACCACTATCGCTGAATACTTCCGCGATCAGGGCAAGCACGTTAACCTTATGATGGATTCCGTGACTCGCTTTGCGATGGCGCAACGTGAAATCGGCTTGGCCCTCGGCGAGCCTCCAACAACAAAGGGCTATACGCCTTCGGTTTTCACCGTTTTGCCGAAGCTGCTGGAACGGGCGGGAACCTCATCTGGGAGCGGCAGCATAACCGGCATCTATACCGTTCTCGTCGAAGGCGATGATATGAACGAACCTGTGGCTGATTCAGTGAGATCGATTCTCGACGGGCATATTACCTTAAGCCGGGATCTGGCAAGCCAGAACCACTATCCGGCGATTGATGTTCTTCGAAGCATCAGCCGGGTAATGAGCGATATTATCAGCCCGCAGCATAAGGACTTTTCCAACAAGCTCAAGTCTGTCCTGGCAACGTACCGGAAGGCAGAGGATCTTATTAACATCGGAGCATATGTCAAAGGTAGTAGTTCACAGATAGATTATGCTATCGAGATGATCGAAAAGATCAATCGATACTTACGGCAGGCAGTCAATGAAAAGGTCTCATTCCAGCAAAGCGTGCTCGAACTGAATCAGATGTTCGCTCAGGCGGAACCGAAAGCGTCGTAAGGTGCACGTCGGCTCAGGCTGAGTTCTTCGTTCAGATAGAGTAGTATGGGTGCTGGTTAGCCGGTGGCTGCAGCTGGTGCGCGGCAGTGAGAAAGTTTGCCCGGAAGATCTGATTTGTTCTTGTATTGAGGGAGCAGGAGCAGCAATGGCAGTGTACCGTTTTGCGCTAGAATCTCTGCTCGGGCATCGCAAGTTTACGGAAGAGCTGTTTCAGAAAGAGCTGGCAGTCCTGGTGCGAAGATTTCTGGAGGAGCAGGAAGATCTTCTGAACCTTGGCAGAGTGAGAGATTCGCTGGTGACAGCATTCGAATTGAAACAGCGCGAAGCGGCTACTATATCTGAGCTCCTCGTGTACACCACATTTCTCGAACGGGTATCCAAAGAGTTCGAAAAGAAAAGCGAACAGGTGGCAGCGCTTGAAAGCACGATCAGCGCAAAAAGAAACGATCTGCTTGAAGCCATGAAGAAGCGCAAGACTCTTGACCGACTGAAGGAGAAGGGTCTGAAAGCATTTATTCACGAGGAAAACAGCCAGGAACAAAAATTCATAAATGAAGTGGCAATCGGCCAGTACTGTCGCAAAGGGTAAGATCGGACGCAGATGAACGAATCATCCTTTCTCTTCTTCTTGCATACTCAACCGCAGCTCACCGGCCAGAAATTCAGCATTGGTTCTGGAGATTGTGGAAAGGGTGCATCGCTTGTGTCCGGGAAGCACGTTCGGGTATCAAGCTTTTTTGAACTGCTCGGAACAATGACCGGACAAGCTTCCGATGACGTACCAGCATATTGGCAGAGCCTGACATCCGAACAGGCGGACGCAGAGGAAAATTTTTTCCAGAATAACGATGGTGCTTCGTTCGCATTACCGTACTTTTCTCGACTTGCCGGGGAACCGGCTCTCGTAAAGCAAGAGTCGGGTACGCCGAATCCCAAGGCGTCAGAAAATCTTCTCGTGTTTGACGGCTCCCCTGCGGATTCGAGCAGAGCAGCTGTCCGGCCGGTTTCATCGGGTGATGACCTCAGGCCGGCGCCACACATTACTGGCGAATACAAGACGTTTGGGCTCGCGTCAGGAATCGACCCGGGAAAAGCAGGAGAACATTCCTGGGGTGAAGAGAATACGATAGCTTTGGCAACAGGAGCGCAGACCATACGTGCGAACTGGGAAAATGCTAATGTGGCATCAGAGGTTACTGTCAATTTTTTCCAAGAACCGGATGTGTCAATAGCGAAAAGCTCAACACAGCTGCAGAACCTGAGCCACGATGAGCTGCTTCAGAGTAAGGCCGGTGCAGTTACGGGACTGTCTGACCGCAGCGAAGCACAGAACCAAACCCGGACGCCGGCATTCACGGCTGCAGATCTCAAAAGCTTCAGACGTTCATCCGGCTGGAACGATACTGTCGGTTCTTGTGAGCAGGGTGAACAAACTATGGACCTCCAAACTCAGCAGCAAACAAGGCAGAGCTCATTCTCGACCGGTCTGGAAAACCTATCGAGTTCAATGAACGACAGCAAGGTGCCTCTCTCTGCTCTCCTCAACCATGCCGCAGCTGTCGATGTTCGGATAGAATTAGTGGGCTCCGGTGCTACCCGGTCCCTGATCAAGAACAGCAAGACGGCAATAGACTCAGAGATGGTGCCGTGTGGTATGAATTCCCCTCAGAATGTTGTAGTAGAGGATATGGAAATGGTCCGGACGCCGGCCAAGCCATCCGGCCCGGAAATCATCCAGCAGGTTGCCCAAAAGGCGAGCATAGCCTTCAAAGATGGTAACACCGAAATAAGTCTTCATCTCAAACCTGAGCATCTTGGCCACCTCCACATCAAAATAGCCGCTGAAGAAAATCAGGTGCACGTACGAATCGTCGCTGATGTTCCGATTGTGAAAGAAACTCTTGAGCACCATGTCGAATTGTTGAAATCAGCAATGGAAGCACATGGATTGGAAGTCGACAGCTTCGAGGTGTGTGTTGCCCAGGACGGTGAACAGGACACCGGCAGGCGAGGAGAAGCCTCATCTCAGCACGCCCCGGCGTGGCTCTTGGATGCGGCAGAAGAGCAGGGCCTGGAAGCTGATGACGGAGAAGAACAATGGGACATCAGCCATTCCTGGAATCAAGCAGCCGGGATTAACTGCTTTGCTTAAGGT
>JAGOGO010000157.1 GCA_017996625.1 Deltaproteobacteria bacterium | reverse complement strand
CAGATTTTGGGTTGTGCGCCAAACCCATCGTAAGACGGGGACGGAAAGCCACGGGTCCGTGTTCTAATCGGATAGCCGGGTTGCCAGAAGCGACCACTGTGACGGTCGATCGGTTAACTTCGGTTCTCTTGTTTTCATTATCCAGGCACGGCACCGTTTCTAGCCGCTGCGTGCTTACGGCAGTCGGGTATGATCGAAATTCTGGCCCCATTAGAAAGAGAATCCGCCGCTTCTGAATGTTTGGTTTTGTCTTCGCATTCAGGCGGGTATTTGCCTCAGCGTCGGGAGGGGATAATCTCTCCGGCGAGGAGTGTGGCAGCTGCAGAGCGTCTAGTGACCAGGATTGTGAATCACCAGAGGAGAACTCCTCTCACGGGCAGGCTAGTTGATATCTATGTGTGAGTGGTGCTGCCAAGGCATTGTTCCGATTGAGCTGATGAAAAGCGCCTTTCTCAAAGGCGCTTTTTTTTGTGTGTGTTGACAGGTTCCTCCTGATGATCGATAATACTTCTTTAGAACCGTCGTAGTATCCGCACGGACATGAACTCGCGTCAGATGAGAGGAGGGAGGAAATGGCAACGGTAACCTACAAGGGGAATCCGCTTCAAACATGCGGCGACTTGCCAGCTCTAGGCAGCAAGGCACCTGGTTTTGTTTTGACCGGGACTGACTTGTCAGATGCAACGCTGAATGATTTTGCTGGGAAGACAGTCATCATGAACATCTTTCCTAGTATTGATACGCCGGTGTGTGCTGAGTCAATGCGACGTTTCAATAATGAAGCCGCTAAGCTCAAAGACGTTGTAATCCTGGGGATTTCTGCCGATTTGCCCTTTGCTCAGCAACGTTATTGCGCTGAAGAAGGACTGGATAAGATTGTGCCGCTTTCTGTGTTCCGCTCGCCAGGGTTCGGAAAGGATTACGGGGTTTGCATTATTACGGGCCCTCAGCGGGGTCTCCTGGCTCGCGCAGTTGTAGTGGTTAACAGTTCAGGAACTGTGATTTATACGCAGCAAGTTCCTAAGATAGAGGAAGAGCCTGACTATGAGGCTGTTCTCGCGTCGCTGCATCGAGCGTGAGAGCTGCTGGGTAGATTGAATCCTGAACAGAGCCGGCACCCTGGGCAGCAGAGCAACGAGAAGAAAAGTCATAGCCGTAGTCCTCGACTGGGAAAAAGGTGATGGACTTTGGACTGACCGTGATTACCATGATAGCAAAGTATTGCTTTTGAAATCCATTTGCTATGTGCCGATAACAGTACAGAGGAGACAGCTATGAAAGAAGAAGTGCAAAAAGTTCTGAATCAGATCAGACCGTCACTTCAGGCAGACGGAGGTGATGCGGAGCTGGTTGATGTTGATGAAGCCACGGGCGTGGTAAAACTTCGTCTGGTGGGAGCTTGCGCCGGATGTCCGATGTCGCAGATGACGCTGAAGCAGGGAATAGAACGAGTGCTTAAGCAAAAAGTTCCTCAGGTGTCCAAGGTAGAAGGAGTCTGAGGGCCGGCACCGTCAGAAGAAGTTACCCAAATACAAAGCCTGCGGCTCAGGTATGAAGCCGCAGGCTTTCGTGTCTCAAATAGCAACCACTCCAGCCGAGCACTCAGCTCATGATAAGTCGAGGAATCATCATGTGGTTGTGAGGGCAGATGGATTTGGGATTCTGGTAGGCGCAGTTCGTAAATGCGACCATGTATTTTCTCATATCCGCAAATGATACGACTTCGTCTACAAAGCCTTGCTTGGCGCAGTACGCAGGCCGCGATTTGTCGTAGTATTCCTGCGCCAGAGCATTCATCTTGTCAATGACTGGCTGGAGCGGCTTTCCAGCGTCTTTCTCTTTGACCAGCCGACGTGCAAAGGATGCAACCGAAGCGGTCTCGCCGTGCATAACATAAATCTCGGTAGTCGGAGTCCCCAGCGTAAAGGCGTTGTGATTGTTAGCAGTCGGGCCGCCCATAATATAATGGGCCGCGGCGGTACCTTTCCGGAGCACGACCAGCATCTGTGGAACATCGGTTTGTTCGATTGAGTAAATCAGCGACTGTCCTAATCCGAGGAGCTCGGCCTTTTCAGCGATATCACCAACATCGATTCCGGAGGTGTCCTGGAACCAAATGATGGGTAAACGGTCTCTTCCG
Source organism: Deltaproteobacteria bacterium (assembly GCA_017996625.1). Classification (GTDB taxonomy): domain Bacteria; phylum Desulfobacterota; class WTBG01; order JAGOGO01; family JAGOGO01; genus JAGOGO01. The sequence goes on along the minus strand of JAGOGO010000157.1, from coordinate 3,563 downwards.
CACTGGGTCACGAATTCATTCATCTTGATAAGCCCCTGGCGGTACAGTTTTCCGCCGATGCCGGGGTAGGGAGCGTATTCAGGATAGCCTTTGGGCAGAAACCCCTGCCGGTTTCCGATGATCCCAACCAGAAAGCCATTTATTTTGGCAATCCCGGTATAAACTTCCGGGCCGAAGCCGGGCCGGAATTCCATCTGTTCGCTGTTGTCGGTAAGTCGGGCAATGACCTCATCGAAATTGTAGGCAAGCTTCTGATTAAAAGGGATAAGATAATCAATTTCTGAGGGGCTGAAGCGTGGTTCCGCTGGTTCCGCGACCCGGAAGAACTTTGGACTGTAAGCGGGAATCTCTGTCATCAAAGATTTCAATCCATCCAGCACGCCTTCCTCGGTCTCATACACAGCCCGGAAAAATCCGGTGTTGTCATAGTGAATCTCGACGCGTCCCGGAGGAACTGACTTGAAGTTTTTAGTAGCCTCGATGACGGCTTCTGCACCCTCCATATCAAATCCACCCTTAGGGCTCATGCCGCTGACAATCCCAGCGCCGCCGACAGCGATATTGCAGTTTTTATGAGCCAGAAGTACAGTGGGACTGATTCCCTGGTATCCGCCGCCAGCAGGGTTGGTGCCGTAAATGCCTGCCAGCACCGGGATGCCCAGCTTTTCCAGTTCGGCATGGCGGAAAAAGGTAGTGCCGTTTCCACGCCGGTTCGCATACACTTTCTCCTGCTCGGTCAGCTTCACGCCGCTGCAGTTGACCAGCCACACCAAAGGAACGTTGAGCCGTTTGGACAGATCGGTAACGCGCAGAATATTTTCGGCTTGTCCGGCAATCCATGCGCCGGCCATGACCTTGTTGTCGAAGCCGATAATAACGCACCATTTTCCACTGATTCTGGCCAGGCCATCAACAACCCCGGTAGTTCCGGACTCTTCATCCATTGGATCGTAAAGCGTATGGAGGGGGCACCAGGTTCCCGGATCGACAAGGTATTCCAGGCGTTGATACACAGTCATCTCGCCACGGGCATTTACAGTCTTGGTTTCGATACCAGCATTCTTCACCTTCTCTACAGCCTCGTCAATGCCCTTTTCTACTTCCTTGAGCTGGGTAACACTTTCTTCCATCTTTTTCTTGACGGAATCGCTGAGCGGCTTGCCGAATTCCGGCATCTTCACGAAATATGGTTGCATTAATATGACCCTCCTTTATTTATTGAAATAGCATATAAGCATTCGTTCGATTTTACTAGCACACCGCGTTATAAATTGTCAAGATTATCGTTCGAGCGGCCACATGTTCCTCTTTTGCAGCACTTCACGAAACGCTTTAAGAGCGGAATTGACAACCGGCATTCCGGCATAGGTGGCCATCTGAAAAAGCACCTCAGTCACTTCTTCGACCGTGCAGCCTACGTTCAAGGCCGCATGGAGATGAAGCTTGAGTTCATCAGTTCTTTCCAGTGCGGCTAGTCCGGCAACCGCGACGAGTTGACGAGTGCGATGAGGAATCTTTTCTCTGGCGTACAGTTTTCCGGTAATAAACAGCGAAAAATCTGCAGCTCGCTCCCTGTCAAAGGATTGCCAAAGGCTGTACGGCCGTTCATCTTCCCAGCCATCAAAGTAGAGGGCTGCTGTTTTTCTGGTTTTCTCCACGACATCATTACTCATTGCTCGCTCCTTTCTGTTTTCTAAATTGGAGAAATGGAGAATTAGAAAAGTGGTAAATGGGAATAATAGAACTCCTCCGTTGCTGTGATCAGACCAAAACCCACGGTTGCATTATTCCAGTATTCCATTTGCCCGGTCAGATTACTGTTCCAGTATCCCGATTCTCTAATTTGCCAATTTTCCATTTCTGCATATTATGTTCTGTTCAGATACCGCATATCCATTGTCACCAGCTTTTCGGCTGTTATCTTAGCGAGGGATTGGTATGTTCGCAGCTGCGTTTCCATCGGTAAGAGATTAATCTTAATGTCGCTGATCTTGAGAAGTTGGCAATCCTGATGGGCAATGACTGAGGCCATCCGCTGTTTCCGGCGCAGAAATGCCAGCTCACCGAAACAATCACCTCGATGCAGCACTGCCAGCGGCTTGCCTCCACTTTCGACCCAGACTGTTCCGGAGATGATGATGTAAAATGAGGTGTCCATTTCATCCTGGTGCACAATTGTTTCTGTTGGCTTGCATCTGATCCAACTGCTGATGCGCAGAAGCCCTTCAACTTCATGAGTGGAGAACTCCTTGAAGAAAAGGAGATTGCGCAATTGTTCCACCTTTGCGGCCAAGGAAGGTTCCAGGTTCATGCTGTCATTTGCCTTCAGGGAGTTTTTGAGATCCAGCGCAAAAGCGATGCCGTCTTGGTATCTGGCTTTCACATTCTTGTCCAAAGCCTTGCGGAGTACATTCTCCAGCGCGAGAGGCACATTTTCACGATACCAATCAAGGGGCGAAGGTTCGTCAGTGAGAATGCTGCAGAGAATCCCTTCCAGACTGCTGCCCTCAAAAGGTCTTTTTCCGGTAATCAGCTCGTAGAGAACAATGCCCAGTGAGAAAAAGTCGGAAGCGGGGCTCGCCGGGTCGCCTTTAATCTGTTCCGGCGAAAGATAATAGGGGGTACCGAGAATTGTGTCTTCCGTAATTTCCCGGCAGGAAGGCATAGAGGCAATGCCGAAATCGGTTATCTTGACCTCCTCTGAGCTGGTAATGAGAATGTTTCCGGGCTTGACATCACGGTGGATGATTTGGCGCTGATGAGCATAATCGAGAGCATGACAGATCTTGATGCCAATACTCACGATTTGTTCCAAAGAAGCCGGATGATTTGGATGACAAAGTGTCTCCAGAGTCTTTCCAGGTACGTATTCCATCACGATCATGCAGAGATCGTCAATCTCGTTTGCGTCGTAAATGGCTACAATGTTAGGGTGGTAGAGGTTTCCCGCAGCTTGCGCTTCCATAAAGAAGCGCGACTTATAGGCTTCCAGATCCTCGATCTGCTGCAATCGGGCTGGACTGATGATCTTCACGGCAACATTGCGTTTGATATATGGGTCATATCCGAGCAGGACTACTCCCATAGCACCGCGAGCTATTTCAGAGATGATCTCGTATTTTCCAATCTTATCGCGAAGGTCTTCTGGAGGGGAGTCCGCAGGCCCGAGGCATATGGTTTTTTCCGGTGATTGGTGTGCTCCGGCTCCCAGTTTGGTGAGTAGCTCTTTCAGATGAATCATTGGTGGCGGTTGTCCTGTACCGGTTGAACGATCACTGGATAGTATAACGCTGGAAAAACTGACGATGCAGAAGCTTTGAATAACAACTATACCACAGCCAGCAAGCGTCTAGCAATGGCATTGAAGGCTGGCGAGCAATCTTGATGTGGATGTGGTACTGGTCCATGCCCGGGAAGCTGAAGACAGATTTGTGGCTGAAGGGTGCGGAGTGAACCGGCGCGACGTGATGGTCGACGGCTTTGTCAAAGTGGAATTTTAGCGCTGACCGGACCGAATTCCGGTGAGCTTTCGGTCGAGGGGATTGCTTTCAGTACTGTTGCAA
>JAGOGO010000156.1 GCA_017996625.1 Deltaproteobacteria bacterium | reverse complement strand
TATGAGAATCTCAAAAAGCGTTGTGACCGCGAAGCTTCCCAGCAAGCAGAACAGGAACTTGGTGCCTTCCTGACCAGGTTTCTTTCCATCTATGATGATTTCGAACGGGCCCTTCATTTTTGTAAAACTCTGGAACCGGGAGGGCCTAACGATGATCTGGTGCAGGGACTCTGCCTTATTCAAAAACGTTTTGAAGACCTGCTGCGAGAATATCAGCTAGAGCGTATGGATGTGACAGGGAAAAAGTTCGATCCTCTCTACCATGAAGCAGTGGCCGTAGAGCCGGCATCCGGCCGCGACCATAATATGGTAATTCGAGAGATACTCCCCGGATATCTGTTCCGGCACAAACTGCTCCGTCCGGCCCGGGTCATCGTGGCGGGATGATTGGGTGGTTTTCTATTCAACCACTTGTCCATTTAACCACTTTTCTGTGTAACGAAAAGGAGAGAAGGAACATTGTCCTTCTCTCCTTTTCGTTTATTAGCCCGCCTTGACAGTAATCTGACGCGGCTTCGCAGCTTCTGCCTTGGGCAACGTCAACCGAAGCACTCCGTCAGAAAGAGACGCTTCAATTTTTCCCTGGTCGATTTTGTCGGAAAGGGTAAACTGCCGATAGTAGCGGCCTGACCCATATTCCCGCACCAGGTAACGTTCATCTTCCTTCTCAGAATGGGCCTCATCACCGACCAACGTCAGAACATCATCACGCAGATCGATCTTGAGGTCTTCTGGTTTCACTCCCGGCATGTCCGCCAGGAGGGTAAGCTCTTTGTCATTCTCAAAAATATCAACAAGCGGAGTATATATCACTGACGTCCGGGCGTGCTCAGCCGCGGGCGAGACTTCCTGTTTCTGTTTTACCTGAATGTCCTGTGCAGCGTTCTCAGCCATCGGGATCCCTCCTTCTTGAACAGGGTAAGTATCATTCGTTAGGCAGCCTTGATGGCAATCTGTTTCGGTTTGGCCGCCTCAGCCTTAGGCAGGATGATAGTCAGCACACCGTTTTCGGTCCGTGCTTCCACCTTCTCGACCTCGATCATCGAAGGCAGCTTGATCATCCGACGAAACTTCCCGGATTCCCGCTCCCGACGCAAGTATTTTGCTTTTTCATCTTCAGGAGAAATCTTACGCTCGCCGGAAAGTGAGAGGCTGTTTCCGGTAATGGAGATTTCAATATCTTCCTTTCTCACGCCGGGAAGCTCAGCGTGCAGATAGAAGCAGTCCTTGTCCTCAGTAATATTGGTAAGGGGGAAGACCCCAGAGGGAAGTTCCGCTTCGGAAGGATATTCTTCGAGAAGTCGTGAAAGATCACGGCGCATTCGATCAAGTTCTGCGAACGGACTTTGCCAGGATCGTGCCGTGCTGCTGAAAAACGGTCGTAGTATCATTGCTTAGTCCTCCTATTTACCTGCGGTTAACACAATCACATGTTCCATGCCCTGCATTCCACATGGTCAAACACAGAAACACGCACAACGTCGAAACGCTGTAGAGCCCCATGCGTGGGTGCAGGCGGCCCGGTTCCCCACATAACAACGATCACGATAAACAGCTCGCGCTTTCAACGAATCCAGATGAGAGCCGGTACTGCCGGTATGGAGAGAAAGAAGTCATCAGCAGTAATGAGAAAGGCAGTCAAGAAACTCGCAACACGCATACGTTCTCTGCTCACTGGTGACTTGCTCGGTAAGATCTTACCGTACCGACACGAGAGAAAATACCATGCTCAAGCGCTTGCTGGTAAGAATGATAATGCGGGTCAAAACGATGTCAAGAGGTAAGACAGGAGAAGAAATAACGTCACACCCTGCAGGTCGAACACTGCTTGCAATGATGTCATTTCGCAGGGGAGGATTTTCCCTGAGAACGAATTACCTTAATTGCACAAAAGTCACCGCACATGCTGCAGGTGGTACCGTCCTCCGAAGCATTCCCTTCCCACAAGGCGCGGGCAGTAGCTGGATCGATAGCAACCGCCATCTGTCCTTCCCAGTCGAGATCACGGCGACACCGTGCCATCTGGTAGTCTCTCTGACTGGCACCAGAAATACCTTTGGCAAGGTCGGCAGCGTGAGCAGCTATCCTGGTAACAACAACGCCAACGCGCACATCTTCGATCGTGGGCAGCCGCAGGTGTTCCGCAGGAGTCACATAGCATAGGAAGTCCGCGCCGGCGGAAGCCGCCAGAGCACCGCCGATGGCGGAAGTAACATGGTCATAGCCGGGAGCAATATCGGTAACCAGCGGACCGAGAACATAAAACGGCGCCTCCTGGCACAAACTTTTCTCCAGCCTGACGTTGGTAGTAATCTGATGAATCGGTACGTGGCCAGGGCCTTCGATCATCACCTGGACGCCGGCTGCGTGAGCGCGCTGAGTAAGTTCCCCGAGCATCAGAAGTTCATGGATCTGGCCGCGGTCCGTAGCATCGGCAATACAGCCCGGCCGCAAACCGTCGCCAAGACTGAGAACAAGATCGTGCTCAGCCGCAATAGCCAGTAATCGATCATACTGTTCGTAGAGAGGATTCTCTTGCTGATGACAGGTCATCCACGTTGCCAGAAAAGACCCGCCTCTGCTCACAACATCCAGCATTCTTCCCTGACGCTTGATACGTTCCAGAGCGGCCTGGGTAATACCGCAGTGTACAGTGACGAAGTCTACCCCCTCTTCAGCCTGCTGCCTGATGGTAGCAAAGATATCATCAGCACTCATGTCTACGATACCCTTGCCTCCGCCTTTGACGGTATCAACAGCGGTTTGATAAATCGGAACCGTGCCCACCGGCACCGGAGATGTTTCCAGCACCATACGTCGAATCTCCTTCAAAGGACCTCCGGTGCTAAGATCCATAACCGTGTCGGTTCCCGCATCGAGAGCTGCGCGCAGTTTTTGAAGTTCAACGCCAGGATCGGGATGAGTCTCTGAGGTACCGATATTTGCATTTACCTTGGTGCGCAGATGCTTTCCTATACCGAGAGGGCGGCAGAGTGCGCGATTCTTGTTCTTGCAAATAGTTATTCTGCCCGCGACCACTTCCTCAGCAACCAGTTCGGGAGTAACACCTTCATTGGCAGCCACTTCGAGGACCTCCGGAACAGTCTCTCCGGCCTTAATTCTCTGAATCATTGTTAAAGAAGACATAGCACCTTTCTTACAACCTCCTCAGGGTTTTTTCCGAGTACCCTGATCATCGGCTCTTTACCGATATCACCACCATCGATAATAACATCAGGAATACGAGACGTCCGCTTTAAAACCGAGCTCACCCCCCATTCCAAGCTCGAACCTTCCGCTGCCTTGATCTGCTTGGGTTCATCCTTTCGATCAAATTCACGCACCACCCACGGCTGGCGGCGGCAGCGTCGCAGGATATCCTTCTCGTACCTGATATTCATGGCAGATCGATACTCCTCATTAAATGTCATTACGGTGAGAATAATATGAGCAATATGCCGAGAAGCTCCCGGCTCTGCCGGTGCGACAGTAGTAATACTATCGCGCAATCGGACTATGCGACCAGGGAAAGCAACCACATCTTCTGCGGTGCGGCCTGAAGGAATGGCAAATCCCAGGTTCGACTGAACCTCTGGGATAAGGGGACCCACGGGGTGCTGCGAGAGCAGGTGCACAGCAGCCTGAAGCGACTGGGTCGCACGGAAAATCTCTGCATCCCGAGCCAGAACAGCATACGGATTGGTTGGCCCTCTGCCTTTGCCGAGAGGAACAGAATATGAAATAGCTTGGGTAATGAATTTTTTTGCTTTCTCAACCGCTGCAGGAATCGATTCGGAGCGGGTCACTTCCACCGCCAGGGCCGAAGCAAAGGTGCATCCGGTCCCGTGAGTATGAATCGTGCTCATACGAGGAGCAGGGAAGTGATAAATGTCTTTTCCATCAAAAAGAATATCTGTCGCGTCACCTCGTCGGTGACCGCCCTTGACAACTACCGCATGAGCACCGAGCCCGTGTATATCCTGAGCCGCCTTCTCCACATCTTCGAGCGTCCGTATGGTACGGCCGCTCAGCATCCGTGCCTCCGGAATATTAGGAGTAACAATGGTTGCCAATGGAAGAAGCTCTTTAATATAAGCTGCTATTGCATCCTGCCTGAGGAGAACCGACCCGGATTTGGCTACCATTACCGGATCGAGAACCTTGATTGGAACTGAACTCTTCCGGAGCTTCGCGGCAACCATGGTAATGATATCGCGGTCCCAAAGCATTCCGGTTTTCACCGCGTCGACTGAGATGTCCGAGGCAACCGCATCCCACTGAGCAGCAACGAACTCAGCTGGTACCGGAAGGACATCAAAGACACCTTGCGTATTCTGGGCAGTCAAAGCAGTAACAACGCTCATGCCGAAGGCACCGAGCAATGTTATCGCTTTTAGATCAGCCTGGATCCCGGCGCCACCTGAGGAATCTGAACCGGCAATGGTCACAATTTTTTTCATCGCATAGCCTTGGCTATATTAGTACTTGGCCTTGATTTTTAATGATAGCAGAAGATAGACACTTTCTCAATGCGTTCCCTCAGTTCCCTGTGTCTTCCTTTGTGCCTTCTTCTTACGCATTCGTCAAGGAAAAAAATCAATAGGATCGCGATAGGAGAATACTGCATGATGGAAAAAACGCGGCAGCCACACAATAAAATGCCCTGCTGCAACTTCTGTCACAGCAAGGCATCCCTAAACCTTATGAGAAAAGCCCATCAGGGTTCACCCAGAAGCGGGAAATACATCACGAGTTCACACCAGATAGCCCTCAGGCTCACGGTATCCGGTAGGTAGCGCATTTCCGCTGGTCTATCACTGAGAATATACCTCTTATGCCCCCAGTTTAAACAGCACAAAACAAATTGCCGAGGGATTATGTCTTGGACCCGGCAATCCGTCTCGGGCCTGGTACTCCTTTTCTACTTACCATTAAGGGGAAGGGGATTCCCTTCCCCATTTTTTTTACCCGCGTCATGAAATTTCACGTCAGGCGGTTGTGCTTTCCTTTACATATTTCTCCCCAGAGTGAGAACCTTTCTTCTCTTTCGGCTGTTTTTCAGAGCCTTCCAAAGATTTCGTTCTCTTGCTTTCTTGTAAAGATACACCTTCAATAGGGATCTTTTTTTCCTTTACCGATTCGGAAAGCGGAATACTCACATGAAGCACACCTTTGTCGAAATTAGCATGAATCTTCTCAGTATCGGTTCCCTCAGGCAGACAGAAGGAACGGCAAAAGCAGCCGTACGACATCTCTTCCATATGATAAGAACTATCTTCTTCGGAACTGCTCCTCTTACGTTCGCCACTTATCCGCAGACATCCTTCTTTCATCGTAACCGAAACATCTTCAGGATCAACACCCGGCAATTCCACTCGAATGTTCATGATATTATCCTTGACAAAGAAATCTGCCAAAGGAGAAAAAGCCACATCACCCGAGTATCGGCTTATCATGCTTTCAGTGTCAAAAAAATCATCAATAAAATCGCTCATGGAGCGTGAAAACAGACTTGAAACACTTTGTGGTCTCCATAAGGTGATGGTCATAACTAGCACCTCCTTACATGTAATTTCTCATCTGTACCTTCATTCACAGGAGTCGGGTTAGCTGCCGGTTCAATCCCCGGAGGGCAGCTCCGCTACTTTCATAAAGCGCGGGCACTTCGAAACCGGCAGCGTACTCAGTTGGATAGCAAAACCCA
>JAGOGO010000155.1 GCA_017996625.1 Deltaproteobacteria bacterium | reverse complement strand
CTAAAAAAAGCCAGGATTACTGCCCAAGTGGCAGGTGAGATCGCTCTTGCCGATGATTCAGGACTGGAAGTTGAGTTCCTGCAAGGAAGACCGGGTATCTATTCAGCCCGATATGCTGGCCCAGAAGCCACCGACGAGGAGAATTATCGGAGGATTCTTGCTGAGCTGAACGGTGTTCCGGATGAGCAGCGAGGTGCCCGCTTCGTATGTGTAATCGCACTCTGCACGCCGGACGGCAAAGAAGAATGGGTGGAAGGAGACTGCCGGGGCTTCATTACTGAAGCGCCGGTTGGTGAGCAGGGATTTGGCTATGATCCGGTATTTTTCTATCCTCCCTATGGTAGGACCTTTGCCCAGCTGAGCACGGAGGAAAAAAACCGAGTGAGTCACCGAGCCGAGGCAATTCGAAAGCTTAGGCCGGTGCTCAGTAAGTATTTAGATAGTAAGGAGTGAGGAGTAAAAAGCAAGGTGTAATCAGACAGAGTGTATAGAGCGCAAATTTGTCGTACTGAACTTGTTTCATGACCTATCGACTTCGGCTACCACATGCACAGATCCCGAAACGAGTTCGGGATGACAACCTGAGAATCCAAGATAACGAACGGAAGCCTTAGGTGGGCTAGCAATCTTTTCATCATTCCCTCAGACTTAACTTTGAACCCTTCTTTCAACTAGCTATTGACGGCAGGTAGAAAACCAGGTAATATTTTTTGGTATCGGGGCGTAGCGCAGTCTGGTTAGCGCGCATGCCTTGGGCGCATGAGGTCGGAGGTTCAAATCCTCTCGCCCCGACTCTTTTTCTTCTCTCATAAGGAGCACCATCTGGGCTGTAGTCTGTCTGCACGGATCAGACTGTCACCACCGATTCCCATCCAGATTCCACATCAGCAATCGTCAACACTGTAGCAAAACCGAACGCCAGATTTTTAAGCGTAGCTGTATGCAGCTCCGGATCAATCGTCGCAGTACCATCGGCCAGAAAGAAGACCCGGTAGTCGCGTATGAATGCATCTCGGGCGGTGGTTTCACAGCAGAGATTGGTCATCACGCCGGAAATGATGAGATCTTCGATTCCCTTTCCACGCAGATACTGATCCAGATCAGTTCCGAAGAAGGCGCTGTAGCGCCGTTTAGGCAATACCTTTTCCCCCGGTTCCGGAGCAATCTCTTTAATAATTCGATGATCGCCGGTCCCTTCGATGATGAGATCATGCCACCAGATGCCCAACATTCCGGCATCCTTGTGCGGATCACGATGGCCATGAGCTGTATAGATGACCGGAACGTCCTGGATGCGACATGTCTGAATCAGGTGCCGGAGAGGCTTAAGAATCTCGCGAGCCAGACTCGCAAAAAACATCTGCATGTCGATGACAAGCAATGCCGCAACGTCTTTCCGGGGAATCCAGTGATGGGAATTCCATTTGGCGATGTCGGAAGATTTATTGACCATTGTATCTATTCGCTCTGCATCATGGCTCTTCTGGCCGCTGGCGGCGAAGAGAACGCAGCAATTTTACCAGGTGGTACAGTCTCTGTACTCCGCTCAAGACGAGCGTGGCTGCGAAATAAAGGAGCACTACCATGCTCATGGTGACAAGGAACAGCAGAATTGAGTAGATTACTGGAAACGTGTTCTTGACCCCAGGAATAACGGGCGTGATAACCGCAACCAGCGCCAGGGCTATGAGCACAGTAGTTATAAAGAGAGGACTTTCAAGATTTCCTGTCAAGCGCATAAGATGCGTCCTGCGATCTCTGAGAATTAAGCAGCCAGTGGGCTACACTGTCTATTCACTGAAAGGAATGTGGATACTGGAATACTGGAATAATGGTTCTCTCCTGTGGTGCACTGATCTTTAAAACAATACCCATCATTCCAATCCCCCAGTCAGGCTACCATTCCACTACCCCAACTCTCACTATGCCATCATCCCCTTCCTCCCGCTCCGCTGTTTTCTGTGACTCCCGGCTACGCCTCCTGATAAACCTTCTGGATCTCTGCTTCGCGTTTTTCTTCGAGCTTGGCAATTTCCATCGGGAGGTTCTCGCTGCCCTTCATGAGGATCTTGGTTTCCGCAATCTTGGCGTCATACTTTCGCCTGATGTCTGCAATCAATTCCTTTTGGCGGGGTGTGAGTTCCCGGGCATCGCTGCCGGTTCCTTTCAGTTTTTCCATTACTATATCCAGAGTACTCTTCAATTCTCCAGCCACGTAATCTTCCTTTCGATGCTGAGGCAGGTTCCAGTCACGCTCCTGCGGTTAGTAAATGAACTTATGTGCAATCGGATAGCGGCGGCCAGGACCAAAGGCTTTGCTGGTAACCTTAAGTCCGGGCGGTGCCTGCTTGCGTTTGTATTCGCTTGTGTGAATGCGACGGATCGTATCCATAACCACACCTCTGTCGTATCCCCTGTCGATAATGTCGCTTACACTCCGATTGTTTTCAATATACTCAATAAGCAATGCATCCAGTACATCATATGGCGGTAGTGTATCCTGATCAGTCTGGTTAGGCTTCAACTCGGCTGAAGGTGGCCGGGTAATAACTCGTTGTGGTATTACTTCCTGTGCCTGGTTGAGAAAGCGGGACAGCCGGTACACCATAGTCTTGGGAATATCAGCGATCACGGCCAAACCTCCGGCCATATCACCGTACAAAGTGCTGTAGCCGACCGCCACTTCCGACTTATTGCTCGTCGTAAGCACCAAGCCGTTGAATTTGTTAGCCAGAGCCATGAGCAGGGTGCCCCGAATGCGGGCTTGCAGGTTCTCCTCCGTCAAATCTTCCGGAAGGCCGGAAAAGACCGGTGCCAGCTCCTGCCGGTAAACTTGAAAGAGTTTTGTGATCGGAATAACCTGAAAATTGATATTCAGGTTCCGTGCAAGCTTCTCAGCATCTTCGAGGCTCGCTGCCGCAGAATACTGAGAAGGCATGGCCACACCCCACACCTGCTTATTGCCCAAGGCGTCGGCAGCAATGCAGGCAGTAAGGGATGAATCGATGCCGCCACTCAATCCGATGATAGCTTTGGTAAAACCACACTTGCGAATGTAGTCACGGGTGCCGATAACTAAGGCCTGATAGGTCAATGCTTCCTCATCCTCAATGAAAGGATGAACATTGCCCTCATTGGTTTTCATATCGAACGTTATCAGGTCTTCGATAAATTCACGAGCCTGAGCACGGATGTAGCCGGTCGCGTCTACCGCCATGCTTCCCCCATCAAAAAGCAGGCTGTCATTGCCTCCCACGAGGTTAACATATACAACCGGCACCGTGTGCTTCCGTGCAATGCTGCTGATCATACTGACGCGCAGGTTGCGTTTCCCCAGAAAGAACGGCGAACCGGAAAGATTGATGAGAAGGTCCATCTGCTGGGTTGCCAAATTTGCTACCGGATCGGAGGGATACCGGCAGTAGGCAAAAAAGTCCTTATCATTCCAAATATCTTCACAAATAGTGATTCCCAGCCGCATGCCTTGAAAGAAGCATACGGAGTTATCGGTACCCGGCTGGAAGTAACGATTCTCATCGAAAACATCGTACGAAGGAAGCAGCCTCTTGTAGGCTCGGGCTTTTATTGCTCCTTCATGGAGCAGGGCGGCAGCATTATAGGGGAGACCGCCGGAACCATGCTCAGCAGGTTCGATGTATCCCACGATGACTCCGATTCCTGCTGTTTCACGAGCCAGATCATCTAGAGCCCGCATACATTTTTCCCGGAAGTCAGCCTTATCGACGTAATCGGTAGGCGGATAACCGGGGATCGTCAGTTCGGGGAAAACAATCAGGTTGCAGGATTCCCGCTTTGCTTGAACGATGGCAGCGCGTATCTTGGCGATGTTGCCTGTGAAGTCGCCGATTGTAGTATTGATCTGGCCAAGGGCGATTTTCATGCCGGTTGTGCTCGCTCGTTGTAGGGAGTAAGGTCAGGCTCGAGCTCGTTCGGTGAGCGTGTTTGTCATCGACCCGAGATGCCCAATAGTATGAGAACGCATAGACCTCGATGGTACATCTGTAGAGATAGTGTTGTCAAGAGGTGCGGATTGCCCAGAATCACCATCAAAGCACGATCTGTCCCGCTCATAGTCCCGCTTCGCGGGCCAGAAGAGCTGATGGGTAACCCGCTTCGCGGGGGCAGGTTCTGATGCTTTGCTGGCGACCAGGGACAGAATCTAACTATCCGACCTGCAAAGGCAACCGTGTATTAGATGGCGGATTTGAGATTGCTATCACGGCAGAAGAAAAGCATGGACGGGACTGGGAACGTACCGTTGTTCTACCGTAAAATGCTGATCCGGTCTTATCCTGCCAGAACCATGTGATCACCAGTATCTTCTTCTGCCAGCGACCGCCCCTGGAAGAACATTCCGGATCTACTGCTTCAGAGAAATTTCCGGCCGAAAGAAATACTGTTCTTACCGTATGTCAGAATTGTTTGAAAGGAGATAGTATAGGGCCATACGCTCTATCTTACTGTACTGAAAATCTATCTTAGGGAGGCAGCCATGGCAGTCTCAAAGAAATATGGAAAAATTGTCATCTCAAAGATCGGTGATAACGAGCCGGTATTTATCCTTCGTGCTCAAGATGTTCTGGCGGAATCCACGATTGAACTCTACCGGGTGCTTGCGGAATCTCATAAGGCTCCAGTGGCTCAGACACTGAAAGAGGAAATCGAGGAGTTTCGCAGATGGAAAGGTTCGCGAAAAATGCCGGACTGAGGACGTATACGTCATTTACCGTTCATCGATGACCGTTCGCCGTAAAGGACCGAACACGACAATCTTGTAAGAGTTCGTTTCCGTTGCCCCAACAATTGTGGGGCGGCAAACGAGCCAACGGTGCTCTCTTGATTCACCCGAAGGCGGAAGTGAAGAACTGTCGCTTGCATTGGTTTATTACAAGGGCATCAGATAGTGTTTTCGTCGGAGAACGGTGAACGGACAACGTTTCCTCCCCTCCCTCCCCTACCAAAAAGAGCCGGACTATGGTATGATACATACTGTGAAATGGTATCCGGACAGCATCCTGCGTGCTGAAGGATTAAATGGGGGGTGATATGACTGAGATTTCGGTCGGGCTCAGAGGCGTACAGACAATGGTGGTGGAACCGCATCATCTGGCGAGCTTTGTCGGCAACATCGGAGTCCAGGTGCTCTCCACCCATCATGTGGTATTGCTTATGGAGCAGGCGGCCCGCAACGCAATCGCGAACCGGCTTCCTGAAGATACCATAACTGTCGGAACAATGATCCGCATCGCGCACTTTGGTGCTGCTCTGCTGGGAGCCCGGGTCCGGGCCGAAGGATTTCTAAAACACGTTGAGGGACGCCGATTAGTTTTTGATGTGGCAGCGTATGATGAGCATGAGCAGATATCAGAGGGCGAAAATGAGCAGCTCATCCTTCCTGTGGCCAAGTTTATCCGGAAGCTGATGCGCAAGCAAGTTAACCCAGGTATCGTATAGCACGTTTTCTGTAAAGGTTCGGTTCCTCCTTGATATACATTCTTCCTGTGAATGTTTGTCCTGATTGCTGAGAATAAGATTTCCTCATGGCACTTCGATCACTCTTAACCGGCGGACGGATCAAACCCGCCGGACAGTACAGCGATGATTTCCGCTTTTGTCAGGAATACCTTGCAAAGGTTTCCCGAACCTTTTCCCTTAATATCAGCGTGCTCCACGGCGATGTCTATCGGGCTGTGCTCTTGGCCTATC
>JAGOGO010000154.1 GCA_017996625.1 Deltaproteobacteria bacterium | reverse complement strand
CCCATGGTATGGTAAACGGTTTGAGAGAGCAAGTCGCCTGCTGCAGCTGCTTCCGCAACCATTTCAGCGGAAATGCGATCGGGACTGCCGCCGCACCGCTGCAGCAGAATGGGTGCATTGTCCGGATGCGCACCAAGCGCTTCTATCGCTAATCGGCGAATGGCGGTCGCAGAAGAAAAAGCCTCCAGGCAACCAGTGTTGCCGCAGTTGCACAGGGGACCAGATGGATCGATAGTCATATGGCCTATCTCCCCAGCCATGCCATCAGCACCATGCAAGAGCAGGCCGTTTTCAATGATCCCTCCTCCTATTCCTGTTCCCAGAGTCAGGCAGACCAGGGTTTGACTGCCGACACCTGCTCCTTTCCAGGATTCTCCCAGGGCGGCAGCATTAGCGTCGTTTTCAAGAAGCACGGGAAGACGATCAGCAAAATGGGATGCGACAATAGTTCTCAGCGGGGTGTCGTCCAATCCGGGCAGATTCGGTGACTGCGTGACAATGCCGGAGCGTACATCGAGGGCGCCGGCTACCGCAATCCCGATTCCCAGTGCTGTTTGAGCCTGCAGTACCCGTTCGGATTCGTCGAGAGCGGAAAGCAGTACTGACAGCACAGCTTCTCTGCCTTCAGCGGCACGGCTTGGACGACTAAGACGTGCTACAATCCCGCCACTGCGAGTAACTACGGCTACCCGAATATTGCTGCCACCGAGATCAACAGCTAGTGCACATGGTTCCATAATGTCTCTCCGGCGAATGCGAGGGATGAACCCTAACACCCTGCGCTGGTTCATTGACCTCGAGTAGGTTATCATATATATTAAAAATATGAAACACGACAGCCACTTGGTGACAATACAGGAAAGACCCAAGCTAAGGAGTCCAATTCTTATTGCCGGCTTCGACGGATGGCCCAATGCCGGAAATATCTCAACTGATTCCCTCAGTTTTCTCCGGTCAGCGTTTTCAGTTCAGAAGCTCGCCACTATTTCTCCTGATCTTTTTTACCGCTATGCTGACAGCCGGCCATCAGCACGAATTGATGAAGGAGAAATAACCGAATACAGCTTCTCCCCCTATGAATTCTATTTCACTCACGCTGATGGTGAACACGATCTCATTCTTTTTTCCGGCAATGAGCCCGAAATGGCATGGGAACAGTTCACCGATCTATTCCTGAGCCTGGCAGCTGAGTTCTCGGTAGAGCTCCTTTTCACTATTGGGGGAACGTACGATTACATAACGCACAATCAGGATCCATTGATTTCGGGAATGATCAGCCACAGCAGTATGCGAAAGTCCTTTCAAGAGCTTGGCATCAAACTGGCTCAGTACGAGGGCCCCATCAGTGTTCATACCGTGTTGTTGCTGGAAGCAAAGCGAAGAGATATGAGGTGCGGCAGCATCTGGGGCCACGCTCCACAATATCTCCAAAGCAACAATTTACCGGTGATACATCAAGTGCTGGACACTCTCCGGAAGCTCGGGAACTTCAACCTGGATCTCACTGAAATGAAATTTAAAGCGCTTGAACTGCAAAAACAAATAAATATTCTGGTGCAGAAGAGCCCTGAGCTGTCCAGGATCATAGAAAAAATCGAGAACGGGTTTCATCTTAAACAAAGTTCTCCTGCCGCAGAGACCTTCCACGACAAGGTCATTGACATCAGCGGATTCATGAGAAGAGAGTCCCATGAATAGTAATCCGTCTCGCTCGGCTTCAACGAGTAGTCCTCTGGCATCACACGGTTAGCCAATCGGAGCCAGTCGCTGCGAGGCAATCCTTCGGTCAAACCTTCCAGAGCTTCCAATTAGTCATCACGGCGCAATCCGGACAAACCACCGGATGGTGCATCTCCGTGCGCGTCTTCAGATCGGACCCCTGCATCAGCAGTTTTTCTGGAATAGGTATGCATGATTACGGCTGAATATGGCTCCTGATCACAGGAGCTGAGCTGCAGGTGGACACCGACAAGGTGATCTGGCGGTAGGGGATCTCTTTCCGAGAGCTCCGCGACGATGTGCATATCATTGTATCCCTCTCGAAAATACTTGACATTTTCTATCCCGTGTGATTTTTTACTTCATGCAAAGAAACACTCACCCGAGGAAAGCTCACGGCATTAACTACACAGCAAAAGGAGAACGAATGTGATGAGACTGGAAGGCAAATCAGCAATTGTTACCGGTTCTGGGCGTGGCATAGGCAGAGAGATCGCAGTCAAATATGCCCAGGAAGGGGCTGATGTTCTGGTCAACTATACCCGGCGACCAGACACGGCCAATGAGACTGCTGAAGCGATACGGAAGTTCGGGCGGAAAGCCGTCGTTGTCAAGGCGGACGTGGCAAACAAAGCTGATGTTGAGAATATGGTAAAAACTGCTCTGCAGGAATTCGGAAAGGTGGATATTCTGGTTAATAATGCGGGGATCAGCAACCCGGCGATGTTGTATAAAATGAGCGAACAGCAGTGGGATGAGGTTGTTGACATTCATCTCAAGGGAGCATTTCTGTGCACTGCCGCGGTGGCAACCCACATGCGAGAACGAAAATATGGAAAGATCATCAATGTCATTTCCACTGCCGGCGTATACGGCACAGTAGGCCAGATCAATTACGCCTCCGCCAAAGCTGGTCTGATCGGGTTTACCAAGTCAGCTTCCCGCGAATTGGGCGGTTCCAATATCAATGTCAACTGTGTGGAAATCGGTGTCATTGATACGGAAATGACTGAGAAGATTCGTACCGATCCCAAACTGCAGGAGACGTATCTGAATCGGATTCAGCTTCGTCGATTCGGAAAAGTTGAGGATGTATCCCCTGTTTTCGTATTCTTGGGGTCTGATGAATCCAGTTACATTACGGCTCAGGTGATCGGCGTCGACGGCGGGTATGTTGGATGATGAGGCGATAAGAGGGTGCGTAAGGGATATCCGTTAGAGCCGGAATGCTGTGTCTCATGTCCCGGCCTTAGCTGCTGAGAATCGATTGGATGAGAGACTTGTTGCTCTGGAATTTTTGTTAGCATGAGGCATGCAGTTTTTGGCGGCTAAAGGGTGCCTTAAGATGTTCAGAGAAATGTGTTTACCGATTCGGTAATCACTCTATTCACTTTGTTGGCGTAGCCAAGGAGGGTATAATGTCGAGAGTTGCTATTATCGGTGTAGGGCAAAGCAATTTTGTCCGTGGCTATCCAGGAAGCATTCGGGAATTGGCATTTGAGGCTTTTCGAGAAGCAGTCCAGGATGCACAAATCTCAACCAAAGACATTGATGCGTCGGTCTTTTGTTCCGCTCCGGAGTATGATAAGCAGCGGTCTCCGGCCGGTGTTCTGGCTGAATATCTGGGCTTGACACCGCAGCCGACCCTGTATCTCGAAACGGTGTGCTCTTCCAGCAGCACGGGTCTGAAGGTTGCCTACTCCATGATTAAAGCCGGCCTGCACGATACCGTGTGCGTCTGTGGTTTTCAGAAAATGTCAGAAATTTCTTCAGCCGAGTCGCAGGAGCGAATGGGAAGAGGCGCTGACATTCAGTGGGAATCTCCCTTTGGTACCATGATGCCTGCTTACTACGCGTTGTATGCGCGGGCCCACATGGCTAAGTACGGAACGACTCCCGAAGATTTGGCCCTGATTCGAGTAAAGGCAGCTACCTATGGGCAAATCAACGAGCGGGCGGTTTACCGTAAAGCAGTGACGATGGATATGTTCAGCAATCCGGAAGACAATATGGCCGGACCGGTGGCCTCACCCCTGCGGGTGGGGGACTGCTGCGCCAATGCTGACGGCAGTTCCTGTATGATCGTGACCACCGAGGAAAAAGCAAAGGCCTGGAGTAAGAAGCCGGTCTGGATACTGGGTATCGGTGCTGCCTCAACAGCGGTCAATATGGCCGGCCGGGATCTTTTTACCGGCTTGACGGTGGGGATGGAAGCTGGAAAGCAGGCGTATAAGATGGCCGGCCTGACTCCACAGAACATCAATGTGGCAGAAGTACATGATTGTTTTACCATCGCGGAAATGATGGCCTACGAAAATCTGGGATTTGCAAAAACCGGTGAGGGGAAAGAACTGATCCGAGCTAAAGAGACTTATAAGGAAGGGAAAATTCCCGTAAACGTGGACGGAGGTCTTCTTTCGAAAGGTCATCCCATCGGAGCAACTGGTGGTTCGCAGGTTCGGACGATTGTGCTTCAGCTGAGAGGTGAAGCCGGCCCAATGCAGGTAAAAGATCCGCAGTTTGGTCTGGTGCACAATATCGGCGGTGTGGGACTGTATGGAAACGTAACCATTTTTGGGAGAGATTAAAATGGCAAAAAAAGAGGTTGACGATCGCTTTAAGAAGTTTGGAACCGTAGCCTTCACCTCTATCTCAAAGGTCAATGAGTTTATCGGATACCTGGAGAATGGCCAGGTGATGGCAACCAAGTGCAAAGACTGTGGTGCCCAGTATTTCCCGCCCCGAGCTGACTGCTCCAAGTGCCTGGGTAATTCCATGGAGTGGGCACCGGTGAGTGGACAGGGTGAACTGATCAGTTTCAGTAAGCTTCAGTATGGACCGGTGGGTTTTGAAAATGATCTGCCGTACACTATCGGTGTGGCCCAGTTCAAGGATGTGAAGGTATTTGGTCGTATCGCCAAGGAGCTACCGGAAGACCAGATTAGTGTGGGAATGAAGGTCACGGTAGCACCAGTGACGTTGCCTGGTGATAAGATCTCCTATGAGTTTAAGAAAGCCTGAAGAGAATAGCACTGAAGGCAATTACCCCGATCCAAACGCAGTGGCAACAGAGAAACGTGTCAAACCCGGACTTCTCACTGAGGAGGATTAGAAAAGCCTGCCGGGTAGAAAGACGTGCGATATCCGATCAATACGCTTTCGATCACGCTGTACCGGGTACAGCGTGATCGAACAGCATGTCTTGGCCCAGGCTAGCCGACAGATCTCGTACCGGAGGATACCAGGGAAAAATATTGAATCTGTCAAGCAGATATGCTAAGGTTTGTTCGGACCTTTTTTTTCCTCGGTACTTTTTAAGGAGATAGATGTATGACATTCGGCGGCGTGGGAATGAGTGAGCTACTAATAATCTTAGTAATAGTGCTCATTATTTTTGGTGCAGGGAAGCTGCCGGAAATCGGCTCGGGACTGGGCAAAGGAATGCGCAATTTCAAGAAAGCCGTTTCCGGTGACGCAGATGAAGAAATGAAGCGTGAAGAAAAAGAATTACCTAAGGGAGACGGAACCAAAGCGTAATACCTTCCGCTATAAGCATTTCAGGTATGCATACGATTTTGTCTGTATAAAAGGGCACTGAAGTGCCCTTTTTCATTCAATGAGGTGATTCTCATACTGACATGCAACGTCTGTACGTGAGCCCTGATGCTATTGTGGCCGATAAAGTCATCATCTGCGGGGAATCGCTGCGCAAGATGCGAACGGTTCTCAGGATGAGACCGCATGACCATCTCGTGGTATTTGATGGCAGTGGTAATGAATATCACTGCGAAATTGTTTCCCTATCGCAGAAGGAAAGCGAACTGGCGATCATCCGGAAAGAACAGCCACTTTCCGAGCCGTCTCAGGAGATAATTTTGGGTCAGGCGCTTCCCAAGGCCGACAAGATGGCGTTCATTATACAGAAAGCTGTTGAACTGGGCATATCAGCTGTTTTCCCTATCCTGACTGAGCGAACTGTTCCGCGGTACGATCCTGGACGGCTTCAGGCAAAGATCCAGCGTTGGCAAAAGGTTGCGCTGGAAGCGAGCCAGCAGTCGGGCCGAGTTCTCGTTCCTGAAGTGAAG
>JAGOGO010000153.1 GCA_017996625.1 Deltaproteobacteria bacterium | reverse complement strand
ATGCTGCCGGGTGGCAACGATGAGATCCTGCTGCTTCTGGCTTATCTCCGCCGGCCGTCTTCGGGGAGCCCTGCTCTGATCTTTGTACCAGTCGGTATCTCCCGTCTGGTACCGCTTGAGCCATTTATTAATCAGTCCATAATAGCGATACGGGATCCGCTTGAGTGCCAATTCTGTGGGCCGCCTTCTGGCCAGGTTGGTCATTACGGCCCAGAAGCCGTTGTGGAAGGCCTATCAGCAAGATCCGGAGCGCGTGCGCAAGTGGGTTCAAGAGGATTATCCCGCGATTGAAAAAGAAGCCAAGCAGATGAAAAGCGTCCGGATATCATCCGTGGAATTTTTCATACGCCATCCGCTCTATATGCGTCTTAGCGTCCTTTCTATTATGGACTGACTAATAAAGGTTCCTCGCTATTCCGAGTGGGTAAGTTCTTGAAGCCGGTCCGTGTCAGTGATAGAGCGTTGTTTCATGAGAGACACGGACCTTCTTCAAGTAGCGTTAGGGTTGGCCCCACCGTGGACGGTGGTGAGTTGTCGGTTCGATGCCGAGAAGCGACGTCTGGACATCGGGCTGGACTTTCCCCGGGGGAGCCGTTTTCCCTGTCCCTCCTGTGGGCAGGGGGACTGTCCGGTGCACGATACGGAGCCAAAGAGCTGGCGGCATCTGAACTTCTTTCAGCACGTGCGGGGTTTTGCAGGTGGCCCTGCCGTGGGCGCGTCCGGGCAGCGGCTTCACCCTCTTGTTTGAGGCCTTCACCATGATCCTGGCCCAGGCCATGCCGGTCAAGCGGATCGCCGAGTTGCTCGGGGAGCATGACACCCGCCTGTGGCGCGTGCTGGAGCATTACGTCGATCGGGCCCGCAAGCAGGCCGATCACTCCGATCTGCGGCAGCTCGGGTTGGATGAATCGGCCGGCAAGCGGGGGCACCACGACGTCAGCCTCTTTGTCGATCTGGAGCAGGCCCGGACGCTCTTCGTCACCGAAGGCAAGGATGCCTCGACCCTCGAGCGGTTCAAGGCCGATTTTCTCGACCATGGCGGTTTTCCCGAGGCCGTCGAGGAGATCTGCTGCGATATGTCGCCGGCCTTTATCTCGGGGGTGGCATCGCACTTCCCACAGGCCCGCCTGACCTTCGACAAGTTCCATGTGATGAAGCTCCTCAACACCGCCGTCGACAACGTGCGCCGCCAGGAGCAACGAGAGCGGCCCGAACTCAAACATACCCGGTATCTTTGGCTCAAAAACCCCGAGCGTCTGTCGGCCCAGCAACGGTCGCTGCTGGAATCCCTTCGCCTCAAGTCGTTAAACCTCAAAACCGTCAAAGCCTACCAGATCCGGCTGGCCTTTCAGGAGCTCTGGGAGCAGCCGCCTGCGCTGGCAGAACGCTTCCTGAAGAAATGGTACTTATGGGCGACCCAAAGTAGCCTGGAGACCATCAAACAATGCGCGAAGACCATGAAAAAGCACTGGAAAGGGATCCTCAACTGGTTCGAGTCCCTCGTCAACAACGGCATCCTCGAAGGCATCAACAGCATGATCCAGGCTGCCAAGGCCAGGGCCCGAGGTTACCGCACCCTGAAGTACTTCATCACGATGATCTATCTCATCAGCGGCAAACTGGACTTCAGGTTACCCACTTGAAACAGCGAGGAACCAATAAGGATAATATCCCGCATTTTCGATCATCCCGGCACGCTGCACTTTCACGAACGATCAGGGCGTCAGCAACTTCAAAAATAGATCCTGATAATTCCTAACGCATTGATCCAATGAATAAGACTCAAGGACGATCTTCCTCGACTCGGATCCGAAATCGCGGCGTATTTGATTGTCCGTCAATATCCTGAGCAATGAATCCTTGACAGCAACGTAATCGTCAGCTTCAACGAGAAATCCGTTTTTACCGTGCCTGACAACGTCCCGTATGCCGGGTACGTTGGTCCCAACTACGGGCAAGCTGCAACTCATCGCCTCGAGCATGCTGATCGGCAGTCCTTCTCGATAGGATGTAAGGCAAAATACATCCGCTATGGACAATAGATCCATCACGTCGCTTCTGTAGCCTGTGAAGATCACCTTGCCGGACAAGCCGGATTCCTCGATGTATCGACGCAATTCGATCTCTGAGTTCTCCGGATCGTGTGCATATCCCTGTCCGATCAAGAGCAGTCTCACCCCATCGAATTCACCCAGCAGTTCTCTGAACCCCTTCAGCAGCAGAATGTGATTCTTTACTTTTCTGAAATTTGCAACCATCGCAATAACCTTCATCGTATCCGATAGCCCGAATTCTCGTCTTACCGACCCTGGCTCTCGAGTACCTCCATTTCTCAAACTGACGCCGTTCCGGATGGTCACTGCTCCTTCATCCTTCAGGTAAAGATTCTCCTTAAGTGTCTTTGTCACATCGTCGCTGACGCCAATCACGTTATCAAGCTGCCCTGACAGAAGTCTGCATGCCATCCTCCACTTCAAAGGTACCTTGTCTACTTCCCAACTCGAGTGTTCCGTATACACAAGCTTGCGCCGGCCTACGAGTTTGCAGGCATAGAAGGAATAGACCATCGATATGAAGTGGTGTGCATTGACGAGATGAATATCGTTCTCTCGGATGACTCTTGCCATTGTACGCATGGCCGAGAAATCTGCCGAACTGCTAATCCGGACCTCGTGCAGCTTGATGCCCCTTTCCTGGAACGCCTTCCTGAATGTCTCATTGCCATAAAAGTGGAAGTACGCCAATGATACATTGAATATGCTCTTGTCCAACCGCATGGCGATGTCGTAGATTAGTGTCTCGCTGCCGCCCCGATCGAGCTGTGGGATAACAAAAAGAATGTTATGCCTTTTCATGTACTCTGATTTTCCTCTTGCAAAAGATTTCCCGTTTTTATTGTTTGCATATCCGCCTGTATCTGGAATATCTGTTGATCTGATCCTTTTGCAACTGCATTTTATTTATTGCCATCCATACATGTTATTAGTCAGTCCATAATAGAAAGGACGCTAAGACGCATATAGAGTGGACCGCGTATGAAAAAATCAACGGATGATATCCGGACGCTTGAGCAAGGAGCGAAAAGCCCCCAGCGCCATAGACATCATGTCGGCAAAGGAGAAGATGCCGGCACGGCCGAGCCGGTGCGATTTGACTTCCCGCCAAACCCCTTCGCCGGGATTCAGCTCCGGACTGTACCCGGGGAGCAAATACAAACGCAGCTTGCCGTCGTAGCTCT
This sequence comes from Deltaproteobacteria bacterium, assembly GCA_017996625.1. Taxonomy (GTDB): domain Bacteria; phylum Desulfobacterota; class WTBG01; order JAGOGO01; family JAGOGO01; genus JAGOGO01. The sequence continues at coordinate 2,600 of JAGOGO010000153.1, read as the reverse complement.
TCACCTTTTCCGTTACCTTCTTGGACTTGTGCACCGGATGACCATCCCAGATCAGAAACACGGGGGTCTTGATTCCCACCATCAGGCGATCCAGGAAGCGGCAGATGACATCGGCATTCACCCCCTTCTTCTCAATCATGAACCGCATCCGGCCGCGCCGATTCACGGCGCTGATCATGTTGAGGCGATACCGGGCACCGGCGCTGCGCACCACGGGCGTTTGCCCTTTGACCCCCCAGGTCGTCCCCGCATGGTAATCGCTGCGAAGGCCCGATTCGTCGGCAAACCAGATCTCCGCTTTCATCTGCTTGGCTTCATTTTCAATCGCGGGATAATCCTCTTGAACCCACTTGCGCACGCGCTCCGGGTCCTGCTGATAGGCCTTCCACAACGGCTTCTGGGCCGTGATGCCCAACTGGGCCAGAAGGCGGCCCACCGAATTGGCACTCAAGCGGATCCCGTATCGCTTGTAGATCAAAGAGCCAATGGCATGACGGGTCCACAAGGCAAAGGGAAACTGATACTGTCGCGGGTCTTTGCCAACGACGGTTTGATAGACCCATTGGATCATGTTGCCTTTCAGCTTGCGCGGGCGGCCGCCGCGCTTCTTGGCATCCAGGGCATCCCAGCCGCCTGCCCTGTACAGGGCCAGCCAACTATAAATGCACCCACGGCTGAACCCCAGAGTCTTCACAACCACTTCCGGGCTCTCGCCGCTTTGAACCATTGCCACCGCGCGCTTGCGGAGCTCCGTCAGGACATCATGCTTCAGCTTTCGACCATCCATCTCTTTCATGGCCGGTGTTATACTACAAACGCGTGAATATGTCTACACTATTATGGACTGATTAATATATCCTGGTCAGCTCATTCCACGTACTTTATAGTTTTCGTTCCGTTCGCACCCAGGATTTTCTTCCCACACCCGCAACCGACAACAGGTCGATTCCAGTCTTCCAAAATATGAATATGGGGGCAGAGATGATTGCCAGGAGCTTCATTTTCTTGTTGTTCACATAAGCGATGCCGATCAAGAAGAAGACTAACTGCGCAAGGCCGAGCAGCCCATACCATCCTGCATATAATTCCAGACGTGTCGGTGGTGCAGTAACTATGGATACGAAAAACATCAACAGCGTAAGGCTGATCCCAAGGGATGGGTTCGGAAGTAGCAGCGGCATGGACGCATCCATTTTTGTAATACTGCAGTTTTTCAATCCATTCATCAGCAAGCGAACGCCGTGCGTTGTAGCCACGGCGAAACGGCCACTAGACCACCTAAGCCTCTGTGAAGTCGCCTGCCTGATATTCACCGATTCTCGGTGGTATACTCGAGCCCTTCTTACATATGCAACTCGCTCTCCCTTGATGACCACTTTTGCGTAATATTCCCAGTCTTCGCCCACAGTGAAAGCGTCCCAACCGTATTTCATAATGACGTCACGAACGAAGCACATGCCGTTTCCCATCAAATGTGACGAGAGGCCAATCTTTTCTTTGGCCGGTTCCAAGACTTCGTTTCCGTATGTTCGTGATACATCCATGATCCGTGTAAACCAGCTGTCATCAGGATTTGCTATGCCGTTGAAGCACTGGATAATTCTTGCACCTCGCCGAATCGCTTGATGCAGTTCCTCCAGTGCTTCCGAATTGAGAATACTGTCTGCATCCACTATAAATACAGCTTCGACGCTTTCCACTCCAATTCTCTCAAGGGCGTAACTGATCGCATAGCCCTTTCCAGCATGCTTTATGTCATTCCTCTCGAGCACTTCGGCGCCGTTGGACTTTCCGATCTCTGCCGTTCTGTCAGTACAGTTATCAGCAACGACAATTGTCCTGAACCTCTCTCGCGGATAGTTCTGCTTCTCGATGCTTGACAGAAGCTCGGCAAGCAGGAGTTCTTCGTTGTGAGCCGGTACGATAACAGCAAAGTGTGTTTTTTCTCCGTGGTCGACGCATGATTTTTCTCTTGCGAAGACGTGAACGACAATCATCACGAAATTGTATAGCACATAAGCGCTCAGATAGAATCCCGGAACAATCAGGAGCCACTCAGAATAGCTCATAACGCTAATTGACATGCTCTCCTGCAGCTAATATTGTCAAATGAAGTGAATTAAGATATTGATCCACTCTGCAAAACATCTAGTGTCCAGAGTCATTAATCCGTTTACAATAGCGTGCGAGGGATGCAAGGATTTCGTCCGCTGTTTTCGCCCACACAAACGGTTTCGGATTTGCGTTATGGATCGAAAGATAGTCTTTGATTGCCGTCTCCAACTGCCGCGTGCTGCGATGGGATCCTCTGCGGATCTGTTTTTCCGTCAGGGCGGCAAACCATCGCTCGACCAGATTGAGCCAGGAAGCGCCCGTGGGGGTGAAGTGCACATGGAAGCGTGGCCTCTTGGCCAACCAGGCACGGATGGCAGGCGTTTTGTGCGTGCTGGAATTGTCCAAGATCAAGTGAACATCCAACGATTCAGGGACCGCGTCGTCGATTCTATCCAGGAACTTCCGAAACTCGACAGCCCGATGTCTCCGATGGCATTGCCCGATCACCTCCCCGGTCTTCACATTCAGGGCGGCAAAGAGGGACG
>JAGOGO010000025.1 GCA_017996625.1 Deltaproteobacteria bacterium | reverse complement strand
GTCTTTTCTCTTTCAGGTTTAAAGAGAAGGAACTGTCATTCTGAGGGAGTCCCGCCTGCGCGGGACCAGGATGAGAGCGCGGGTCAGTACCGTGCATCAGTCCTCCAATACCTGTTTTTGACACGCTTGAGCGCGATGGTTTTCTTCTCTTCAGGAAAATACGTCCTTTCGGTTGGGAAAATACTGGCTTTCACTCCTCCTTCTCCTTTGATCCGCCTGCTAAAATAAAGAAAAAAATCTATAGGAGGACGTTTTATGAATCCGACTTCCAGAAAAGTGATTTCTGTATGCATGTGTTTCCTGCTTGTAGCCGCATGGACCGGATGCGAAACCATGGACGAGACCTATCAGGAGCACAAAGGAGCAACAGTCGGGGCCGGAGCCGGGGCAGTGGTCGGAGCGATTGCCGGGTCGGCAATGGGTGATGGCGCAGATGCCGCGATTCTCGGTGGCCTGCTCGGCGCGCTGGCCGGTGCAGCGATCGGTCATTATGCTTATGATAAGCAGAAAGAGCGCGACGAAACAGTGAGGGAGTATGAAAACTACGATCCCAGCCAGGGTACCGTCGTCGATGTCAAGAATGTTACTACCAATCCACAAACCATAAGCCCGGGCGAGACCGTAAATCTGAATGCAACCTATGCAGTGCTTACACCTGCTGAGGGTACCGCGGTGAGCGTCAAAGAGACCCGAAAAATCTATTTTAATGGAGCGCTCGTGGGCAATCCGGAAGTCACTGTCCAGCGTACCGGCGGAACCTATACGTCTTCCATTCCTCTCCAATTGCCGGCGACTGCACAAAAAGGACTTTACACGGTGGAGGCAACCATCCAGAGCGGCGCTTCCACGGAGACCGGCAACACCAGCTTCACAGTGAGCTGATCCTCATGGTGTTAGTAATAACAATGGAGCTGTAAAAAGCTGAAGTATGCCGCCTGGCGGCAACCTGTGAGCAATGAATCAGACGCGTGTTCGTATCAAGTCGTGAACTCCCCTAAGCCATCGGTCGAAGCCGCGTAGGTGCAGGACTGCGTGTCCGCCCCAAATAATTGCCTTCTTTTTTCCCGCCCCAGATTGCTTCGTCGCTTGCGTGCCTCGCAACGACAATGTCTGGGTCATTGCAAGAAGGCACACCGTGGATGAACAGTGAAGAAGTTTAGACCACCCAATTACAACCAAGCTGCTATCCTGGATTTCGCTTCGCTTTATCTAGACTACGAAACTAATCCGATAGTGGTACGGTGGGTTTCTTCATTCGGCTGTTATAGATTCTAAACGCCTTGCCGCTCTACGATTGACAAAATCAGCGATCTTCTCTATACAAAGACAAGACTTCACAAGACTAACAACACAGTGAAAGGATCGGCCATGGGAATAATCAAAATCATGCCCTGCTTGGACATGAAGAACGGTCGCGTGGTTAAGGGCGTTCACTTCGTGGATATCAAGGATGCCGGTGATCCGGTAGAAAATGCTGCTTTATATGAACGGGAAGGTGCCGATGAGCTGGCCATGCTCGATATTGCCGCTACGGTGGAAAACCGCAAGACCCGCCTGGAGTGGGTGCGCAATGTCTCGTCAGTCATTACCATACCACTCACTGTTGGCGGCGGCATCGGATCACTGGAGGATGTTGAGCAGGTGCTTGGAGCAGGAGCAAACAACGTATCCATGAACAGCGCTGCTGTGAAGAATCCTGAGCTGGTGAAAGAAGCAGCCCGACAATTCGGCTCCGAGCGCATCACTGTGGCTGTCGACGCCCGGAGAAATCCGAAGCTGCCATCAGGCTTTGAGCTCGTTGTTTCCGGCGGCACCACGCCGGTCGGACTGGATGCAATTTCCTGGGCAAAACAGTGCCAGGATCTCGGAGCCGGTACAATCCTCCCGACCAGCATGGACGGTGACGGTACCCGGGAGGGATACGATCTGGAGGTTACCAGATCCATTGCCGATGTAGTCTCTGTCCCAGTGGTAGCTTCGGGAGGAGCCGGGACCCTCGAGCACTTTTACGAAGGAGCGGTCAAAGGCGGCGCCAGCATTTTGCTTGCAGCATCCGTATTTCATTTTCGTGTGCTTACCATTCGGCAGGTAAAAGAGTACCTGCGAGACAAGGGCCTCACTGTGAATCTGTAAGGAGTGAAAAGTGAGGAGGCCCTTAAGGAACCGTAAGGAGTAAAGAGTCAGGAGTAAGGAGTCATGAAAAAGAGGCTCGACACACCCATCGGCTGAGTACACCTTACTCGTTACGCCTCACTCCTCACTGTTTCTCCACGGCGTGATTCCTCGCAATGACAATGTTCTTTTCTCTGCGTCCTCCGCGTCTCAGCGCGAATCTATGGGTGGGCACCGGGAACGGAGCCTTTTACTCAGCTTCTGACGATTTTCGATCGCAGTCGCCAAACCCGTTTGATCCACGGTCGCGAAGAAGGTTTTCGGCATCAGGCACGGCTCTACCTTTCCGACACTTTCGATTACCGCACGTCTTCCTGCCATGTTCTGGCGCCACTTCCTGAAATTGCCCCTTTTCATTCCGTCAGAATTCTGGTAATCTTATGCGACCTAATCGCGATCGCTCGAAAAACAGGCAGAAATTCGCGGCATTCGGTGCAGGCAAGCTTCCTCATGCCGCCCGCTTTAGTTCTGTTTTCCCGTCACGATGCTTCGAGAGGAGAAATGTTCATCAGGAGAAATCAAGAGAGGAAATAGTTTATGGATCTTACTGCATACAACGAACCGATCCATCCTTCGTATGAATCTATAGAGATCGGACAGACCGCCGACTATAAGCGTACGATTACCCAGGATGACGTCATAAAATTTGCTGAGTTAAACGGCGACTACAATCCAGTCCACATCGATGAGCGGTACGCACAGACGACAGTTTTCAAGGGCCGGATCGCTCAAGGGTTTCTGTCTGCTGCGTTCATTTCGACAGCGATTGCGAGCAAGCTGCCCGGTCCCGGATCGATTTACCTGAAGCAGGATCTTGTCTTCAAATTCCCCGTGCGGATAGGCGACACGATCACTGCCAAGGTTGAAGTCATCGGCAAGGAAGATCGCACCAAGAGAATCACGCTGAAGACCACCTGCACCAATCAGAAAGGGATTGTCGTCATTGACGGACAAGCTGTAGTAACTATCGCGTAAGCATTAACTCAGCATCCTGTATACAGACTTCAGGAACCATCATGAGATGGAGATGTAAATGAACCATAGTAGACAGAGAAATTCCATTCGTTTGCTTACGGCAATCGCGCTTCTGCTTCTGTTTTGCTCTATCTCTCAGGCGGACAAAACTGCTGCACCTGCATCGGGTGTTTTGGCCGGCAAAGAGATTGCCATGATCATCTCCTTCGATCAGTTCAAGGATTCTGAACTCCTCGTTCCCAAAAAATTATTCGAAGCAGAAGGAGCAATGGTCACGATCGCTTCATCGAGAATAGGCATGGCGAAAGGAACCGATGGCACCACGATAAAAAGTGAGCTGCCGTTTACCAGTTTGGATATAACCATTTTCGATGCAGTTGTGTTTGTCGGAGGACAGGGATGCAGTGCTTACTGGCATAATCCGGTCGCTCATGGTATTGCTCAGGAGACGGTGCGACAGGGGAAAATTCTTGGCGCTATCTGCTGGGCTCCGATCATCTTGGCCAATGCCGGCGTGCTGAAAGAAAAGAAGGCAACGGTATTCAACTCCGGGAAAGAGGCTGTGATCCTGCAGGAGAAAGGCTGTTCATTTACGGGTGAAGCGGTAACCAAGGACGGCCACATCATTACTGCAAACGGCCCACTGGCAGCCGAGCCGTTTGCCAAGAGCATCATCGGCGCGCTTGCCGAACGATAAGATCTGTTCGAGTGTGGTCGTCTGGAGAGAAGCCAGAAGCTGGGGTGGGAGGATTCGAACCTCCGAATGCGGGATCCAAATTCCCGTGACTTACCGCTTGTCGACACCCCATCAAACTGAAATCAATAGTATACCAAACCAAGCACATATTGAAAAGCAAATAGTAGCTTATTTACAGAAGCGCCTGCGCAACATCAACAAACCAACCGTGGCTGCGATACTCACGCTGCAGCGAATCTCGTGCTTCCAGCGCCGCCCCTTCCTCAAAAAACACTCCGAATACAGTCGGTCCGCTTCCCGACATCAATGATCCCCAGGCACCGGCCAGGGCCAAGGATTCCTTAATCAAACCGATTTCCCGATGCCGAGGCATGACTACCTCTTCCAGATCATTTTTGAGTATTGAAGGCCCCTGAACAAGCAGATCAACAGCGCCGGGAACCGGCTGTCCCATCTTCTTCTTTTCGACCGGCCACTGGGAATAGACCCAGGCAGTGGATATCGGAAATGATGGCTTCACCAGCACCACCCAGAACGGAGGACTGACAATAGCGGGCGACAACTCTTCTCCGCGACCGGTTGCCCAAGCCGGACGGTTGAGGAAGAAGAACGGAACGTCCGAACCGAGCGCAGCGCCAATCTTCATGAGTTCAGCGGAGGAGCAACTCCCCGCGCTCAGCTCGTTCACGAGCGATAGAACTATCGCCGCATCAGCGCTTCCACCACCCAAGCCTGCAGCCGATGGAATTTGTTTGTCTAGCTCTATCGACACGCCCGGCACTGAACCATTCTTGCTCATCAGCAGTGCTGCCGCCTGAAAGGCTAGATTCCTGCTGTCGACCGGAAGCTCGGGGTCGTTTGTCCGGAGAGCAATCCCTTCTTCTGCCACTCTCACCGTGATCCGGTCGAACAATCCAATCGGGCACATAAGGCTCTGAATATCGTGATAGCCGTCCGGTCTTCTTCCCAGCACTTCCAGGCAAAGGTTGATCTTGGCCGGAGCCTGCCGCACAAGAAGATTACTTTCTGATTTCATTCACGTACTTGAGCCTCAGATCAGTAATGAGGTCATCGACAAGCCCGCTCTCCTCAGGTGAAAGATTTCCCTTCGTTTTGTCCCGAAGCATCGCAATGATGTCGATCGTCTGCTTCGCCAAGGGCAGATTCCGCTCGCTTTTTCTACTGACGGGGTTTTCGATTAGGCCCAAATGAAGTAAGGCGCTGGAACTTAAGGAGAGAATAAATGCAGGAAAGTCGATTTCCGGCAGAGGCATGTGCTCGTGAGGTGCGGCCTTCGCTCTCGGAGACTCCTGATTCTGCCGTTCTCCTGTTGGGGGGGACGCCGGTTCAGGTTCCGAGTGGGCATCCCCTGCGGCATCAACGACAAAGCGGCGCCGATCTTTGATAGTGAAGGTTTCATCTTTGTTTTCTTCAGCCATAGTCAGCTCCTTTGGTTCTTAATCACACTCTAGTAAACACATAGTTGTTCGCATCAGATAGAGAATTGCCGCACTCATGGCAGGGCGGCGCGATGGAAAGAGAAACACCAAAGATTCATGAGGCTCACCTCACAGGGCAAGAACCATTCCACTCTGCAGTTCCGTTCACCCCTCATGCACCGTTGAACACGTGTGTCAGGAAACGACCAGACTATTACTACAGACTTTCAGGGAAAAATGGTCCTGGTATTTCCATGCAAGCGTTATGGGAACTTTTACCAGCTGATCTATTTTTCGTTTCAGAAATCTCGCTCCGTACTTGACACTGAAACCTTCGCATGCCAGATACTCTATAGCGGGCTCGTCATAGGTGAGTGTCTTACCCCGAGACTGCAATTGCCGGTGGACATTTTCAAGATAGAGCACGGTAATCGCCTTCACCTCTTCATAGTTAAGCGGGCTAAACACGACAATTTCATCTATACGATTAAGAAATTCGGGAGAGAAGGAGTTTTCTACTTCTCGAACAACCGCTCTTCTCACCGAACTGACTCCTTCTGCATCGTTGAGAAATCCCATCGACTGGGTGAGACGCTTGAACTCATCCGAACCCAGGTTAGAGGTCATTATAATAATCGTATCGCTGAAATAAACGCGTTTCCCGCGGCCATCGGTAAGAAATCCTTCATCAAACACTTGCAGGAACAGGTTTAATACGTATGGATTAGCCTTCTCCATTTCATCGATCAGCAGCACGGTATAGGGATTGTCTCTGATTTGATTGGTAAGGATTCCCCCCCGCTCGGATCCGACTATGCCGCGTGGCATACCGATCAGTTTATCCACAGCTACCGCTGAATCCCGGTATTCGGACATATCCAGCCGCACCAGCTTATTCTCATCGCCAAAGAGAAACTCCGCCAGCGCTTTTGCTAGTTCCGTTTTGCCAACCCCGGTAGGGCCGAGAAACAACATGACACCGTCCGGCCGCTCAAAGCGCTCCTTAAGCGGCCCCTTGTTAAGACGGATACGGTTTGCCAATCTCGAAATCGCCTCCCGCTGCCCAACAACTCTTTTACACAGCACCTCTTCCATGCCATGAAGCCGTTCGACAGTGTCGCGGCAGATCATGTCTCGAGGAATGTTCGTCTCCTGAGCAATAACCTCGAGCACTACGGAGGAAGTTACTTCCCGGCTCGGGTCCTCGATTTCGGTTTTGACACAAGCAGTGTCGAGCCAGTTAATCACCTTATCAGGAAGGCGCAACTGGTGTTGATAGCGAGAAGACATTGTTAGCGCATACTCGATGGCAGCGTCGCTTATTTCCACGCCGTAGGTCATTTCAAAGCGGGTTCGTACCCCTTTTATGATAGTACGCGTCTGCTCAAGCGAAGGCTCTTTTACGTGAATCACCCGGAATCGCCGTGCGAGCGCCTCATCCTCTTGAATGTAAGTCTTGTATTCAGCTGCGGTGGTTGCGCCGATGATCTGCACTTCTCCGCGGGCAAGGGTAGATTTCAGAATACCCGCAGCATCACTCGGAACACCGAGAGCTGATCCAGCACCAATCAGCGAATGAGCTTCATCCACGAAGAGAATAATATTCTTTTTCTTCTTTACCTCTTGAATGATCTTCTCGATACGGTCCTCGAACATACCGCGGAAAATTGTTCCTGCAACCAGGCTGTTCATCTGTAAGTTAATGATCTGATGGCCTTGGAGTCTCGTTGGTACCGTTTCCGGTTGAAGCTCCAGCCGGCGCGCAAGGCCTTCAACCAGCGCAGTCTTTCCTACCCCAGGCTCTCCGATAACCATCACCGAGTTCGACCGATCCTGATGGCAGAGAATTTCAATCATCTGCTGGATCTCATACTCGCGGCCGATGATGATGGGCAGTTTTCCTAAGCGAGCAAGTCGGTTAAGATTAACTCCAAAGTATTTGAGGTGAGGAGGAAGGTCATACTTCCTGAAGTCCGTTGCCTGGCTTTCGGTATAGATTTTCGCCTTCTTCTCGATTGCCTGAACCATGGTATCTGGATGTACACCGAGGCTCTTGATGATCCGTACCGGAATCCCGTCGCTTTCCTGAAAAATTGCCCGAAACAAATCAACTGGTTCGATAGTAGTCCTGCCAATCTGCTGCACCTCTTCCCAGGCCCGCCGGAAGATCGTTTTGGTAGCCGGAGGAACCTTGACGCTAATGCCGCCGGTTGGCTCCACGATCTCCATGTGATCTTTGAGGAAGTCAATGATATGGTCAGGATCAAGACTGAGTTCGGCTAAAACCGTCTTGAAGAAGGTAGTCTCGATCTGAGAGAAGGCGAGGAAGAGATGCTCCACCCCCAAGTAGTAGTGATTACGCTTCTTGGACTCTTCAATAGCCCGATGAACCACCTCATGAGCCCGCTCGGAAAAGTAGTTGCGATAGTTTTGCAGATCGATAGTATCCATGGCATTACAACAAGCCTTCTCTAAAACCTCACCCGACCAGGCAGAGAAACGGCAACAGCCTATTCCGAACGCTCCCCATGCTAAGTTCCTGCAATCAGGAACAATTTCTTTCAAAAACCTGTGCCGATGCCAGCATGGCAATGAAACTGCTTGACGGTTTTGGCACGACGTATCACCGTCATTCACTAATAAGGTTCGCGAACACTCGATCCGCACGTTACTTGATCACGTGTTCCTCGCTTTGTCGCATTCTCTTCCAGGTATAGTGAATTCTCTGGAGTACTGTAATATGCGTACACGCTGCCAAGAGCCAGAGAACCGGTGTCATCAGATTGAAAATGCTCCCCAACGACAAAAGGATAGTGCGCTCGGCTCGTTCCATCAAGCCAATGTTGCAGCGCTCCAGAAAGATCTCTGCCTTTGCACGCGAATAGGGTATAAGCATACTGCCCATAAGTACCGCACAGGCCAAGAGTACCGATCCTTGATCCTGACGGGTTCCATAGTACCAAATGATACCGATCAGCAACACGCTGTCCGAATACCGATCGATCACTGAATCGAGAAAACCGCCAAAGGTACTGACCTTATTGTACTGCCGGGCAACCGCACCATCCATCAGGTCAAAGAGTCCTGCAACCAGAATAAGAACCCCTCCAGAGACCCAGTAGCCAATACCGAGGCAATAGCCTGCCCCAAGGTTGATCGCCAGTCCAGTCAAGGTAAGCACATGAGGGTTAACGTTTTTCCCGAACAGGATACGAGCAACGAGCGCGAGAATTGTGTCCAGCCTGTGACCCAGCTTATTACCGATCATTATCGTGAGCAACTCGAATGAGAATTAGCAATGGTGCGACATGTGTAATTCTAACGTCTCTGCTTCAGAACACAAGGAAATATTCCGAATCTCAGTATCCGTTAACAAGCTCTTGAGGAGAGGCAGGCTGACTCGGCCAGTCCTCAGTAATGAAAAAAAATGCCGATTGACTGGCGCTTCGGTCAATCAATCGGCATATGACATCGTGTCTCATACGTTACTTGGATTCTTCAAATTCTGCATCAACCACATCACTATCCTGAGCTCCACCCGATGCCGCTCCCTCGCCGGCTCCGGCACCCGAGGCGCCGGCCTGGGTTTGCTGTGCCGCCTGGTACATTACTTCGGCCAGTCGGTGGGAAGCTTTGTTGAGGTCTTCCATGCTGCTTCGTATCGTCGCTGCGTCACCGGTATTTATTGCATCCTTAGTAGCTTGGATCGCGTTTTCAATCGTCTTTGCTTCCTGCTCAGGTATCTTGTCGCGATTCTCTCTGAGGATCTTTTCCGTATTGTACACCAGCGAATCTGCTTGATTGCGCACGTCTACTTCTTCGCGGCGCTTTTTATCTTCTTCAGCATGCATCTGGGCATCCTGGACCATCTTGCTTATCTCATCTTTCCCAATTCCACTGGAGGCAGTAATCGTGATCCGCTGCTCTTTTCCGGTGGCAAGATCCTTGGCAGACACATTGACGATACCATTAGCATCAATGTCAAAGGTCACTTCAACCTGAGGTACTCCTCGAGGCGCCGCAGGTATCCCAACCAGATGAAACTTTCCCAGGGTACGGTTATCACGCGCCATTTCTCGTTCTCCCTGGAGCACGTGAATCTCCACGCTGGTTTGACTGTCCGCGGCAGTAGTAAAAATCTCACTTTTCCTCGTTGGGATAGTGGTGTTTCGCTCAATGAGCTTGGTCATCACGCCACCCAGCGTTTCTATGCCAAGTGAAAGAGGAGTAACATCAAGCAGAAGCACGTCCTTGACTTCACCGCTCAGCACTCCTGCCTGCACGGCTGCTCCAGCAGCGACTACTTCGTCAGGATTTACGCCCTTATGAGGCTCTTTTTTGAAAAGTCTGCGTACCAGTTCCTGTACCATGGGAATTCGAGTCGAACCGCCAACCAGAACAACTTCATCGATCTGTTCCGGTCTTACATTCGCATCCGAAAGAGCCTGGTTGCAGGGACCGACCGTACGCTCCACAATATCATCAACCATCTGTTCAAACTTGGAGCGGGAAAGCTTTACAACCAGATGCTTCGGTCCCGAAGCGTCGGCAGTAATAAAGGGCAAATTGATCTCCGTCTCCATGGTGGAAGAAAGCTCGATTTTCGCCTTCTCAGCAGCTTCTTTGAGCCGTTGCAGTGCCATTCGGTCCTTGCTGAGATCGATCCCCTGATCTTTCTTGAATTCACTGGCCAGCCAGTCAATGATGCGCTGATCGATATTGTCTCCCCCCAAATGAGTGTCCCCGTTCGTCGATTTGACCTCAACGACATTTTCTCCCACTTCCAAGATGGAGATGTCAAAGGTACCACCGCCAAAATCGAACACAGCAATGGTCTCATCCTTTTTCTTGTCTAGGCCATAGGCCAGCGAGGCTGCAGTCGGTTCATTGATGATTCTCAACACGTTCATTCCGGCAATTTTCCCTGCATCTTTCGTTGCCTGACGCTGACTGTCGTTGAAATAAGCAGGCACCGTGATAACAGCATCGGTGACTTTCTCACCAAGATAGGCCTCCGCCGCTTGCTTAAGCTTCTGTAGTACCTTAGCGGAAATCTCTGGTGGAGAATACTGCTTGCCCATGATTTCCACACGAGCATCTCCGTTGGTTGCCTTGACAACATGATAGGGTACCATCTTTATTTCTTCGGAAACCTCATCATAGCGGCGCCCCATAAACCGCTTGATAGAGTAAATTGTATTTTCCGGGTTAGTAACCGCCTGCCGCTTTGCCGGCTGCCCAACAATGATCTCTCCTTCTTTGGTATAAGCGACTACCGAGGGAGTAATGCGATTTCCTTCTTCATTAACGATAATTTTGGGATCCCCTCCTTCCATGATGGCGACAACGGAATTGGTGGTTCCCAAGTCTATTCCAATAACTTTTGCCATTGACCTACCTCCTTTGACTGCTAGATCGGAATACTGGTTCTATCCTTGAGCAAGGCTGCAAATTTGCTTTTATTTTTGATTACTGTAATCATGAAAGAAGAAATGTCAAACGAGGTGGAAACTTTTTTTTGGCGGGGGGAGATGTGGAACGAGGATTCGGGATTCAGGGGTTGGGGGTCAGGGTCAGGTATAGGTCATACACGACGTGTATGACCTATACCTGACCCTGAATCTTGAACTCTACACATCTCCTCGTCCATACGCATACGATTCAAAAGTAGCATACTTATCGATAAACGCAAGAGGAACCAAGCCTACCGGTCCGTTACGCTGTTTCCCAACAATTATTTCAGCCTTGCCTTTCTTCTCAGCGTCGTCTTTATGGTACACTTCCTCCCGGTAGACAAAAAGAATAACATCCGCATCCTGTTCAATGGCTCCCGATTCGCGTAAGTCAGCTAGCTGAGGTCGTTTGTCCTGTCGATCCTCGACACGGCGGTTAAGCTGTGAAAGTGCAATTACCGGTAGATTAAGCTCTTTCGCTAATGCCTTGAGAGACCTCGATATCGACGAAATCTCCTGTTCGCGGCTGTCGGATACCGACTTGTCTCGCATGAGCTGAAGATAATCAACTACAATCATTCCTAGTCCTTGATCGCGCTTCAACCGCCTCGCCTTTGCTCTCATTTCGAGAACGGAAGTTCCTGCAGTATCATCGATGAATATCGGCGCTTCAGAAAGCGTTCCGGCTGCGCGAGTCAGCTTCGGCCAGTCGCTTTCGCTTAAGAACCCACCCCGCAGCTTATGCGCGTCAATTTTTGCTTCGGAGCACAGCATGCGGATGACAATCTGTTCCTTGGACATTTCAAGTGAAAATACAGCCACCGGAATATTTTTTTTGATTGCCGCATGCTGCGCAATATTTAAGGCAAAACTGGTCTTGCCCATGCTGGGCCGGCCGGCAATAATAATGAGGTCGGAACTCTGGAAACCAGACGTAAGTTGATCCAGATCTTCAAACCCTGAGGGGACTCCGGTTATGAGTTCTCTCTTTTCGAAGAGCTTTTCAATAGTCTTGAACGTGTCCTTGATGATTGCCCGCAACGGATAAAAGGATGGTTTTATCTGGTAGTCGCTGATTTGAAAAATACTGTTTTCAGCGAAATCGAGCAGCCCTTCTACGTCATCCTTGGTCTCATATCCTCGGGTAACGATTTCCGTGGCAGCGCCGATCGTCTTTCTCAAGATGGACTTTTCCCTCACGATTTTTGAATAGTAGAGTACATTAGCAGAAGTCGGAATGGAGTCTACCAACGAGGAAAGGTAGGCTGGGCCGCCAACAGCATCCAGGCGATCCTTCTGAGTTATCGTTTCGGTAAGGGTAATTAGATCTACGGGTTCATTCCGATTGTAGAGATCTATCATGGAAGAGTAGATTTTCCGATGAGCCTCTCGGTAGAAATCCTCCACCTGCAGCAGCTCGATCACTTGATGGAATACATCATTGTCGAGAAGAATAGCCCCGAGGACAGCTTGTTCAGCTTCAAGGTTCTGTGGTGGAATCCGGGTGAGGAAAGAGGTCTCCTCTTTTTTTTCGGCACGTTCGATTTTGGTCTTGTTCATGTTGCGCTCGGAAGGATATGAGATTGAATTCTCTTTGCGACCATGTTTGGCCACACCTGCAGTGTACTGCTTGAGACGCGAGAATTCGGTATTGTGGAGGAATCAGACTGGAAAAGCTATTATCTGGCGTAACTGCTACACGAACGTTACCGTATGTGCTATCCCCTCGGAGCCCCGCTACGAGCGAGATCACCATGGTGCCGGTACGTTGGTAAACGTGCTACGATGCCATTATTGTTTGACGATCCAGATCTTCACGTGAGCAGTTACTTCAGGATGCACTTTAATCGGAACCTTAAAAATTCCTAAGGTCTTAATCGGCTCGTCGAGTACAATCTTCTTACGGTCAATAGCAATTCCCTCATCCTTAAGACTCTCCTCAATATCTTTTGATGTGACCGCACCAAAAAGCTTGTCCTCTTCACCGGCTTGCTTTGGGATTGTACAGGAAATCTTTTCTATTTTCTCTGCGAGAATTTCCGCTTCTTTTTTGATTCGGTTCTTCTTCTGTGCTACCAAAGCCTTCTGATGTTCAAGGTCCTTGAGGTTCTGTGGATTAGCTGGCACTGCCAGCTTTTGCGGAATCAAATAGTTGCGGGCAAAACCATCTTTGACGGTTATCATCTCTCCCATGATGCCTAATTTTGCGATGTCTTCGGTCAGTATTACTCTCACGCCGCTGTGCTCCTTATAATCATCAAAATATATTAATCGCTTGGCTTTGGTTACGCTGTTATTCCACTGACGTGGTATACGGTATGAGAGCAACGTTGCGAGCGCGCTTGATTGCCCGAGTAATCTGCCGCTGATGTTTAGCGCAGGTTCCGGAAATGCGACGAGGAATAATTTTGCCCCGTTCCGTAACAAAATATTGCAGCATGCCTTCATTCTTATAGTCAATGGCTAAAGTCTTATCTACACAAAAGCGGCACACTTTTCTTCTTTGATAGACTGTCTTGTATCCGCCACTCTTATACGTGCTCTTTCGTCTTCCCAATGAACGCTGCATGATGGTTCCTTTATGAAATCGTGAATGCTGTGAGCTGCTAAGTTACTGTGAGACTTCTTCTGTTGTCCCTGCTTCGACCACCTCTTCTTTCGAACTCTCTTCTTGTACAGGAGCTTCTGCTTCTTCAGCTTCGGCAAAAGCACCTTCGGGGACAGCTTGAACGTCGAAATTGTCCGCCAGTCGTATGGTCTGGTAGCGCAATACCTGTTCATTGTAACGAAGAAGCAAGTCGATCTGCTTGAGAGTATCTGAACCGCCGCTGAAATAAACCAGGAGAAAATTCCCTCTCAAGAATCCCTTCAGCTTATAGACAAGCTTGCGTTTCCCCCATTTGCGCACTTTGAGAAATTCGCCTTTTGATTGCTCAATGGTATTTTTAGCTTTTTCGGTAAGCTTCTGCAAATCTTCTTCGGACGCTTCCGGGTGTACTATAATTAATAATTCATACGCGTGCGCCATAGCTGCTAGTCCTTCTATCCAATGATCTGATTTATTTTGAGCTTAGTGTACCGCTGCCGGTGTCCCTGCTTTTTCCGATAGCCTTTTCTTCTTTTCGATTTAAATATGATCACTTTTTTGGCCTTCTCCTGCCTTACCACGCTGCCTACTACCTTGGCGTCGGGTACAACGGGCTGACCAATCTTGAAGGTATCGGAATGAGCAATTAGAAGGACTTCTTTCAGCTCAATAGTATCACCCACATTACCACTGATCTTTTCGATCTCGATAATGTCCCCTTCTTTAACTTTATACTGTTTGCCGCCTGTCTTGACTACCGCATACATACTTGAAACCTTCTGCTTAGAACTGGCTATTTATGGTCAAAAACATTTCGAACGTAACAAATCTCCTATTTTTAGTGGAAAAGATATCTCTTGTCAAGAATTTTGTCCCGAACGCAGGTAAAATACTGCTGGCTGAATTGGTTCAAGGGCGAGTTTTGTATAAGTCATATACGTCTTATATGGCCTATACTCTCCTCTCACATCAACCCTGAACCTGTTTTACCGCCTCCTACCTACCGTTTATTTCAAAACGCTCAATGTGCAGATTTTCGTTCACCCTGATAATGATCTTCTTATGAATTTGATTTTCCAGGTCTTCCAAGGCGCCACGTTCTTCCTCATAAATGAAGTCTGCCACTTCCGGATGCATGGCCACCAAAATTCTTTGTCCGGGAATCTTCCCGGTTTCCCTTCGGATTTCGCGGAAGATTTCATAACAAATGGTAAGCTTCGATTTTATGAACCCGCGGCCATCACAATAGTAACACGGTTCGGACAAATACCCAACCAGATCTTCCCGGGTCCGCTTCCGAGTCATCTCAACCAACCCGAGTTCAGATATTCTTAAAATATTCGTTTTACTCTTGTCTTTTTTCAATGCCTCTTTCAGAGATTGAAATACTTTCTCCCGGCTTTCTTCGTTTTTCATATCGATGAAATCGATAATGATAATTCCGCCAATGTTGCGCAGCCTCAGCTGATAAGCAATTTCCCTTACCGCCTCCAAGTTGGTACGCAAGATGGTATCCTCTGGATTACCCTTTCCTACATAGCGCCCAGTGTTGACATCAATAGTGGTGACTGCTTCCGTCTTTTCAATAACGATGTATCCGCCCGATTTGAGCCACACTCGCTTTCCGATGATCCGGGTAAGCTCAATTTCAATGGCGTAGTAATCGAAAATAGGATCATCCTGTTCGTAACGGGTCACCAGCCTTGAAAGCTGGGGCATAAACGTATCGGTAAAACGCAAAATGGCTTCGTGCTCTTCGGAGGAATCAACACTGATTCGCTCGAAATCAGCGGTAGCAATATCGCGTATCGCCCGCAACGTAAGGTTTAATTCCTGGTGAATAAGCGCCGGCACTGCAGCAGTTGCCTGTTTGCGTTGGATATTCTCCCAGAGCTTCAGCAGATACTCCATGTCGGTGCGCAGCTCTGCTTCACCCATACCTTCACTGGCAGTGCGAACAATGAATCCCATATTGGCCGGCCGCATGGCTTTTACAATTTCTTTGAGGCGATTTCGCTCTCCGGGATCTTCGATCCGGCGCGAAACCCCCACGTGGTTCACTGCTGGCAGCAACACCAGCAGCCGGCCCGGCAGCGATATGTGCGAGGTTATCCTTGGTCCCTTGGAGCCAATTGGTTCTTTTGACACCTGTACCAATAGCTCCTGGCCTTCAACCAACAGATCCTTTATTTCAATCGGTCCGGAAAAAGACGGCCGTACTGTCTCGGACAAAATATCCTCAGGCTCCTCTTCGTCCGGCTGTCTGAGCATCTCTTCTTCAAAATCTTTAAAATTATAGTATATGTCATCAACATAGAGAAAAGCCGCTTTGTTAAGACCAACGTCGACAAACGCCACCTGCATACCGGGAAGAATTCGTACTACTCTTCCTTTATAGATGTTTCCGGCAATCCCCCGCTCCTTTTCCCGTTCAATGTAAATTTCGGTCAGCGTTTCGTTCTCCAGAAGCGCTACCCGTCTTTCCTGGGGAGTGACATTAATGACTAGCTCTGAACCCATGATTCTCTTAGTTTCATCTCCGTCTTGGTAATGTCCAGGTTTAAACACTCAACATCAGACAGTCCAAACAGAGCTGTCATGATTTCCGCTGGTCTCACATTCATTCCTGGCACAATTGTAACCACAAGCGAAACCTCCCGGTCGTCCACAATGGTGATCTGCTTTAGAACGTGACGCAAATCTACTATTGATTGCTTGCCGTTACGGGTTCTCGTGAGAGGATAGGAGGTGCGGCGAAAGAAATCTTCAACAACAGCATTAGCCTCCGAAATCGAGCAGCGGCCGAAGACCTGCTCCGTCTCACCACGAACTCGATAGGAAGTCTCATACAGGCTATCAGAGATCGCCAACATTTTCAAGGGGATTTCTTTGCTGGAACGAATTCGTATCCCCTGAGGAAGTTCCCGATCAAGGAGAGCGCACAACTCCTCAGGAGCAACATATTTCTCCAGCTCCAGGTCGACATATTCCAGGAGACTTTTCATACCCAAGGGTAAGGCCGGGCCAAAAACTATTCTAGGCTGAGGATGATACCCTTGACTGTAGCGCAGAGGTATTTTCGCCCTCCGGGCGGCTCGGGCAAAAACCCGCACCATTTCCAGATGGCTCAGGATTCTTGCCTCGCCGGTCTTGGAGAATCCAAGCCTGATTCTTACGATATCCGAGAATTCGGGTGGAGAAGCTACACTCCGGTGCTTTTCCGGAGAAGGTGCTGTCAGACGGGGATAAAGAGATACAAAGTCGCATACACCGCATTGCCGGCATTCCTCAAAACGACAGTCCGGTGTTATCTCTTCCCGGAATGCCTTTTGATATTCATTCCAGAGGTAGTCCTTGGTCACGCCGCAGCTGATGTGATCCCAGGGCAAGCGTTCATCTCGGCTTCGAGGTTGCAGGTACTGATAAGGATTGATCTCGTTGATCTGAAAAGCGTGTTCCCACAGGTCGGACCGGAATTGATCCGACCAGCCGTCAAAACGACAGCCCAGCCGAAAGGCAGTCTCAATTACTTTACTCAGGCGGCGATCACCGCGAGACATCACCCCTTCAAGCACACTCACCTTGGCATCGTGCCACTTGAAATGAAACCTGCCTCTCCTTAAACGACTTGCCAGATACTTGTGGCGCTTCCCAATCTCTGCAGCGTTAATCATGCCTGCCCACTGAAACGGCGTATGGGGCTTCGGAATAAACGTGGATACGCTTATCGTGGCTTGGTTTTTGCGATTCAGCCCTTTTCCCTGGCTCCAAATTCTTTCCGCCAGATCAATGATACCCTGAAGATCTTCTTCCGTTTCTGTAGGCAGACCAAGCATGAAATACAGTTTAATGTTCTGCCAGCCAGCCGAATAAACCCGGCGACAGGTTTCCACCACCTCACCCTCAGTCAGACCTTTATTGATAAATCGGCGCAGCCGCTCGGTTCCTGCTTCCGGTGCGATCGTGAAGCCGGTATTCCGGCCCTGTCGGATAATATCGATCAGAGCGCCACGAAGCGTTTCCGCTCGCAGGGAAGGAAATGAAAGGGCGGTTTCCCGTAGCGAATGTGTTTCTGCCAGGTCCAGCAGGAGCTGTTCAATATCTGAATAATCTCCCGAACTCAGGGACAACAGGGAGAGTTCTTCCCACCCGGTTGCCCTGCAGGCAGCCTCAGCTAGTCCTTCCACGTTCGTTCGTGATCGCTCGCGCACCGGTCGGCCGATCATTCCGGCTTGACAGAAACGGCATCCTCGAGAACACCCCCGGGCGATCTCTATATTGATACGATCATGAACAATAGTATTATACGGAACAATGAAGCGGACAGGATAGTCAATGACATTCAAGTCCTTTACTACCCGCTTCATGACGGGAACGAGACTCGGCTGAATGGGCTCGCAGGCAGCAATTGTACCATCCGGAGCGTAGGCTACAGAAAGGCGGGCCGGCACATACACTCCAGGAATGGTGCTCAGCATGCTGAGCAGTTCACGCCGTTCTTCCCGACCCTTTCGCCAGGTCTGGTAGACATTGATAAGCTCGAGAATCACTTCTTCCCCTTCACCTACCACCAGAGCATCGAAGAAATCCGCTACTGGCTCAGGGTTGAAGGTACAAGGACCACCGGCAATGATCAGAGGATGCTCCCTGGTTCTTTCGTTCCAATGCAGAGGGATGCCAGCTAGATCGAGCATAGTCAGCACGTTGGTATAGGAAAGTTCGTACTGAAGGGAAAACCCGATAATATCAAACCGGCCAGCAGGGTGACGCGATTCCAGCGAAAGAAGCGGCAGATTTCGCTCGCGAAGCACAGCCTCCATATCAATCCAGGGAGCAAATACCCGCTCAGCAGCGATATCCTCGCGTTGATTTAAGATGTGATACAGAATCTGCAGCCCCAAATGAGACATGCCTACTTCATACACGTCGGGAAAAGCCAGCAGTACCGTGACTGCAGCCCGATCCAGGTCTTTAACAGCAGCATTGATTTCGTTTCCCACATACCGGCTCGGCCGGGTTACCGAGGGAAGCAGAGAGTCGAACAACTTCTTCATTGACAAACAGCGTAAAAATTAGGGTTAAAAAAAGGGTTGAACTCGGCATCGATCTGGCTGAGTCCACCCCCGATCAGGTGCGTTCTCTTAACGAGTGGTCTGAGAAAAAATCACGGCTTGTTTTTTATCAGCTTCTCACCAATCTTATGAGTGTAACGCTGATTCCGCTCCAGAAAAACTGGAGTCCGATGCATCATATTAAAAGTGGTTATGAGTGCATTCATGCGCCGCACATACTGGTAGCGCTCGTTCTCCTCATCCACGAGCGGCAGCAACTGTTCTATACGTTCAACCTCCCGAAGAGCTTCAATCTCAACCGGCAGCACATTCGCATTTTTCATGATCCTATACGCCAGGCGAATTTCCGGAGCGACGACCATCTGCAGTTCATCAGGAGGCAAAGGTTTCCCTTTTCCTTCCAAGTCGTCGAACTCACCGGCCTCAATGGCCTCGAGAATCCGCTGTTCCGCAATTTTGGTAAAGGCATCCATCGTAGAACCGTTTCAACAGTTTCATCAGTTTCAACCGTTGAAACGGTTCAAGCGGCTGAAACGGTTGAAATCCCACGTTCCGCGGGATCAGTCTCCGATATTTGAGACCTGATAATCTGAAAGATCCGCTCCGTCCTTCTGGAGAAAGTCTTTAAGTTTTGCCACTATTTTTGATTCCAGCTGACGGGTACGCTCACGGGTGATGCCGTAGCGTTCGCCGATTTCCTGAAGGGTCTCAGGTTCTTCAGCCATTATTCGATTTCGAAAAATATCGAGCTCCTTGCCCGTTAGCGTTTGTCGAAATTCCTCGACTTTTTCCCGGAAACGCTGTTTCGCTTCACTGTCGGAAAGCATTTCATCGACTGGAACGGTGTTTGCCGGTATAGTATCTCGAATGGGTTCGGTGTAGTCTTCGTGCGAGGGATAGTCCAGCGATTTCTCAGGCAACGCCAACCGCTCGTTCATTTCAATGATGTCCTGCTCTCGGACATCAAGGGCTTCAGCCAAGCTCTTTGCTGTCGGCTTGAATCCCTGGGCGCTGAGACGAGCCTTTTCTTTTTGGAGATTGAAAAAAAGTTTACGCTGTGCCTGAGTGGTACCGATCTTGACTAGGCGCCAGTTGTCGAGAATGTATTTCAGAATATACGCCTTAATCCAGAAGGAAGCATAATAGCTCAGTTTGATGTTTTTGAAAGGATCAAACTTCTTTACCGCCTGAATAAGCCCCAGATTCCCCTCCTGGATAAGATCCATCAGGTTAGTAACCCAGCTCTTTTGATATTCCATGGCGATTTTCACCACCAATCGCAGATTCGATACCACCAGAATATAGGCGGCCTTCGGATCACCGTTCGCGTGAAATCGCCGCGCCAGAAGCTCCTCTTCTTCGCGAGAGAGGATTGGGTACCTTCCGATCTCCATCAAGTACCGCTGCAGCGGATTGAAAGGAACGAGTGATGTTTCCTTCTCGTTACCAGCTGATTCGAGATCGTTGTCAACAACCTCGTAGCCCTCAACCGGATCTGCTAGACTGGCCGGGTCATATTCCTGAGCCTCAATATCTTTATGTGTGCTAAAACTCATTATTCGGTCACCAGATTTCAGGGGGGCTCTTTACCATGCGACATCTCACTACTGTACTTCATTGCGCTTACAGTGTCAATAAAACCAAGAAGATAGCAGCCACTTGAGTCTCTTTTCTATCCCGGCAAATACGGTTGACATACAGTTTGGGTTCGATACAATGAAAATTTTTACAAGAAGAAAGACAACGCTCGTATGAACATATCCATATGTATTCCAAAGTTTTTTATGCCTGCGTCGAACCCTGACGATCAGCACCTCTTTCAGGCCCTGGAGGCCCTGGGCAGGAGCGGTATGGATATAACGCTCTTTACCTTTGCCCCTCAGGAGCCGAGTCTACCACATGTCTTGAACGGTGAGGAGCCACAATCAACAGTACGAACACGCCAATACCTTCCCCGGCGGATCAGGATCCGAAGCCTACCGGAACAGTATCATTGTCGCACGCTGCTTCACGATCTCCTTAATCAGCATGCCGATCTTATTCATTTCTTCGACTTTACCCAGCTATCGTTGTTGTGGGCGCTTACAAGAAAGAAGCCATGCCCGCTGGTAGTTACTCCCGCTGCTGGCCAGGAGCTCCTTCCGCCCTTTTCGCTGCTTCGGAAGACGTTCTGCTCCCTGATGGTGTATTGCACCAGCAACGTTTCCTGCTTTCTAGCCGATACTCCGGAAAAAAGAAAAGGTCTGATTGAGCTGGGCATTGCAAAGGAGAAGATTGCTCACCTTGTCATGAATACCGATTATCCTGCCATGTCATCACTGACACGACAGGAAGAACCTGTCATCCTCACAATCGGCCGCTATGATCCGGGTAAAGGGCTCCACATTCTCGTTGATGCTGCGGCAGAGGTTCTCGATCATCATCCGGAAACCATATTTTATGTAGTCGGAACCATTCACGATAACGCCTACTATCGACAATTGAGGAAGAAAATTCGCGGCCAGGAGGAGCGCATCCGTTTCACCGGGCCGTTGCAGCAGGAAGACCTGCTTAAGCTCTTTTCCCGGGCGCAATTGTTCGTCCTCCCTTCAGTAAATGATCCTCGTGGCTTGATTATTCTTGATGCGATGGCTGCAGGCATTCCCGTGGTCGCTAGCAGGATTGAAGGACTTTCTTCTCTGATTGTTGATGGCGAAGATGGAGTGCTGGTACCTCCCGAAGATGCTTCAAGTCTGAGCACGGCTATTCTAGACCTACTCGAGAACGGCGATAAGCGAACCTCTTTGGTGCAGAAAGGCAGACAGACGGCCGCAAACTGCTATTGGAAGAGCTATGCCGAGACAGTGTCCGCGCTGTATCAGCGGATTATTGAGCACGAACATCAATCTGTCCACTAACTTTGATGTACTCGCAAGAGGTCAAAAAACCATACAGCGATGTAAGTTGGTACAATCGCTGAGACTAATGAAATCCCCTGCCGATAGGCTGGCTGCGCTTCAGTTCAACATGCCCTATCGATAGGCTGGACCCTTTATAATGCTTTTAACCCTAGGAGATTGCACGATGTCAACTGTTGTACGTCCTGGCGAAGGAGATCCGATTCGTATTGAGAATGGAAACATGATTATTCCTGATTATCCGATCATTCCCTATATTGAAGGTGATGGTATTGGGCAAGACATCTGGAAAGCAACCTCCAAAGTTCTGGATGCGGCCGTTGTTCATGTCTATGGTGGCGCCCGGCGGCTTTGCTGGACACCGGTACTGGCTGGTGAGAAGGCGTACCAGACATGCAAGGAGTGGTTACCGCAGGTTACTATCGATACCATTGCCGAGTACAAGGTTGCACTCAAAGGTCCTCTTACTACTCCGGTTGGCGGTGGTTTTCGCAGCATCAATGTCGCCATCCGGCTGGCTCTGGACCTATATGCAGCGGTTCGCCCGAGCCGCTACTTTCCCGGAGTGCCCAGCCCGGTAAAAAATCCGCAGAACGTGAACATGATCATTTTTCGAGAAAATACTGAAGACGTCTACGCCGGCATCGAATGGCCGGCCCATTCTGCTGAGAGTAGGGAGCTCATAGCGTTTCTTAAAAACCGCTTCGGTATAACTGTCAGACCCGACTCGGGAATAGGCATAAAGCCGATCAGCATGCACGGTACTAAGCGTCTGGTTCGACTCGCCATTTCTTATGCGCTCAAAAACAATCGCTCCAGTGTCACTCTGGTTCACAAGGGCAACATTATGAAGTATACGGAGGGCGCATTTCGTGACTGGGGTTACGAGCTAGCCCGGGAAGAGTTCGGATCTGTCACCATTACCGAAAACGAGCTCTTTTCGCGCTATCATGGTGCGGTGCCGCCAGGGAAGGTCGTAATCAAAGACCGCATCGCTGATGCCATGTTTCAACAAATTCTCCTTCGGCCCGAAGACTACTCCGTTCTCGCCATGCCTAACCTCAATGGAGATTATATGTCCGATGCTCTGGCCGCCCAGGTTGGAGGGCTTGGCCTTTCTCCCAGTGCCAACATTGGATCGAATGCTGCAGTTTTTGAAGCGACCCACGGTACTGCTCCCAAGTATGCGGATAAAGATATGGTCAATCCAAGTTCACTGATGCTTGCTGGCGTGATGATGTTCGAGCATCTGGGCTGGAAGGAAGCCGCCTCCTGTGTAGTGTCGGCTATTGAGAAGACTATCCGGAATAAAACTGTCACCTATGATCTAGAGCGGCAAATGCCTGGTGCAAAAAAGCTTGCCTGCTCAGAATATGCTGCTGCAGTAATCGACAATATGAACGCCTAGCAGCGTGTTGAAAGAGGCCTCGCTGGTTCAAGGTTCAAGATCAGCATGTGCGATAGGTGATATGCGATGTTCGTTATAGACTGTGCGTCGTGGGATATGGGTTATGAGGTGTGCGATAAATTTTCTAACGCCTGCCTCAAGGAAAAAGTCATGTAATAAGACGCCATCGCAGCCACTAGCTGTCATCCCGAACTTGTTTCGGGATCCGATTCCAGGTAGTGTGATTCATTAGGTCCCGAACCAAGTTCAGGACGACGATCTATCAAGCGCTTCGGACTGAGCAGTCTCTCTTGCCAGATGGCAGGACTATCTAATGTCAACGCCTTTCCCCGCTTCGACACAGGTATCATTGTCAATCACCAGCGCTTGGCCATGAAGATGCTGGGTAACAATGGCACGGACCTGCACTTCCAGTGCTTCTACCGGATCATCAGCCTGCAAGCGATGCAGAAAAGGTTTATCCAAGCTGGCAAACAATTCGTTCACCCGTGTCAGATACTGCTCCCTCTCAAAAGCGTCCGCCCCTCCACGGCGGCTCTCGGCGATGCGTCGAAGCCCTTTTTGAGGGCTGATATTACAGAGGAAAGCCAGGTCAGGCACCGGGGCAAAGGCGACATTCTTTCGTTCCAGCTCTTCCGGGTCAAGCCCCAATGCTCCCTGGTAGGCAATAGTAGAAAAATAGTAGCGATCGAGAATAACTATCTTTCGTTGATCAAGATTCGGTCGGATAAAGGTATCGACGTGTTCACGGCGATCTCGAATAAACCATTCCGTCTCTTCTTCCGGCGATACACCGCAACGGCCTTCCGCAATAACTCTTCTGATCTTTTCACCCCAGATACTGCCGGTCGGCTCCTTTGATAAAAGGACATCAAAACCAGCTTCTTTCAACCAGTGAAAAAGAAGCGTTGCCTGCGTGCTCTTCCCGGCACCATCCAGCCCCTCAAAAACAATCAAAACTCCGTGGCGAAGACATGGCATGGTGGTTCGCTAGCGGACCAGGTCAGGATTGATTACAATCTCCGCCTTGTCACGAGCCAGTTTGAGCCATGCATCCATGTACTCACTCTTCTTGAGCCGCAGGTAACGTTCGCTGAGATCCTTCTTCTTGCGTTCAAAGTCTTCTTTTCGCACCTCGTCCTTCCCTGCCCATTTCACGACATAGATTTTTCCTTCAAATGGAAAAACGCTATCGGGAAAAGGACGATTGGCGTCAAGAGAAAACGCAGCCGTCATCAGCTCTGGCGACGATCCGATATCAGGAATCGAGCGTCCTACACGCGTAAAGAAGCGGGTCGTTTTCACCGTTACGTTCTCGTTCTTGGCAGCTGCGCCAAGATCACCAATGTCCCGCGCCGCGGCAAGTAATGCTTCGCCCTTATCATGAGCAGCCCGCTCTGAATGTTCCTCTTTCAGAATCGCCTGCACTTCATCCTTGATTTTCGCTAGTTCGGGTACGTGGCTTTCGACTCGTGCAGTAACCCTGCTGACATAAAAAGTTCCCTGAGCAGAAAACGGGTACACCATTTCTCCTGAAGAAACCTTAAAAGCCTCTTCCAGAGCTTCCGGTGATTCCAGGAAAATCGGAAGGCTTTTGTCCCGTGAAAAAGCCTCGGACTCTTCGATCTTCAGACCATTTGCTTCGGCATATGCTCTTAGATTTTTCGCCTTAAGCGAGCTTCGGTACGTGCGGAAAGCCTCCCGCTTGCATAGTTCAGCCGAACGGCTATCGATAATCGTCGTCCGGATCGTTTCCTTTACTTCTTCCAAGGGCTTAGCCCCTTCAGGTTCTTTTTCTTCAACCTTGATGATGTGGTATCCGAACGGCGATTCTACGATTTCGCTTATCTTCCCTGGCTCCAGTGAAAAAGCAGCTTCCTCAAACGGCTTGACCATCTGTCCTCGGGAAAAAAACCCAAGGTCGCCGCCTTGCTTTGCCGATGCCGGATCGTCGGAATGCTGTCCGGCAAGGGACTCAAAGGAAGCACCTTTTTCAAGCTGAGCCTGCAGGTCCTGCGCTTTCTCCCGTGCTTTCTGTTTTTCTTCCGGCTTGGCTGTCTCGGCAACTTTGACCAATATATGGCGGGCACGAACTCGTTCCGGTTCCCAGAACTCGTCGGAAAAATCAGTATAATACTGTCGGATCTCATCGTCGGTTATGGTCACCTGGCCGGCGAAATCCTTGGGAGCAAAAGTCACATACTCGAGCTTGATAGTATCGGGCACACGAAATTGCTCCTTGTTTTTCTCGAAATAGTCCTGTATTTCAGCCTCAGTCGGTTCTGTTGTGTCCACAGTTTGGGCGGTATCAAATGCCACATACTCGAGCTTCACCTTTTCATTTTCAATGATATATTGTTCCCAGAGCTCACCTTCCGAAGCTTTTGCAGCGCCTTCAAGAATACTCTGAATACGATCTACCATAATGTCACGTACCTGGTTCTCTTCGAACTCTTGCGGGCTGAGTTCATTCGCTCGGAGGAGCTGCTTATACCGCTGGAGGTCGAACGTTCCTTCTGTCTGGAATGCTTTTATTTCTTGGATCTTTTCCTGCATTTCGTCCTGAGAAATCTTAATCCCAGCAGCTTCCGCAGCCTGCAACATGAGAGCATCCTCGATAAGAGTGTCGAGTGCCTTCTGCTTTAATCCAAGTTTTTCCAGCACGGCACTGTCCAGCGGTTGCTTGTAAAGCTCGCGATAATAGCTTTCCATCTGTTTGTAATATGATAGGTACCGCTGCTGAGAAATAGAAACGTCATTCACTTTTGCCGCCCAGGTCTCGTTATTGTCTCCGCCGCCACTACCCCACCCAAAGTAAAATACAAAAACTATAATAATGATTCCAAAAGCGACATAGACAAAGAATGAGCGGGCTTTTTTTCTGAGAATACTGAGTACCATCAAAAGTCTCCTGATTCGGGTTGCTTTCTGTCGTGTTGCGGAATAAATTCAGACTATGATACCGGCAGATAATACTTTTTACAAGAATCTTCACCTCTATTTATTTATTTACTTGAAAAAGCCTTATTATTTTGCTACTGCTTTTTAAGTGATCCACTCATACCTGCAGTATATACTAACTACATTCTTCTTTTCTGATCTGATGAGATGAAATTTATTAATTCGTTGATTGGTGTTTTTTCTAACGACCTGGCTATCGACCTGGGTACTGCCAACACTCTCGTTTATGTGAAGGGAAAAGGGATCGTATCCGACGAACCATCGGTCGTTGCTATTCAAAAGGATCCACGGGGAGGAAAGAAGATTCTTGCGGTCGGCAATGAAGCCAAGAAGATGCTCGGCCGCACGCCTGGTAATATACTTGCTGTTCGCCCTATGAAAGACGGGGTGATTTCCGATTTTGACGTCACTGAAGCAATGCTCCGCTATTTCATCACTCGGGCGCATAATCGCAAAACGTTCATTCGGCCGCGTATGATCATTTGCGTTCCTTCGGGTATAACTCAGGTAGAGAAGCGCGCTGTGCGTGAAACAGCGGTGCAGGCGGGCGCGCGCGAGATTTACCTCATTGAAGAACCGATGGCAGCGGCCATCGGCGCTGGTCTTCCAGTAAGCGAAGCATGGGGAAATATGATTGTCGATATCGGCGGCGGCACAGTAGAAGTGGCCGTAATATCACTCTCAGGTATTGTATACAGTCAGTCGCTGAGGGTTGCGGGCGATAAGATGGATGAAGCGATCGTTAACTATATCAAACGAAAGCACAACCTCCTTATCGGAGAGCGCACTGCCGAAATGATCAAGGTTGCCATCGGCACCGCGTACCCGGAAGACTCGATCAAGACCGCTGACGTGAAAGGCCGCGATCTTATGCAGGGCGTGCCTAAAACCATGGAGATCACCAGTGAAGAAGTAATGGTCGCTCTGCAGGAACCCGTCAAAGGTATTGTGGAGATCGTTAGGATCGCTCTGGAGCGTATTCCACCAGAGTTAGCCGCTGACATTGTTGACAAAGGCATTGTTCTTGTTGGCGGAGGCGCACTGCTGAGAAACCTGGATGTTCTTATTCGAGAGGAGACCGGGCTACCTGTTGTCGTTCCCGATGATCCGCTTACCTGTGTAGTGCTCGGGTCCGGAAAAGCTCTGGATGATCAGGATCTCCTCAAAGAGGTTATGATTAAGGATTAACCGTCTGAGGAAGACGCTGCATTTCGGACCTATGTCGATCATAACCATAAAATACCGACAGACGCTTCTCTATTTTCTTCTCGTTATAGCTGCCCTTTCCTTCTTTCTGTTCAATCTGCGCTCGTCCATCGGCACCGGGGCTGTCCAAAAAGGTTTTTTCTCTCTTTCTTCAGAGTTTCATCAAGTCGCCAATGCCATTATGTCGTTTCCTGTGGACCTGTGGAGCAAATATGTCTTTCTGCTCAATACCGAGGAAAACAAGCGATTGCTTGCCGAGGAAAACAAGCGACTGGTGCAGGAGAATATAATGCTGCGGGAAGCCGCTATGGCCAACCAGCGACTGCGGGAAATGCTTGATTTCGAAAAAAACTCCTCTCTTAATCTTCTCGCTACCGAAGTAGTGGGAGTGGATGCCTCTCTCTACTACCAGTCTGTTTTTATCGATAAAGGCGAGATCGATGGTGTCAAGAAAGACATGGCAGTGATCAGCCCCAGTGGAGTCGTGGGGAAAATTCTCAAAACATCTACATACTCCTCAATGGTTATTCTTCTCATCGATCAAAATTTTGCGCTGGATGCTTTAATTCAGGAAACGAGAACCAAAGGAGTGATTGAAGGAACGGGAACTGCCCAATGCAAGCTCAAGTATGTCTTGTCTCTCGAAAAGCCTCAAGAAGGCAATCTGGTGGTGACTTCCGGCCTGGAGGGCTTCTTTCCCAAAGGCATGCTCGTCGGCAAAATAGCCTCTCTTAATGAAGCGACGGGTACTATTTTTCAGGATATTATCGTCCAGCCGACGGTCAACTTTGACAAACTCGAAGAAGTCTTTGTAGTTCTCCAGTGAAATTATGATTCAGTTCTTTCTTCTTCTGCTTTTCGGAGCTGTCTGTATCCTGGTTCAATCGAACCTTTTTCTCGAACAGTACGTCTTTCCAATAAAGCCGGATCTGACCATTCCGCTTTCGATTTATATCGGACTCACTCAACCGCCGCTGCAGGCCTGCGCACTGGTTTTAATTATCGCCTACTTTCTGGATAGCGCATCAGGCGGCATACTGGGCATGTATGTTTTCCTCAGAGCCTTGATGCTGCTTCTTCTTAATCAAATGAAAAATCGCTTGTTCTTTGAAAATACACTTACTATGCTGACCGCCGTTCTTTTCTTCTTTCTGTTCGAAGCCGCTCTCTTTTTTATGTTCTTCAGCCTCATCGGGCGCGGTTCCAGCTCCATACAGAATGTGCTTCTGCTCTCACTGTATCAAGGTGTATTCACTCTTGCGTTGTGGATTATTGTATATCCTCTCTTGGTTAAACTTCTTTGCCTGACCGAGAAAGCCCGTGGATTTTGATCAACAGATTACCAGCAGCTTATCCCGCCGTACGGTTATCCTGGTTGGTTTTCTTTTCCTTTCCCTGCTCGTTATCTTT
>JAGOGO010000024.1:20050-28454 GCA_017996625.1 Deltaproteobacteria bacterium | reverse complement strand
CATCGATCGGCTTACTCGTCTTGACATCGAATGGCTCCTGCCGGGACATGGAGAGGCTGTTCATGGAGCCCGGGAAATACGAAAATACCTTTCCTTCGAACAGCACTGGTTTCCTTTGCTCCGAGGGCTTTAACTGCACCGCAGAACCATTGATATTTCTTGGAAGCAGACCTGGGTTGTGATATAGGAGTCAGTGCGGTCGGCACGGTCTTTATCGGATAACGTGATGGCTGCGAAAATGCTTGCGAAAGCACGCATATAGGTTGTATATGAATAGCAGTACCATGCAGTGGCCGGCATGTACGCCTCTCTTGGCCGAACTCAAGAGAGGCGAATATGTATTAATGCCGGAAAGATGATGTTAAGTCATTACTATAATTTAATTATTGGTATTTCTACGAGTTTATTCTCGTGCGCTTCGGCGCTTCAATTGAGGTGACGAATTCTATAATCATACTGTCTGTAGCTGAACGGGAGACCATTCAGAAAACCGCTGCTTTCTGAGCAGGTAAAGAACCTGATTGACACGTCCGAGCGGATAGAAGAGCGTTGGAACGTCGCCCCCTGGAAGCGGAGAATACGGCGCATCTCCAAGGATCATTGACAGAGCTGCTGAACGAGGTACTCTTGATTAATGTTCTCGAGCCTCTCAGATGCGTCGCAGGCATCGCCGCCGGCCGTGCGCCAATCAATATGGCTCCTGCTTGGCAGGGCAGAATTAGTGGACTGGCATCATGAAAAATCGGCAGGGCGTTTTAACGCCGGTAGTGCGTTTTTGTGCGTCTTTTCTGCACAGTCAGGGAAATTGCGGCCGCACGAGCATGCGGACCGTGTTTGTCTGTCTGCTCGGATGGCTGATGGTAACCGCTTTGGCAGTTGATTACGTGAATGCCGCGAGTACCTTTGCTTTCCAGAGTGTGATCAAAAAGGCTCAAGAACTGGCGAAGGCGCCCTACCAGGAAAATCCGCGCAACATTCCCGACTTCCTTTCTCATATGGGCTATGATGCCTGGCGTGACATCCGCTTTAAACCGGAACACGCGCTTTGGAAAAACGAGAAGACACCCTTTCGCGTCCAGTTTTTTCATCCGGGCATGATGTACAATAAACCGGTGAGAATTAATGTGGTGGACTCGATCGGTATCCGGGAGATTCCTTTTTCTCCAAACCTTTTTACTTATGGGCAGAATACCTTTCAGGACAGGATTCCTGGTGATCTCGGCTTCGCGGGTTTCCGACTTCACTATCCGTTAAACACCAAAGACTATTATGATGAAGTAGCGGTTTTTCTCGGCGCTACCTACCTGCGGGCTGTGGCTCAGGGACAGCAGTACGGGATGTCCGCGCGCGGTCTGGCAGTTAATACAGCGCTGAGCGAGGGTGAGGAGTACCCTTCGTTTGTTGAGTTCTGGATTGTCAGGCCAAGCGCCACATCCGGCGAAATTATCGTCTATGCTTTGCTCGACAGCAAGAGTCTGACCGGGGCTTACAAGTATGTGGTCAGACCTGGCAAAGAAACGGTTATTCTGATTTCGAGCGTTCTGTTTATGCGGGAAGATATTGCCAAGCTCGGGCTCGCGCCTTTAACCAGCATGTTCTATTACGGAGAAACAAGTAATGAGCGGCCGGCCCATGATTTCCGGCCCGAGGTCCATGACTCCGATGGCTTACTCATCGCCTTTGACAGCGGCGAGTGGCTCTGGAGACCGCTGATCAATCCGCGTACGCTTCAGGTTCACGCTTTCGAGGCCCCGAGCCCGGCCGGGTTTGGGCTCCTCCAAAGAGACAAAGATTTTAACAACTACCAGGACCTCGAGTCCCGCTATGACCTGCGTCCGAGTGTGTGGATTTCTCCGAACGAGCGCTGGGGCCAGGGGCATATTGAGCTGATTCAGATTCCGACTGGCAGCGATGCGAATGATAATATTCTCGCATTCTGGACCCTGGGCCGGAGTCCCCGGGCAGGGGAGAAAGTATCGTTCTCATATACGATGACCTGGTATTCTCCTGATGGAGACCGTCCTCCTGGCGGCCGAGTGCTTGCGACCAGGATGGTTCGCGGCAGAGATGAGCGATCGAGGAAATTCATCATTGATTTCATTGATGGACAACTCGAGACGTTTCCCGCTGACAAGGCGCTTACCGCAGTAATAACTGTCGATGATCGAACGCAACTCCTTGAACAGCAGCTTTACAAGAACCGCGTTACTAAAGGGTGGCGTCTCGTTTTCAAGGTTTCCATGGAAGAGGATGGAGCGATCGACAAGGTCCTGCTTCCCAAGCGGTCGCCTCTGGAATTTCGCGCTTTTCTGAAAGAGGGCGAGAATGCAGTCACTGAGACGTGGAACTATGCCTGCCAGCCGTAGGAATAGGATGCCGAGATGATGGTCGTCACGAACGGCGCTTCTTCGATGCTGTCTCAGCTTTACAGGCAGTCGAGATAGACTCATGTCAATGCTCCGCGGGGGTGCCCGTCAGTTCTTCAGACCCGCGAAGCGGGGCAAAAAAAGAGTAGTTGTTTGATCGCATGCGCATTCCATGGTCACCTTGACCGGGGAGCCGCAGAATCCCCGATATGAAACCGCCTCCATCAGAAGAGATGAGAAGTGTATATGGTATCTCAGACTGCTGCTGAGTTTCCCAGCCCCAATCCCCCTTCGTCCAACAGCGATTTTAGTCTTGAATGGCAAACTGCGCAGGAGCGCGTTCTACTCTACCTGCGCGCCTGCGAAATCCCTGCTCATCAGGCACTGGAAATCGCGCTCACTGCGCTCAAGCAGGCCCAAAGCAGCAGCAATTCCGCAGTAATTGACTCTCCTCCCGCGGTAGCCATGCATCGTGCTTTCACCCTCCTCGGTGACATATCTGCTGGCGGGCATCCAGCCCTGAACGAGTGCCCTGGTCGTAGCGGATTTTTTTCTCCCACGCTCAATCCTGTGCCACCTCTGAAACGAGGCTCGATGGGTGCCCGGAGAAACTGGAATCGGCCTTGGTTGAGCCGGATTTTTTCGTTGTTCAGGCGTTCCGCCAGCCGCTCCCGTCGGTCAGGAACGTCGTTGATGGTGTTCTTTTTTGGCTTTTTCGGATTAGTGATTTTGTTTCTGATAATCGTACCACGGTAAGGAGATGGTCAAGGACCAGATGGGCGTATGACGACGGTTTTTTCACTAAGGTGGCAAACTGTTGGGGCAATTCGGCGGATTGTTATTATCTCCGCGATCATAATAACCACGGTTGTGGCGACGTCGCACATGGCTGCAATTCTTCCCCACCATGGCCTCAACAATCTGGAGCGCGTGGTTGCCGTTGTCTTCGGGGTGCTGTTTTCCTGGATTTCCGTAGGATTCTGGGAGGCCATGGCGGGCATATGGACATTGCTTCGCGGCCGAGATCGGTATGCAATCACTCAAGCATCCGAGGACAGTGCAACGTCATGGTCTTCAGAGGCGCGCGCCAGTCTTATTATGCCTATCTACAATGAAGACGTTGACCGAGTATTTGCCCGCATCAGGTCGATGTATGAGTCGCTCGAACGAACTGGAAAGGGATGTTCCTTTGATATCTTCGTCTTGAGCGATACCACCGATCCAGACACGTGGGTCGCGGAGGAAATCGCCTGGGCCGAACTCTGCACATCTCTTGGTGCTTCTAACCGGATTTTTTACCGGCGCCGCCGGATAAATCGGAAACGCAAGAGCGGCAATATTGCTGATTTCTGCAGGCGATGGGGACGCTCGTATCGGTATATGATTGTTCTGGATGCGGATAGTGTGATGACCGGTGCGAGCTTGGTCAGGTTAGTAGAGACGATGGAACAACACCCCAACGTGGGAATAATCCAGACCTGTCCGATGGCAGTCAACAGTGAGTCGCTCCTGGCGCGGGTGCAGCAGTTTTCGAACCAGCTGTACAGTCCCACGTTTTCAGCCGGATTGCATTTTCTGCAGCTCGGCGACTCTCACTACTGGGGCCATAATGCCATTATTCGAGTTGAGCCGTTTATGAAACACTGTTCTCTTCCCAAGCTTTCCGGAAGTCCCCCCTTAGGTGGTGAAATTCTCAGCCACGACTTTGTGGAAGCAGCCTTGATGCGGCGGGCCGGCTGGGAAGTATGGCTAGCGTATGACTTGGGAGGCAGCTATGAGGAACTGCCGCCAACGCTTATCACCGAGCTCACCCGCGACCGCCGTTGGTGTCAGGGAAACCTCCAGCACATTCGACTGATTTTCGCCCGCGGCCTTTCGCCTGCTCATCGGGTCCTTTTCATGAACGGCATCATGGCCTATGGTTCAGCATTGCTCTGGTTTTTCTTTCTCACCTTTAGTACCGTCGTGGCGATCAGCGAGGCGTTCAGGATCCCGGACTATTTTCCGGTGGAGCACGCGCTCTTCCCTACCTGGCCGGTATGGCATTTCAAGTGGGCTCTGACGCTGCTGGGGACCACGGCAATTCTCCTGTTTCTGCCCAAGTTCGGAAGCTTAATAGCGATGATTATCAAAGGCCGTTCGAAGCACTTTGGGGGGGGCTTTCGCCTAGTGGTGAGCAGCCTTGCAGAGATTGTTATCTCAACTCTGTTTGCGCCCGTACGGATGCTCTTCCATACGAAATTTGTTGCCATGACTCTGCTGGGTTGGAAAGTGGGGTGGGACCCGCAGCAGCGCAGCGAGTCTGGTATCAGATGGCGGGAAGCTTTGCGGCTTCATGGCAGTGGAATGGTGCTCGCTGCTCTCTGGGCAATGGTTCTGTATGTGTACGATCGTTCCTTTTTCTGGTGGAACGTTCCGGTCTTCGGGCCAATTATTCTCTCGGTGCCGCTTACGGTATGGACCAGCCGCACCAGTATCGGCGGCTTCTGCCGAAAGATCGGCCTCTTTCTCACACCGGAAGAGGTTGATCCAGTTCCTGAACTGGCAACGGTTGAGAGGAACTGTCTGGGCAGCGCCCTCTGTAGAGACCTTCCGGCTGCCTGGCAGAAAGGTTTTGTGCGCGCTGTCGCCGATCCTCGCATCAATGAACTGCACGTCCGGCTGCTCAATCATCGCAGGTCGGTTCGTTCAGCAGTAGAAACACGGAATCAGGCTTTGGCCGAGAAGGCTTTTCATTCCGGGCCGGATGGGCTTAGTTCCAAAGAGAAGATCGAGTTGCTGCTGGATCCGATTGTGCTTACAGATCTGCATCGAAAGATCTGGAAGACCTCAATACCAGACTATGCTGCTCAGTGGGGGATACCGGGGTAAAAAACGTTCGCCGTTCATTGTTATCCGTTTTCCGTTGAACGGCTCCATCAATCTTGATCGCTGATGATCTTGTCCAGGGTCGATATCCCGATAGTTCGTCATGTCCGCGCCGGCGAGCATCCAGGAAACACAGCCGCTTTTGTTACCTCCAGACGCTTCTTGACACAACCAGTATGATTTTCTCCGACTTCGTAATGTTTTGTCGGTCAACGGTGCACTGATAACGGTGAACGCGCAGCCTGCAGGCGGTCAACTGATGACGATGAACCCTTCAGGGACTCGGCGTTTTTCCTGAGCGTCGTGGCAAATTTGTTCCCGAGAAGATGGGCAGGCGCTATGCAGCCAGGATCAGCCCGACCCACTACCCGGTGGATGATGCCAGGGGAAACGCCGAAGCCTTTCTGGCAATGATTGATCAGTTTCAGATCAAGGTGTGGCTGTGAGGGAGACCGAAACCGCTCCGCCTCAGCGTTGACTCGGTACTGAAAGTATAGTACTCTAGGGGAACTTGGCTTTGTTTAAGGAGTAGGTGGTCGATATTCGTGAGGAGATAGGGGTTCGTGTCAACGTTCGATCGTGAAAAACCATCATGAAGGAGCTGTGACATGCCGCGACAGGCTCGACTCGATGTGCCAGGAACTCTTCATCACATCATCATCCGCGGAAGGCCGGACCGGAAGATTTTTACTGATCGGATCGACCGGCAGCAGTTTCTCACTCGCTTAAGTGATGTTGCTCTTGAGACGAGTACCTCGATCTATGCATGGGCGTTGTTGCCGAATCATGCCCACATGCTGTTGCGCAGCGGTGGCGAAGGAGTCTCTTCATTTATGAGGCGACTTCTGACGAGCTACGCGATCATCTTCAATCGCCGACACAAGTGTTCCGGCCATCTCTTTCAGGATCGTTATAAATCGATTCTGTGTCAGGAAGAAGCATTCTTCCCGGAGCTGGTGCGGTTTATTCATCTGCTTCCGGTGCATGAGAAAGCAGTGAGGAGCATTCACGCACTGGAAAAGTATCCTTGGTGCGGGCATCGCTCAATTATCAATGGCGAGGGCGGTTCCTGGCAGGACTGCGCTTCGGTCCTGATGCTTTTCGGGAAAAGAAACGCTCAAGCCGTAAAAGCGTATCGGGCATTCGTGAACTCCGGTCTGAAGGAAGAATCAGGCGTCGATCTGGGCGGCGGTGGACTCATTCGTTCGGCTGGTGGATGGCCTGCCGTACGAGCTCTGCGTCAAGCCAAAGCTCGCATCGCCAGTGATTCACGAATCCTTGGAGAAGGTACGTTTGTGAGCCGTATTCTGAAGGAGGCAAAAAAGAAGAGGTCCTGTCCGGTTCTTGATGAAAAGGCAAGGAGGAAGATCGAGAGAATTGTTCGGCAAGCCTGCCGCAAATTCGAGGTTGCGGTGCACGACATTCAGAGCGGAAGCAGGAAAGGAGCCATTCCCCGAATCAGACTGGCGATTACTCAGCAGCTATTGAAGGAAGGCGGATTCACCTTGACCGAGATTGCACGTCACCTGGGCGTGAGCTCTTCAGCGTTATCGAAGTCGCTGTCACGAATCCGAAAGGCGTAAGGGGTCTCAAGCGTATGATAGAGGAAGAGGTTGTTCTGGTTGATGACGCGGGACGTGACTGTCGTGATGCTGAGGGCAGGATTCTGACTGCCGGTAAGTTGGAAGCTCATACACGCGGCTTGCGGCATCGGGCCGTCTCTGTTTTCGTTTTCAACCGGATTGGGCAGGTTCTTCTTCAGCGTCGCGCTTCGGGCAAATATCATTCCGCCGGTCTCTGGTCAAATACGTGTTGTACGCATCCGCGTCGAGGAGAATCGCCGCAGGAGGCGGGCCAGCGGCGATTACAGGAAGAGATGGGAATTAGCTGTCGGCTCGAAGAGCGCTTTGTGTTCTCCTACTGCGCGATCGTCGGCTGCGGCCTGACTGAGAATGAATACGATCATGTTTGCGTGGGGTGGAGCGAAGGGAAGCCTGATCCTGATCCTGCGGAAGTAGGGGAATGGAAATGGGTTGACTGTGAGGCCCTGCGAATAGCGTTGGATCGGGAGCCGCAGCAGTATACGTACTGGCTGGCGGCATGTTTCATGCGGGTTCTGGAAGAACTGGGTGCCCTCGGCATCGGAACAAACAAGACCAGATGATGAGGTGAGAATGGGAAAGAGCGCTTTGCGACACTATCTGGTTGCGAACGGCATGGTGGACGAGCAGACCATGTTCGAGGCGCTGAACATTCAGAGGAAGATGACCCCATCGATTGGCACTATTGCTCTCGAGGAGAGGGTGCTTTCCGTCAGCGAGGTACTTGAGATCCTGGATCTGCAGGACGACTGCTCGAAGCTTTTTGGAGAACTTGCCATCGATCTGGGTTATTTGAGCGAACGCGAGATTGAGCGGCTTCTGGAAATTCAGGAGAGCCGAAGGCCTCCCATCCACCAGATTTTACTGGAAATGAATCGGGTCGACCCGGACAGGCTGGATTCAGTTGTCCAGAAGTTTCCGTTGTCCTGAAAAATCACTCCTCCTCTACTACTACTACTTCTTCTTCTCCTCCTCCTCCCTCAAACGGCGTCATCTCCTGTTGCTGCTCTTCCGACGCCGGCTTTACCGTAAGATGGCTCTTATTACTGGCACTTCCGCAGCCGGAGTAGACGGTGACCGGGCCGCTGCGGGCACCTGCCGGCACGGTAGCATATATCCGCTTCTGTGACCAGCTGATGATTACTGCATTCGATTCTCCAGCAAGGATCACTGATCCGGGAATGGAACCGAAGCGGCTGCCCCTGATCTTTATTTGCTCTTCAGGGCTTACGGCACTCGGAGTTATTGTCTTGATGTAGGGCTTGGGACAGGGCGAGGATTGATTCTCCTGACCGGAAACCGGCGTCAAGCAAGTCGAAGAAGAGAGCAGGATCAGTAGTGCGACGGTAAGAATGCTGATAACGGTTAATCTCCTAAGAGTGCATGTCGGTGTCACGATTCCTCCATTGTGCTGCGATTAGACTGGACGACATCGAAAAAGTCCCGCCTTCGGCGGGGGATAAAGAGCTGACGCGCAGCCCGCCTTCGGCGGGGGATAAAGAGCTGACGCGCAGCCCGCCTTCGGCGGGGGATAATCACGCCAACGGCGTGAGTCAGGGGCAGCAGTCC
>JAGOGO010000024.1:0-19950 GCA_017996625.1 Deltaproteobacteria bacterium | reverse complement strand
CCCGCCTTCGGCGGGGGATAAAGAGCTGACGCGCAGCCCGCCTTCGGCGGGGGATAAAGAGCTGACGCGCAGCCCGCCTTCGGCGGGGGATAATCACGCCAACGGCGTGAGTCAGGGGCAGCAGTCCGATACTGTCATTCTGAGGCGAAAGCCGGAGAATCTCAGGACATATGTGCCTATAATCAGGAGATCCTTCGCCCCGCTACCATCGGCACTCAGGACGACATACACCTTTCTCGGCAGCTTATCGGACAGGATCTTGAGTGGGATGTGGAGTCAGGTCAAAATCCACCCCGGCCCCCCTTTCCTAAAAGGAGCGAGTCCCGCGGCGGCCGGGATCACGCTACAGCCTTCGATCCCGAGCCGTGTGGGATTGCCTTGTCGTTTCATAGACGACTTTTTTCGACAGCATCAGATTTCAACAATAACATCGTCTCCTTCGTGAGCGTCTAGTATCTGCCCGGCTTTTCCCTCCCGGATCGATATTTCAAGCAGATCTGTGCTTCCGACAATAGCGAGAGCCTCTCCAACATTCACAGCTTGATAATGGGCCGATATACCCTTGATGATGGTAGCTCTGATTCGAACTCTCAGTTGGCCAGGAGTTCCCATCATGTCCAGGTCGCGAGCGCTGATGTTAGTAATAAGATTAGAAAAACCGTCGACGTAGAGAATAGTGCCGCGAAGGATATTTCTGGTGCGATGTGGTTCAGGGATGGTGAGGATGCAATAATCACCTATCGGTTGACCCAGACGGAAGGGCGGCACGCCGCTGGAGAGGTGAGCGGCTACAGGAGCAAACACATCGCGACCGTGGAAGGTTGCACTGACAACGGGAAGAAAAAATGCTGGCTCTGAAAGCTCATACACCGTGAATGTTGCGAGTTTTCGATAGATGAACGTAAAAATGCCATTGTCAGGACCGACGAAACAATGACTGCCTGCGTCCACGACAATCGGCCGGCGGCTGGTGCCTACGCCAGGATCGACAACCGCCAGATGAACGGTGCCGGCAGGAAAAAACGAGTAGGACGAGGCCAGTAAAAAAGCGGCGTGAGTAATTGCGTGAGCAGGGACAGCGTGAGTGATATCGACCAGGGTGGCTGCGGGATTGATGCGGAGAATGACTCCCTTAAGAACCCCGACGTAATGATCCTGATACCCGAAGTCAGTGGTGAGTGTTATAATCGGCTGCATGATGATTCCGGTCGGTCTGGTGATCACGCAGCCTGGTGCAAGCGGATGAAAACAGTCGCCGCCAGGCACTGCGTGGACCAGGCAATATTTTGCTTGTCATTGTGGCCGCAGTTTTTTATAGTAGCAAAAGGAACCCACGTATAGGATAGCATATATTCTATCACAATGAATGGGGAGAAAGTGCTATGGCAGTCAAAGTCCTGATTAAAAGAAAGGTGAAATCAGGCCATGAGGCCGACATCCAGGCGTTTATACGAGATCTGCGCTCCAAGGCCATGCACGCCGATGGATTTATCTCCGGCGAGACCTTAAGGAGTGTTGATGATCCGTCTGTCCACCTGGTTATCAGCACTTGGAAAAGCATGGATGCCTGGAACGCCTGGGCCAACGAACCGACCCGGAAGGAGCTGGAGGAGCGGATCAGACAGTTCCTGGATGAGCCGACCACAATGACTCCTTTTCAGTATGAGTGAAAAAAGGATTCAACGTTCAAGGTTGATGGCCTCGTAAAAAGTCAAAAAGCCGTCACTCTTTTGAGAGGATGATCGGTGGGTACGCTTTACGCCTGGTTACTGTTCAGCCGGAGGGATGTACCTCTGCATGCGGAGGTCCTTGTTACCTGATGTAGCGGGGGTGGTGGAAGAGGTTCCGGGATCGCCCGTGGTGTTTTGTGCCTGGAGCTGGCGGTGTTTCCGCCGGTGCTGGTGCAATCCCGCTTGCCGAAGAGAGTATTGGGGTTGATGGATATGAGCAGGTCATCGAAACCATCCCGGGCTATAAAGGATTCATAGGCCCTGTCGCCATCAGCATTCTCGCCGTCCAGGGTCGAATTCTCGCCTCGTGAAAGCACCACTGCTGCCTGCGGAGTTGCCGGACCGCCATTCGCAAACGCCAGTGGGGGTACCTCACCGTCTGCCACCGCTGCAAGAGCCTCGCAGAATGATGAGGCATCTGTAGTAAGCGTCAGCCGGCTGTTGACATCATACCAGTATGTGCTGCGCCAGGCATCGACTGCTCCTAATCCGAGATCGAGATACGGCAGCGTGCCGCTCAGCTGGTTCTCGTCAGCTTGTCCATCACCGTTGGTATCCGCAGTGGGAAGCCTGCCGTAAATTCCCGCATAGCCTGCTAATGCGTGCTTAATCTCATCGAGATCACGTTGGGTACTGCGATAGTGACGCTGTTTAGTGAGCTCGGTGACCAGAGGCATACTCATTCCGGCCAGAAGACCGAGAATCACCAGAACCAGCGCGACCTCGATCAGGGTCATACCCTGCGTGGCTGATCGAATGAATTTTAGTGGGCTGCGAAGAATTGTGGTCATAGTGTCAATTGAGTAATGATGGATGTGGATAATTACTCCGTTCTAAATCCTAAACAATACCAAAGCTGAGAAATGGAATACGGGTAAGGGGGAGAAATGCTTAGGATTTAGGATTTAGGATTTTCTTCTGCTATTCTCTCGCGCATCAAGAGGTCAGCCAGTATTCCACTCTTCCACTGTACCAGCAGGGATCCCTGTCCGTTATATCCTCCAGTACCCTGTAATGAGCGTCTCGCTTCCATCATAGGCAGCACTTGAATGAATATTGCCGGTGTTTCCGACCACGTCATCCAGCTTGGTGTCGAGTGATTGTGCCACCCAAAGGGGAACTCTGGTCGCCTGGATGTGGTTGTTGTTGGGAAACTGGGCACTTGCTCCTTGTCCGAAGCTGAAGACGCCATTGAAAATGTGACGACGGTCGCTGCCTTGAAGAATTTGCTGAATGGTCAGGTCAGTCCAGGCGCTGGCATCAGAGTGCCGCCTGAAGCGGGACGACTGAGAAATCTCTGCAGGAGTGAGATTTCCCGCTGCGCTCGAAATGACAGGTAGGTCAGGGGAGTTCGGCTTTACAATCAATGCAGTCACGGCACAGTACGGCTCCGACGGATTTTCGTTGTGTCGGTTCCCTGCTGCGGCTAGAGGTTCTTTCTTGCTTTTTACTGAATCATCCCGTTTACATGCGGGACCTGCAGCGGTATTATTGAAAAATAGCGAGAATATCATGCATCCGACACCGGTTATGTTAACGCAAAGGAGGACCTATGGCGACGCCCCCACCAGAGAGTCACGATCATCATTTTGAACCAG
The DNA here is from genome assembly GCA_017996625.1 of Deltaproteobacteria bacterium. GTDB lineage: Bacteria > Desulfobacterota > WTBG01 > JAGOGO01 > JAGOGO01 > JAGOGO01. The sequence goes on along the minus strand of JAGOGO010000024.1, from coordinate 16,622 downwards.
AACCAGCAAAACTGCTGCTGGACCATTTAGCGCTTTTTACGAGAGGACCTTTGCCCGGGCCGGTACTTGATCTTGCCGCCGGAACCTGCCGGAACGGGATAGCGCTCGGACGGTTCAAGGTGCGAGTCGTCTGCTGCGATGTTTCTTCTGAGGCGTTGGCCATTGGTGAGGAGCGGGCGCGCCAGGAAGGAGTGGTGATTGAAACCTGGCAGATCGACTTGGAGCAGGCTGAAAAGAACCCGTTTCCTCGAGAAAAGTTCGGCGGGATTCTGGTCTTTCGTTATCTCCATAGGCCATTGATTCCCTGGATCAAGGAGGCCCTTAGCCCTGGGGGTATTCTTATCTATGAGACGTATACTGAGGACCAGGCAGTATTCGGGAGGCCGACCAATCCGGCCTTTCTGTTGAAGCCGGGCGAACTCTACGACTGGTTTGCTGAGTGGAATATGATCCATTATTCAGAAGGAGTCCGAGAGGCTCCGCTCCGGGCAGTTGCACAGCTGGTGTGCAGGAAGCCGGGAGTTCATTAGATGGAGGAGAGGTAAAATGGTTAAATGGTGGATTGGTTGATTGGTCAAACTGGTAATTGGTAGAATGGTAAAGTTGTTGAATGGTTAATTCGACAAGTGGTTAAATGGTGAAATATTTTCTATTCAACCAATCTGCTTTTTGTTCTCTCGGTGAGGGAGGAGGTGTTTTTATGGATACCAGGCTCAGCACGACGGAATTTGGACGAAGTGGCCGAACCGTTACCATTGTCGGCCTGGGAGGAGAAGGAGTGCTGCGCACCTACGATCGACACCGAGAGGCGCAGTCTGTAATTGAAGAAGCCGTTAACGAGGGAATCAGGTATTTTGATTCTGCGGCTGCCTATGCCGGAAGCCAAGAATACTACGGCCGGATCTGGTCAGCACATCCCGAGCATCGAGCTGGTGCGTTTCAGGCCAGCAAATCAGCTCAGCGAACCCGGGACGGCGCTTTAGCCGAGCTGGAAATTACGCTCAGAACGATGCGGATTCCGCATCTCGATTTGTGGCAGATCCATGATGTGCGCTCAGCCGGTGAAGTGCGGCAGATCGCTGGCCGTGGAGGGGCCCTGGAAGCATTTCTGGAAGCGAAGGAGCAGGGACTGGTGAAACATATTGGCGTCACTGGCCACCATGACCCTTCTATTATCGAGCAGGCGATGCTGCAGTGGCCGGTAGATTCGATCATGATCCCGATAAATCCGGTAGAAGGAGCTCTTGGTGGCTTTGTGGACCTCATCGCCCGGGCACATGAAGAAGGAATAGCGGTCATCGGCATGAAGGTTCTGGGCGCGTCTCACTACCTTTACCCTGAGCAGGGTATTTCAGCGGAGGTGCTGATCCGCTATGCGCTTTCTCAGCACGTAACCGTAGCGATTGTCGGGTGCTCGACTCCCGAGGAGGTGAGGACGCTCGCGTCAGTGGCCAGGAATTTTGTATCGCTCAGGCTGGAGGAGCAAAAGAGCATCGTGGACCGTTTTGCTCCGTATGCAAGAAAGTTGGCCTACTATCGGGGCGTGATCTAGGCAAAGGAGTCCCGCCTTCGGCGGGATTTCGGTTCGTGCTGAAGCACGAAACCTCAACGCGCAGCGGAGCGAAGAGCAATTAAGCACGGAGCAGTGGGACGAAGAGTCCGAAATAACGAAATTCAAGATTCAAGTCGAGTGTTGAATGCGACGTAGGGGCAGACCCACGTGTCTGCCCATGGAAACTAAAGCTCCTTCTTTGGCACTGCTCCAGGTGCCGGGGAAGTCGCCTTCTCGTCAGAAATCCGCTTCTCGATCTTCTTCAGCAACTCGTCGAAGGAGGACGTCTGCAAGATGTCGTTGAACTGGGAGCGATAATTGTTAACCAGGCTGACTCCTTCAATAACAACGTCGTAGATCAGCCAGCGATCGCCCTGTTGGAGAAGCCGATAGCTAACTGGAACCTTGCGGTTCTCTCGGGGCAAAATGATCGAGGATTCAACCATCGCGTATTTGCCCTCGATGCGTTCGCCTTCGAAAACGACCTTTTCACCACCGTAGCTGGCAATCTTCTTGATATAGGTTGACTTGAGGAGCTCCCGGAACAGACGCGTAAACTCCTCCTGCTCTTGAGGAGTTCTGTCTCTCCAGGCGCGAGCAAGCGATCGTTTAGCCATTTCCTTCCAGTCAAAGCGGCGGTCAGCCACTTCCACGATCTGCTCCTGGCAGTCCTCATTGAAATCATTTTTCTTAGCGCATTGATCCAAAATAGAAGTAATCTCTTGAGCAGCTTCCTGCAGCTGCTGGGTTGCGCTGGTTCCCTGGGCAAAGCCCGGACTGGCCATGAGCAATAAAACAGCCAATGCCAAAACGATGGTCCAGCTTCTAGCGGTCATAACGGTATAACTCCTTTGAGAGGTTATCGCTCGATCAAATCTTCGCGGTGCTGGTAGTATGCGTCGCGAATAGCAATATACGGGTCAATTGCACCCGCCTTGAGATCCTCGTATTCTCCGATAGTAAGGGAGGTTTCATTTACAGCTTCAAAAACCTGTACGCCAGTATACAGAAGGCCGTAGTTGCTGATTACGTACCAGGTCGGCACGATCAGCAGATCGACCAGAGAGCCGACACTGTCCCGCAGGCTCGATGGACCCTTGAACGGGACGGTCAGGAAAAACCCTGGCCCCATATGGCGGCCGAGCGTCTGGCCGAAATCTTCCTCAGAGGTCTGCAGGTGAAACCAGTTCGTCGCAGGATCAAAGAATCCGAGAATGCCGACGGTAGTGTTGACCGTGAAGCGGCTCAATTCGTTCACGGCTCCGCAGCCTTTTCCCTGGAGCAGACAGTTGACGAAGCGGATCGGGCCGCGCAGGTTGAAGAAGAATTTTTTTACAGACTGCCGTGCCGGCTCAGGCATAACGTGGCCATACCCTTGGGCCGCCGGCTTCAGAAGCCAGAAGTACACCTTATCGTTGAAGACGTACAATGGTCGGTTGACCGATTGGATCGGATCGGCGATGGTGTCTGCTTGCTCTTCGTCGTAGCCAAAGGGATCGTAGAATTCATCATCACTATCGAGTGCCGGATTTGAGGAAGGGGCAGACTGATCAGAAGTGCCCTCATCAGAGGCGGCTGCCAGGAGAACAGGATCGTCGCTTGAGGAAAGAGTAAGCGGTACATCAGAGAGATGAAGTCCCGAATGGTGCTGGAAGCTGGTAGTGCTGAAGGATGCAGTTGCGTTTCCAACACAAAAAAGTGTGATGAAGCAAAAACTTAAATAAAATACTGCAAGTAACACATGTGGTTTTTTCCCCATAGCCTATTCCCTTTATCCAGTGCTCTGATTGCCTTACTTTTCCACAGAACCAAAAAGAAAATTGCCGATAGCTCGCTCGATGTCGAGGGGCGGCTGCGTATCCCAGAGGGTCCCACCAGGTGGAATGATTTCGTCAGAAGCTCCGGGAGAAATCTGGAGGAATTTTTCTCCGAGCAGCCCCTTTGTCTTTATTGCAGCGATTGCATCGTCAGGAATCTTAACCCCTTCCGTAAGTTGAAGGGTAACTTTGGCTTTATAGTCGGAGAGAGAAATCTGTTTGATCCTGCCGACCTCAACACCCGCGATTTCCACGGTTGCACCCTTTTTGAGTCCACCGACATCGCTGAATTCGGCGTAAATCTGATAGCCTTCCCCACCGATAATCTCCATTCTGCCGAGCTTAATTGACAAATAGGTAAGACATGCGATACCGATGATCAGGAACAAACCGACAATCAGCTCTGTATCAAGTTTTCTCATGAACTCTTGCTCCCTATAGAGATATGGACGTGTGTCTTAGATACTTTCGTTAATCAGATTCTGAAGGGCGGCATTTTTAGTCGCCATCACCTCGTCAGCCTTTTCGGCGGCAACGATCTTCCCCTGGTCGAGCAGCGCTACTTTTTGAACCACTGAAAAAACCTTGGGAATTTCGTGTGATACAATAATTCCGGTGAACCTGATGCGAGTATGGATATCTTTGATCAACTCATGAATCGTGTTCGTGATAATTGGATCCAGACCGGTTGTGGGTTCATCGAAGAGCATGATTTCCGGATCAATAATCAGAGAGCGGGCAAAAGCCGCTCGCTTCTTCATGCCTCCGCTTAGCTCGGCTGGATACTTGTTCTCGCCGCCGACAAGTCCCACGAGCTCCAGCTGGTGCATGACCTTTTCTTTAATCTGCGTTTCCCGAAGTCGGGTTTTCTCACGAAGAGGAAAAGCGACGTTATCGAATACCGAGAGAGAATCAAAAAGAGCTCCTCCTTGAAACAAAAAACCGAACTTGCTGCGAATCCGCTCGAGATCCTTTCCGCGGGCCCGGGCTATTTCCTCTCCGTCGATAAGCACTGTGCCGCTGTCGCCCTTAAGGAGACCGACAATATGTTTGAGCAGCACGCTCTTGCCCTTACCACTGCCGCCGATAAGAGCGAGGATTTCTCCCTTCTCTACCCGCAGCGAGACCCCTTTGAGCACTTCGGTGCCTTGAAAAGACTTGCGAAGATCGATGACGTCGATCATGTGACCCTAGAACATGACAGAGGTTAAAAAGTAATCCCAAATGAGAATAAAAACCGACGCAGCCACGACTGCCTGAGTAGTGGCCTTGCTGACTCCGGCAGCTCCATATCCTGCAGTATAACCTTTATAGCAGCAGATCCAGCTGATAATCACTCCAAAGCAGAGCGATTTTGTCAGACCGTCGATGATATCCTGCATATCGACATAGTTTTGCATTTCGCCAAAGTAGGCGCCTTCGTTGAGACCGAGCAAATTCACGCCGACGAGGTAGCCGCCGTAGATGCCGACGACATTGAATATACTGCCGAGGAGCGGAAGAGAAATGATACCTGCGAGCAGGTTCGGCACAATGAGATAGCGGAAAGGGCTGAGAGCCATGATCTCCAGTGCATCGATCTGCTCGGATATGCGCATAATGCCGATTTCAGCGGTCAGTGCCGAGCCGGCCCGGCCAGTGACCATGAGTGCGGAGATGACCGGTCCGAGCTCGCGGATAAGCGACAGCGCAACTGCGGGTCCGAGCAGGGCTTCGGCTCCGAATTTATTGAGGGAATAATAGCCCTGGATCCCAAGGACCATACCGGTGAAGGCTCCGGTGAGAAGAACGATGAAGGTGGATTTTACACCGATGAATTCAAGTTGTTTAATGAAGCGGCTGAACTTGAACGGCGGAGCGAAAGTCCAGAACAGGCTTTTCAGGAGAAACACTCCTGGTTTGCCAAGATTTCTGATAGCCGTCAGCGTAAATCGTCCAAGGTATCTGATCCAGTCCATTGGTTCTTTCGACTACACAATACAGGGTGGAGCATCGTAATGCAGGAAGACTGCCTGAGTTCAGACTTCTTGTGTACTATAAAGTAACGAGTATAGTAAAATTCAGCGAGGTATTTCAAGGGAAAAATGCCGCATTGTCCGCTCGCATTCGCCTTATTTTTGTGGCAGTGAGGCAGGATTACGGTCGGGTTTTAAGGTAAGAGCGACACGGTGAAGAGTAGAAAAGGAACGGCAGAGTACCGGAAGGGATGGGAGAAAAAAGGGCGAGGTTACCCTCGCCCCTCCACACGCAGGCGTTATCTGATGAAGGCTCGTGCCTTTTCAGCTAATTCTGGTGAATCTGCTCGTACGGCTGACAGGTACCATACCGACACGCTTCATAGTAAGAAGCGGGTACCCGCTCTGCATTCGCTTTTACCAGGGGAATGGCGATATCGAGCACTTCCCCCATGTGGTGGACAAATCTGATATCAATCTCCTGGATGCTGTGCTCAGGAATGTCCTCGAGATCTTTGCGGTTGATCTCGGGCAGAATCACTGTCTTCATGCCGCCGCGAGCAGCGGCGAGAACTTTTTCCTTAATTCCACCCACCGCAAGCACATCTCCACGCAAGGTGATCTCCCCGGTCATCGCCACATCCTTCCGTACCGGCTGCCCGGTTAGCAGCGAAACCAGGGCACAGAAGATCGCCACGCCGGCAGATGGTCCATCTTTGGGGATTCCTCCAGCCGGAACGTGGATATGCAGGTCGATGTTGTGGTAGAAGTCCTCATCCAAACCGAGTTCCTGGCTGTGGGACCGGATATAGGAAAGCGCAGCAGTAGCAGATTCCTTCATGACGTTTCCGAGCTGACCGGTAAGAATGAGACTCTTGCCGCCTTTCATGCGGTTGACTTCGACGAAGATCAACTCCCCGCCGACTGGTGTCCAGGCAAGCCCCGTGCACAATCCCGGTCCCCAGTTTCGAACCTCTGTTTCCGGCAGAAATTTGCGACTGCCGAGAATCCTGGGAACAGCTTGCGGATCAACGGAAATATGCTGTGCTTTTCCGGCCGCAATGTCGATGGCGACTCCGCGACAGAGCGAGGCGATTTCACGCTGCAGGTTCCGTACCCCTGCCTCGCGGGTATAGAAACGAATAACCTCGGCCATACCATCATCAGTAATCGTGATCTGATCTTCAGTCATCCCATGCTCAGCACGTTCCCGGGGCAGAAGGTGACGCTTCGCGATTAGGAGTTTTTCCTCATCGACATAACCCGGGATGTGGATGACTTCGAGACGGTCCTGAAGCGCGGGAGGAATCGGATCGAGCAGATTGGCAGTAGTAACGAACAGTACCTTGGAAAGATCGTAAGGAATCTCCAGGTAGTGGTCGGAAAATGAGTTGTTCTGCTCAGGATCGAGTGCTTCGAGGAGCGCGGAAGACGGATCGCCACGGAAGTCAGCACTCAGTTTATCAATTTCATCCAGCATGAACACCGGATTTGACGTGCCCGCCTTTCTCAGGCTTTGAATGATTCGGCCGGGCAGTGCACCAACGTAAGTTCGCCGATGCCCGCGGATTTCAGCCTCGTCGCGAATGCCGCCGAGAGAAATACGCACAAACTTTCTGCCCAAGCTACGCGCAATCGAACGGCCGAGCGACGTCTTGCCAACACCGGGAGGACCCACGAAGCAGAGAATCGGACCGCGCAGGTCCTGTTTGAGTTTGCGCACGGCAAGGTATTCAAGAATGCGCTTTTTGACCTTCTGGAGCCCGTAGTGATCTTCATCCAGAATGCGACGAGCGTTCTCAATCTCAAGATTGTCAGCAGTGGTTTTGTTCCAAGGCAAGTCAAGTATCCACTCGAGATACGTCCGGGAGACAGTGTACTCTGCTGCCGCCGGAGACATCTTGGAAAGCCGATCGAGCTCCTGGTTGGCAGTCTTGAGGGCTTCGGCAGGAAGATCAGCCTCTTCGATGCGTTTTCGAAAGTCTTCGAGCTCGGAGGACTGACCGTCATCCATGCCTAGCTCTTTTTGGATGGTTTTCATCTGCTCGCGCAGCAATGCTTCCCGCTGATTCTTTTCAATGCCGCGCTTCATTTTGTTCTGGATCTCCTGACTGAGCTCAAGCGCGTCCAGCTTATTTGAGAGCAGCTGAATCAGTATCTGCAGCCGTTCCTTGAGGTCAGACATTTCCAGAATCTCTTGCTGCAGAGCTACATCCAGATCCATATGGGCAGCAACAGTATAGCTCAAGTCAGCCGGATGCTGATCATGACCGGTGAGAAGGTCGACGGGGAAATTAATGTTAGTAAGCTGCAGATAGCGATCAAAAAGCTTCCGCAGGTTGATATCCAAAGCTTCAACCTGCCGATCGCGGCTCCGATCCTCTTCGACATCCCGTACCCGGGCGCGAAGATAAGGATTGACCTGGGTGTAATCGAGTATCTCGACTCGGCTTATGCCCTGGAAAACAATCTGGTAATAGTTCTCGTTGAGTTTGATCATCTTATAGGCGCGAGCGAGCGTACCTACGGTATAGAGATCGTCAGGTGCGGGTTCTTCCTTCTCAAGCGCTTCGGGTTTGATACCGACGACGACGATATCTTGATTCTCTTTAAGAGTATTGTTAATCAGGCGGATCGATCGATCCTTCCCGATTGCAAGCGGTGCAGGAGCGTGGGGAAAGAGAACCAGCCCCTTTACCGGCAATACTCCGTACTCATTAATATCAGTGTCCTTCAAGGAAGTACCAGCCTGGACGTCATCCTGAACGTTCTCATTGATGATCTGTTCATCCTTGGGTACAAACTTTTTCATAATGCAATAATCTCCTTTTCTATCCCTTCTTTTTCTCCCACAGAAAGGATAATAACCCAGTAGGAGAAGTCAAGGAAACGAGTAGAATGTTTGGCACAATACAGTAGAAAGATGTATCTAGCAGGAGACGTCATGCAGTTTTTGAAAGAAAATTCTGTTTATGTATTAGTTGCTTTTGATCGTCTAGGGAGGGGGAGCGCATCACCGCCTGAGCATCTGAACGCAATCGCAGTAGATGATCCTCAAAAGGAATGTAGGCCTGCGGTGATGCTGAGGTAGGCGGTATAGTCTTGACTCCCTGACCCCGCGTTCGTATACTTGGAGAAATTCTTGACTACGGCCGGGCATCTTTGAATCCGAAAAAAAATTATGATCTCAGTGGTTGTCAAGGGGCCTGTTCTTTGCTATAAGGGAAGAACGCTTCATCAGTATAGCGAACGTGAGCTGCAGGCAGACACCACGACGAATCCGGAGAGATGCCCGAGCTGGCTGAAGGGGCACGACTGGAAATCGTGTGTACGCCCAAAAGGTGTACCGAGGGTTCGAATCCCTCTCTCTCCGCCTTGTGATAGCCGGGTCCTGCGCAACGAAAAGGTTATGAACCCCGTCAGGTCCGGAAGGAAGCAGCGGTAGTAGCTGGATCGTGTGCCGCAGGAGTGCCTGGCTATCCATTTTTTTGAGCCAATGGAATTCAGCGCTAAAGCAGGATCCTGGCACCTTTCACCTGAAAATTCTTGAATAACTCCAGTATGTCATATCAGGTATTAGCACGAAAATGGCGTCCGCAAATATTTGAAGAGGTGGTCGGACAGAAAGCCGTCGTTCAGACACTGCAGAATGCGCTTCGCAGCAAGCGGATCGCCCAGGCCTTTCTGTTCGCCGGTCCTCGTGGTGTAGGCAAGACATCGGTCGCTCGCATTCTCGCCAAGGCGCTGAATTGTGTGGAAGGACCTGGTCCGGTGCCATGCAACCACTGTGACTCATGCCTGGAGATCACCCGGTCCATAGCACCCGATGTATTTGAAATCGATGGAGCCTCCAATACGGGAGTGGATCATGTGCGCGACCTGCAGGAAACAATCCGGTACCTTCCTCAGAAGCACCGCTTCAAGATATTTATTGTCGATGAAGTTCATATGCTTTCGACCCCCGCGTTTAATGCGTTCCTCAAGACGCTCGAAGAACCGCCGCGACATGTTATTTTTATCTTTGCGACGACTGAGCCGCACAAGATTATTCGTACGGTTGTCGACCGCTGTCAGCGCTATGATTTTAAGAAGATCCCTGCCGAGGTAATTGCCGGACACGTACAGGCGATTGCCCAGGCCGAAGGAATCACGCTGAGTCAGCGTGGACTGCAGCTGATCAGCCGAGAGGCTGATGGAAGCTTGCGCGATGCACAGAGTATGGTGGATCAGCTGGTGACCTATGCGGGAACTACGGTGGAGGACCGGGACGTCATTGAATGCCTGGGCATCGCTGACCATGACCTCGTGGCGGGCATCGTGGATGCGGTGTTGGAAAGCCGGCTGTCGGATTGTCTCGAACTGACTGCTGCAGTTTTCGATCACGGCACGGACCTCAGAAATTTCTACCGGGACTTGGTCGGAGACGTCCGAAATCTTATGATTGCCCGCATCAGCAAGGAACCGGTGCTGTTTTCCGGTCTCGAGGATCAGGCAATTGACGACCTGCGACGCCGGAGTGCCGCGGTTTCTTTGGAACGGCTTCAGATGATGGTACGATTGCTTATTGAAAGTGAGACGCTGGTTTATCGCGCCACAATGCCGAAAGTCGTGGTCGAAGCTTTGCTGCTGCGGCTTGCACTTCTTCCGAGTGGCACGTCATTTCAGACTATTTTGAAGAAACTGGGCAGCTTGCAAGAGAAAATGCAGGAAAAGCCTTCAGCGAAATCGACTACGAGAGTATCTGATGAGCCAGATAGTGAGCATCTGCAGACCGAAGGGGGGGTGCTGCCGGGAGCCTCACTTCTCCGTCCGGAGACCGGTATGGCGGCGCCTGATTCTTCGGAGGCCTTCCCCATGGCCGGATTACACGGCAAAGCTGCTGTGGAGGAGCGCTGGCTAGCTTTCAAAGAGTTTGTTCGGGCCCGCAAGCCGCTGCTTGGCTCATTGCTTGATCATGGAACCGTGCTTAGCCTCGATGACGAACATCTGCAGATCGAATTCCCGGCAAAGACTATTTTCTCTGAGAGCCTGCGGGAAGAATCAAAACGACGGGAGCTTGCCGGACTCTGTACTGAGCACTTTGGAAAATCACTGAAGGTCGCTGTGCTGGAAAGCGCGGGCAACGGTTCCGAGCATGCAGACAATTCGGGTCTTACGGCAGCTCAAGCCCGTGAAAAAATGCGCGACGAGGCGAGGACGCATCCTTTGGTGCGGGAAGCTCTCAGCCTTTTCGGAGGCGGAATTGCAGAGATCAAAATAACGAATTAGACATGTCGGGAACATGCTTTTTTCGTCATTGCATTGAAAAAGTTGTGAAATGTTAGTAATATTATGCAGTCATGGGATGAAAAACATACCCGGCTGATCGAGCCGGTTTCTCGGCTGCACACTCTACGGCAAGGAAAGACTCATGGTAAAAGGACTCGGCGATATTATGCGGCAGGCGCAGAAGCTGCAGACGCAAATGGCGAAGCTTCAAGAGGAGCTTGCAGAAAGGAAAGTTGAAGGTTCTGCCGGCGGCGGCATGGTAGTCGTGGTTGCCAATGGAAAGCAGGAAGTGGTGAGCATCACTATCGATCGTGAAGTGGTCGATCCGAATGATGTCGAAATGCTTCAGGATCTGATCCAGGCGGCTGTGAACGACGCCTTTAAGAAATCCCAGGAAATGGTTTCTGCGGAGATGTCAAAACTCACTGGAGGCCTCGGCATCAATATACCTGGTTTGTTTTAAAGCCTAATTCGCGGCCAGTGCTCAGAGGCCAGCTTCTATCCTTCGCGAGCGAGTATTTCATCTCGATGTGAGTATCTGCCGGTGCAGTATACTTTACCGTATTCCCTTCCGAGATTTACTTTTTGAGATACAAGTAATGCATAGTAACGCCTGACCAGGCGCTTTGCCGGACCGGCCGGGCCGAATTCGGCAAATGAACTATTGCGTCTTGAAGAGAAATAAATATGCAATCAGGTACCATACAGCGGCTTATCCTGGAGTTGTCTAAACTCCCCAGCATCGGTGAAAAGACAGCAACCCGGCTGGCCTACAATCTTATCTCCCGGCCGAAATCCGAAGTTCAGGCGCTGGCTCGGGCAATTCTCGACGTCCAAGAACACGTTTCACTCTGTTCGGTGTGCTGCAATATAACTGACAGCGATCCATGCCCGGTCTGCCGTAGTGAACGGGCTGACTCGGATACAATCTGTGTTGTAGAAACGCCGTCCCATGTGGCGGCGATCGAACGTACCGGCCAGTACCGCGGAACGTACCATGTGCTGCACGGCGTGATCTCGCCGCTGCGGAATATATCCCCGGACGACCTCACCGTCGAACGCCTGATGCAGCGGCTTGAGCACGGGCACATTCGAGAGGTGGTTCTTGCGACCAATCCTACGCGGGAGGGAGAGACGACTGCGGTTTATTTGGCCAAGCTCATCAAGCCGCTGGCAGTAAAAGTCACCAGAATTGCCCAGGGCATTCCCCGAGGCGCCGAGATCGAGTATATCGATGAATCGACCTTACGTTCTTCTCTCGAGGGGAGACGGGAGGTTTAGCTTCATTGCAGCAGTTAAGTAGCTTTGGTAAAGGCGCTATACTAGCTAAAATCTAGCAATTTTTTTTTATTCCGAACCGGGAAGAGCTTGACAAGACGCCTTCCTGATAGTAACAATGTGCTAATTTTTTTCAGTAGCATTCAAGTGTAAAGAATCGTTCTGTAAATCGCAGGAGTAGAGTCATGATCGAGATTCGGCTACACGGACGGGGCGGGCAGGGAGCGGTGACTTCCGCTGAGATGCTTGCTCTGGCAGCCATTCTAGAAGGAAAATACGCTCAGGCATTTCCCAGTTTCGGTCCGGAACGCAGAGGAGCTCCGGTGGCGGCATTTTGCCGCATTGATGATAAACCGATTCGCATTCGAGCCAACGTTACACGGCCCGATCTGGTTCTCGTTCTTGACCCGAGCATTCTGCGGCTGGTAAACGTTGCTTCGGGCTTGAAACCGGATGGCATCCTGATCGCCAACACGCGATTCTCGGGAGAGGAGCTTAAGAAGGAACTAGACATTAAGCACACCTTGGCGACGGTGAACGCCACGAGTATTGCACTTGCCGAATTGGGCCTTCCGATCACCAACACTACCATGCTGGGTGCTTTGCTGAAAGCCCAGGAGGTAGTTCATCAGGAATCCCTGATTCCTCCGCTTCAGCATCGTTTCGGCAGAATTGCCGAGAAGAACATCAAGGCCTTAAAACGGGCATATGAAGAAACGAAAATTGTGAATTAATCATGGTAAAGGAGAATACCGTGGCAAAGATGGATGAAGAACTTACCTGGCAGGATCTCGAAGTAGGCTGCGCGGTAAGCAATGCCGGAAATGCGTGCGCCTATAAAACTGGTGATTGGCGGTCGCTGCGGCCCATAGTGAATACGGATCACTGTATTCGATGCGGTGTGTGTTATATATTTTGCCCGGACATGGCCATCCAGAAGACTGCGGATGGTTTCTTTGAGGCCGACCTTTTCTACTGCAAAGGATGCGGCATCTGCGCCCAGGAGTGCATTACCGGGTGTATAACCATGGTCCAGGAGGAAGAATAGATGGGTAAACGAGTTGGAATTGAAGTTTCATTGGCTGCTGCGGAAGCGGTAAAGATGGCCGATGTCGATGTGGTGGCTGCCTATCCAATCACGCCCCAGACCCATATCGTGGAGCATCTTTCCGAGCTGGTGGCTGATGGTGAATTGGATGCTGAATTCATTCCGGTTGAGTCTGAACACTCGGCTATGAGTGTGTGTTGCGGTTCTTCAGCAGTGGGGGCCCGGACTTTCACGTGTACGAGCTCTCAGGGGCTGGCGCTGATGAACGAGATTGTATTTATTGCGGCATCACTGCGTCTGCCCATTGTCATGATCCTGGCCAACCGTTCTCTCTCGGGGCCACTGAGTATCTGGAACGATCATACCGATGTCATGTCAGTGCGCGATTGCGGCTGGATTCAGGTCTTTGTTGAAAACGGACAGGAAGTATTCGACCATGTGATGTTCGCGTACCGTGTGGCGGAAGCTGCGAATGTCTCGCTGCCGGTCATGATTAATATGGACGGCTTTATTCTCACGCACATGATCGAGCCGATCGAGTACTGGGATGAGGATCAGGTCAAGAAATATCTGCCGGAATTCAAGCCGGTTAATCAGCTTCATCCTGACCGGCCGGTAACGATGGGCGCGTTTGGGATGCCTTTTATTTTCACAGAGACCAAGAAGGCCCAGGATGAGGCCTTGATCGCATCCAAGCCGGAGATTGTGAAGGCCTGGAGCGAGCTGCATGAGGTCGTGGGACGCTCCTATAAGCCGGTGGAAACCTATCGTCTGGACGGCGCTGAGGTGGCATACGTGACGATGGGAAGCTTCAGTGAAACTGCTTCTCTCGCAGTAGATGAGCTTCGCTCCCAAGGCAAGCCGGTTGGACAGATACGACTCCGTCTCTGGCGACCATTTCCTTTTGAGGAACTGCGAGAGGTAACCCGGGGGCTCAAGCGGCTGGTTGTGATCGATCGTGCTATTTCGTTTGGCGGTCCCGGCGGACCGGTATCCAGTGAAATCCGTTCTGCCTTATATGAGGAAGAGCATGCTCCGTCTGTGACGAACTTTATCTGTGGACTGGCCGGCCGTGACGTATCACCGGATGACTTCATTGCCATGTACCAGCAGGCTGAAGAAATGAGCCGGGGCACGGTGCGGCAGGAAGACTACGTTTATCACGGAGTCCGAGAATAGTAACGGCGTCGCACAATGCCGCCGTATAACGCATACCTATTACGAGGCTATGAGTAATGGAAGCATTAAACGTTTATGCAAGCAGACTAGTAACCAAGAAAGAATACTTCAGCCCCGGACATCGAGCCTGCCAAGGCTGTGCTGAAGCACTGGCGGTACGACTGGTTGCGAAGGCTCTCGGTAAGAACGTGGTCGTGGCCAGCGCTACCGGCTGTATGGAGATCGTTTCCTCGCCGCTGCCGAATACCAATTGGCGGGTGCCGTGGATCCATGTAGCGTTTGAGAATGCGGCAGCCGTTGCTTCCGGTGCGGAAGCGGGTACCAAAGCAATGGTCCGCAAAGGCAAGCTGCCTGAGAAGAATACGGTGTTCCTCGGCATGGGCGGTGATGGCGGAACCAGTGATATCGGGCTGCAGGCGCTGTCCGGAGCGTTTGAGCGGGGTCACAACTTTGTGTATGTCTGTTATGATAACGAGGCGTACATGAATACCGGTATTCAGCGCTCTTCAGCGACCCCTTTCGGCGCAGCCACGACAACGTCGCCGGCAGGGAAAACGAAGCCAGGGCAGATAACTTGGAAAAAAAACATGGCGGAGATCGCTGTAGCACATAACATTCCGTATGTGGCGACGGCCTGCTCCAGTTATCCGTTTGACTTGATCAGCAAAGTCGAAAAAGCTGCGGCTGCACCAGGACCGGCATATGTTCATATCCTCTCGATCTGCCCTACGGGATGGCGCATTCCGACTGAGAAAGCGATCTGGATCGGCCGTCTGGCGGTTGAGACCGGGGTCTTCCCTCTGTACGAGGTGGTGGATGGCAAGTACCGTTTGACCGTGGAAACGCCGGAACTGCGGCCGGTTATCGAGTATCTTAAGCCGCAGGGCCGCTTTCGCCACCTTACTCCCGAGCTGATCGAGGAGATTCAGAAGCGGGTCAATAAAGAGTATGACAAGCTCGCGCAGAAGACAAAGCTCTAGTACTAGGGAACGTGGTTTAGCTGATTGAGCTTACAAAAGGATAGTATGATGAAAGAAAAGGTACAGGAAATAGTTGCACGATATGACCGCGATAAAAGCTTTCTTATTCCCATCCTGCAGGATGTGCAGAAGGCTTTCAATTACCTCCCCCAGGACGTATTGAAGGCGGTCAGTGAGGAACTCGGCGTGTCCATCAGCCAAGTGTTTGAGGTGTGCACCTTTTACAAGGCCTTTAGTCTGACGCCACGCGGCAAGCACCAGTTGAGCTTATGTCTGGGTACTGCCTGCCATGTGCGCGGGGCACCGTTGATCGGGGAGCATATGGAGCGCACGCTCGGCCTCAAAGCCGGAGAGACCAGTCCCGACCTGGAGTACACCTATGAAACCGTAAACTGCCTTGGCGCCTGTGCACTCGGCCCGATTTTGGTAGTTGACGGCGAATACCAGGGCAATATGACCATTGCGAAAACTAACAAGCTATTTAAGAAGTTGGGTAAGAAGGTAGAGACTGATGAAGAAGATTAAATCGCCTGATGAACTGTTGAGCCTGCAGGAAAAGATTCGCAGCAGTCGTGACCCGAAGAAACCGTGTATCACCATCTGTGCTGGAACTGGCTGTCTCGCATACGGCACTCAGAAGCTCATTGATGGATTTAAGAGCGAAATCGAGAAGAGAAATCTTACCGACACCATTGATGTGCGTACCAGCGGGTGTCACGGGTTCTGCGAGCGCGGCCCGTTGGTTGTGATTCACCCTCAGAAGATCTTCTACCAGCGGGTAGGTCTTGGTGATGCTGCCGAGATCATTGAAAAGACGGTCCTGGGCGGAGAGGTGTTGGATCGGCTGACCTACCGCGATCCGGTCAGCAAGGAAAAGATTCTGTGCGAGAATGAGGTACCGTTCTACAAGAAGCAGATGCGGCTGGTGTTCGGGATGAACGGTCAAATTGACCCAACCAGCCTGGATGATTACCTGGCTATCGGCGGTTACAGTGCTCTGGCCAAGGTGCTGAAAGGGGTGTCCCCCGAAGCAGTCATTGAGGAAATAATCAAGGCCAACCTGCGCGGCCGCGGTGGCGGTGGTTTTCCGACCGGCTGGAAATGGGATGCCACCCGCAAGGCCAAGGGAAGTCCCAAGTACGTCATCTGCAATGCGGATGAAGGTGATCCAGGTGCATACATGGATCGCAGCCTTCTCGAAGGCAATCCTCACTCAGTTTTGGAAGGCATGTTGATCGGCGCCTATGCGATCGGTTCCAATTTAGGGTATATATACGTGCGCAATGAGTACCCGCTTGCGGTAAAAAATGTCGGCATTGCCATTGAAAGCTGCCGTGAGGCCGGTCTTCTCGGTGAAGGTATTCTCGGTACTGATTTCGATTTCGATCTGAAAATCAATCGTGGCGGCGGGGCCTTTGTGTGCGGTGAGTCGTCAGCGCTTTTTGCCTCCATAGAGGGCCGCACCGGTGAGCCGCGGGCCAAATACGTGCACGCTACTGACCGTGGTTTGTGGGATAAGCCGACAAACCTGAATAATGTGGAAAC
>JAGOGO010000023.1 GCA_017996625.1 Deltaproteobacteria bacterium | reverse complement strand
CCCCATGGACGGCATCATCCGCACGAAGCTGCTCAACGTGATGAACATGTTTGAAATGTAGGCATAGACTCCCTCCTCAATGAAAAACCCACTCCCTGCGCCGCACGTTTATACCGGCGCAGGGAGTCTTTGTTTATCCCTTCATTACCCTACCCTTTTCAGCTATCCTCAGAGTCGTTACGGCTGGCTCGATGGCCTGAGCAGCAGCTGCGGAAAAGCGTTCTGAACTGCCTTCAGTACTTCTTCATCCAGCTTCGCCTGGTACAGCGTCTTTGCCTGCACCAATCGTTCGAGATCCACATCAACCGCGCCCGTGAGATCAGCTCCTTCCAGATCGGCATCCTTCAGGTTTGCGGCCAGAAGACTCGCTCCGGTAAGCACAGCCCCGGTCAAGTTGGCCTCCCTCAAATCCGCGAGTTCGAGAGATACGTCGGATAGAACAGCGCCCTCGAGATTTGCGCCAATTAGAACAGCTTCTTCAAGTACCGCACCACTGAGACAGACCTTTCTCATGTCAGCCTCCTGAAAATCGACACTTCTCAGATCGGCCTCGGAAAAGTCGGCACCCGCAAGGTCAGAAAAGCGCAGAATAGCCCACGGCATCGACGCGCGTACCAGCAGCGATTTCCTGAGGCTCGCTCCCCGGAAGGTAACTGAAAGCAGGTTGGCTTCAGTGAAATTACACTCCTCGAATATCGCGGCACGCAGATCAGCATACTCCAGATTTACACCAGTGAAATCAGCGCCGACAATGACCGCACGTTCACCATCGATACCTTTGGTCTCCACCCATTGTTTGTGCTCTTCGATAAACAAATCCAGTGACTTCCCTTGCCAGGCATAATCCATTGGCGGTCTGTTTTCTGCCATGATATCAGCTCCTTTTTGCACGCTGAAACAAGTTACAATGTGCTGCAGCACCCGCGGCTGTACTTGTTTTTTCCCTTAACAGCATTGGGTGAAAATGGCAAGCTGTTTGTTTTCCGTATCGCTGGCAGTTTCTCGTGACACAGCTGTTGCACATATAAAAAAACGATGTCATGATGAACGGCCTCTGACTGCCTGGCACTGACCAGATTTTGTTCAGCTAATTTATTTTAAGGGCAGAAGAAAAAATCTTGACAAACAAAAGAGTCGTATGTTAAAAGATGAGCGAATGCTCGTTCATCTCTGCTTTTCCCAAAAATAATTTTGTTATATCATATACTTCTCGCGATGTTGGAAACTTCCATCCGTTTTCTACGGTAGGCTTTTTCCTAGTGGACACGTCGGCCGAAAACATCGCTCAGGAACGAAAGGAGGTGCTCGGAGACTTACGGCCAGGTTTCATAGTATTGTTAATCTTTCGAATCCACTGAATCATGGTAAAAGGAGAATACAATGGCTGGTGAAATGTTACCGGGATTAAAGAAATACCCTCATATTTTCAGCCCGATCAAGATTGGGAAGGTGGAATGCAAGAATAGAATCAAGTATGCTTCTACCGAGACCAACTTTAACTACCGCGACGGCTATGTTGCTGATAAAGAAGTCGGCTATATGGAAGCCCAGGCCCGCGGCGGCGCCGGTTGGGTTACCACCCAGGGCGCGTATACCGACCCGATCGGTGCTGGCAAAGGCTACGTCGGCATGATGGCAATCTGGGACGACAAGTTCATCCCTGGACTAACCCGACTGAACAAAGCCATCAAGAAGTATGATACCGTGTCCTGCTTGCAGCTGATGGATTGCGGCCGCGTAGGCGGTATTGAGCTACCCTATACAATCGGTCCTTCCAATGTTCCTCAGAAGCTTCCTATTTTCCGGCCTCCGAAAGAGATGACCCTGGAAGACATCGAGCGGACGATCCAGAATAATGCTGAAGGCGCCCGGCGCTCAGTCGAAGCAGGTTTCGATATCATCGAGATCTCTGGTATCGTGGGTTATCTGCTTTCCAACTTCATCTCCTCTTATACCAACAAGCGGACCGATCAGTACGGCGGAGATATCAAAGGCCGCTGCAAATTCGTCACCGACATTATCAAAGCCTGCAAGAAGGCATCAGGCGGTGCACCGGTCGGCATCCGGCTCTGCGGCGAAGAGCTTCTGGATGATCGTGGTGGAAACACCCCTGAGGAAAGCCTCGAGTCCATCAAACTGGCCGTTGAGGCTGGTGCCGATTACATCAGTGTAACCGCTGGATGGCAGGAGTCCATGCAGCCGGTTATCACCCGTGATATTCCGATGGGCCATTGGCTCTACATTGCCGAGCGGGTGAAGAAAAACATCAACGTCCCCGTCAGCATGGCCTATCGGCTGTTTGTGCCCTCCATCCCGGAAAAGGCGATGGCAGAAGGCAGACTGGATGTGTGGGAAATGTGCCGCCCGATGATCGCTGATCCGTCTCTGCCCAAGAAGATCATGGAAGGCCGCGAGCAGGATATCATTCCGTGTATCGCCTGCAACGTGTGCCTGGCCCGACTGTTCCGGGATACCGAGCTGTGCTGCAGCGTGCGCCCGAGCCTCGGCCATGAGAACGAAGAGGAATGGGGTAACTACGGATTCGCGAAAGACAAAGAGAAGAAGAAGATCATCGTGGTCGGTGCTGGTATTGCCGGCCTTCAGGCTGCCGCGATTGCTGCCGAGAAGGGCAATGACGTAACCGTATACGAAAAACGCGACGTCGTGGGCGGCCAGTTCGAGTATGCTTCTCACGGTCCATGGGGCGACGACGAGCTCATGCGATTTGCAAACTTCGCCAAGGCACAGTGCGACCGCTTCGGCGCCAAAATCGTGATGAACAAAGCGATGACCACGGAAGATCTCAAGAATGAGCAAGCCGACATCATCATCATCGCTACCGGTGCGGTACCTGACATGGCCGCCTATGCGGGAACCGACAAGAAAAACGTCGTGAGCGCTCTGGATGTGCTCGCCGGCAAAGCAAAGGTCGGCAAGAACGTCGTTATTCTCGGCGGAAAAGGCGCGGCGATTTCCACCGCTCTGTACATTATCGATAAAGACAAGACTGCCAACGTTTCCATCGTCGGCCCGCAGAAGAAGTTCGGTCCCGATGTCAACCCGTCCTACATCTGGCGCTATATGCTCAAACTCAAGGCCGGAAAAGTCAACCAGGTCGTTCAGTCCAAAGTGAAAGAAATCGTGGATGACGGCGTGGTCGTGATCAAAGCCGACAAGAGTGAAGAGAAGATTGCGGCTGACACTGTTGTCATCGCCGATCTCACTCCCAACAAGGACGTCAAAATGGGCAAATACGGTCATGCCAATGTGTTCATGATCGGCGATGCCATTCAGGTGCGACGTGGCTATGGTGCGATCCATGACGGTTATCGCATGGGCATGAAAGTTACCTACAGCCCGTACAAACTGATGCATCGGGAAAAACATTAATCGCGTCTGAACCCATTTTAGCAATGGTGTTATAAAGGAGAATCGTAACATGATACCAGAAGTTGACATCATGAAATGCAACGGCTGTTCTATCTGCCTGAAAGCCTGCCCCGTGAGCATCATCGGGTTGGTAAACGGGAAAGCGTCGATCATGAGAGACCTGTGCGAAGAGTGCGGCATCTGTGCATTCTCATGCCCGGAAGTAGCGATCCTGTTTGAACTGGAAGATACCACCGCCACCACGACCTACATTGCTGCCTTCCCAACGGCCAAGCGGCTGAACACGAGCAAGGCGCTCTAAATCGAGAAGGTTTCCCAGGACAGCTCGTCCTGAGCCAAAAGGGATGGACCGGGATTTGCGCCGCCAAGGCGCAAATTCCTCCTTTTGAATGCGAAGGCAGCTTCTCCTGCGAACCATTCCGAATCTTTTTCCGAAAGGAGAAAACCATGGCAAAAGTTTATCCGAATTTTATCGATCACATCAGCATTGCGGTTTTCGACGTTCTCAAGGCGGAGCAGGATTATACGAAAATTTTTGGTTGGGACGTGGCCGAGCGTTATTTTGACCCTGACTCCCACATCAATGTGACCTGCTTCAAAGTCGGCCCAACCACCGTGGAAGTAATGGAAGACGAGTATTCCGGCGGCTGGTATGAGCTTCAGGATCTCAAAGGCAATGTCGTTGTCAGCGGCATGGGCAACGAGACCAAATGGGTTCCGAAATCATCCCCCAAACCGGAAGGCAAAATGGCCGATGTCGGACACTGGATTACGAAGGCTAACAATGGCCGCGAAGGTGTCCAGCTGCTTTCGATCAACGTGGACAGCGTTGAGAAGGCAGTCCCGATGCTCAAAGATAATGGTGCTACCATTGTCCCCGAGAAGTTCGGTGCTGGCAAAGAAGTGCGCTTCTGGCCGGAAAAAGGCCGATACTATGCGTTCGTGCATCCGAAACACACCCACGGAGCACTCTGGGAAGTTATTGACGGCAAGTACGCCTCTCAAAAATAGCCCTTGGATAAAATCCATAAAAAACCCCACGCAACCGTGGGGTTTTTTATGGATCGAAAACAATTTTTTCTGGCAATAGACGGTCTAGTGGGGTAGGATGCTGAGTGC
Source organism: Deltaproteobacteria bacterium (assembly GCA_017996625.1). Lineage (GTDB taxonomy): Bacteria > Desulfobacterota > WTBG01 > JAGOGO01 > JAGOGO01 > JAGOGO01. Next base: position 24,274 of record JAGOGO010000023.1, on the reverse strand, counting down.
ACCCAGTGAAGCTCAGGTATACGTCTCTCTGTCAGGTGTGCAGGATTGAACGGGGTTTCCAAGCCATCTTCTTCAGCGCAGAATTGCAGGCGAACAAACGGCGGATCAGCTCCGTGTAACTAGTGCGGCTCCGGCTGTGTGACAGTGACATTTATCCTAGAAGCAATTCTTTTTCTAATTCAAAAATTTTTTTTATCATCCTGCATATAATTTCCTTTACAAGTGACCACAAATAGCTGTAGAATTCTGTTACCCTAAGCCCTGGACTACCACGATTGATGGCCACCAACATGACCACGCTTCCAAAGAAGGTTCTGATCTTTCTGATCTTTGAATGGTTTTCCTGTTACCCATCTTTGTTCACACAGCAATTTTATTTTCAATTTTGAATAGATAACCAGTTCATCTACTCAAGGAGCCCGTACTGTTACGGATCTCAAAATAGGAGGGTAAGACATTGAGAGAAAAATTGAGGCTGGAAAAAATGGCAAGGGCTAATTCGGTGCGGCCCGGCAGGTGGTATAGTACTACCTGTAAAATGTGCATCCACACCTGTGCACTCCGAGCGCATGTGTCCAACAAAGGAGTGGTGGACAAAATCGAAGGCGACCCAACCTCGCCGAGCAACAAGGGCAAGTGCTGCGTCAAAGCCAACACCGGTGCCATGCGGAATTATGATCCCTACCGCCTGAAGAAACCGGTTAAACGAACCAATCCCAGAAAAGGCCCGGGAGAGGACCCCGGCTGGGTGGAGATTTCCTGGGACGAGGCTCTCGATCTGGTTGCTTCAAAAATGAAGGCGATGATCGAAAAGGATCCTCGCGAGTTCTGCTACGCCATTACCGACTTCCACAAAATTTACAACTGGGCCTGGCCTGGGCAGTTTGGCAACGCCAATCAGTTCCATGTCATCGGCACCTACTGCGGCGGTGCCTACCATGTCACGGCCGGCATCTACAATTCAGCCTTTGCCGGCGTCGGTGACTATGAGCGCTGCAAGTACTGGATCGGATGCGGCACCGGCGATGGTTTCTCCTCGCACCTTCATGTGGCTGCAGCCCAGCGCATGATGGCCGATGCCCGTGACCGGGGCATGAAAGTCGTGGTCGTGGAGCCGCGCCTTTCCACCTCAGCTGCCAAGGCGGACGAGTGGATTCCGATCCGGCCGGCGTGTGACCGCCACTTTGTGCTCGGCTTGATTCACACCCTGATGTACGAGCACAAGATCTATGATGCCGAGTATCTCAAGTGGTTTGCCAACGGCGGCTACCTGATTAACGAGGAAGGCTGGTTCCATCGGTCCAGCACTGAGAAGGCGCTCCCCCCCGAGGGCCGGCCCGAAGGGTCGATGCGCTGGTTCCGGCAGACCCGGGAAGAGCGCTACAAGCCCATGGTATGGGACCCTGTTGACAAATGCGCCAAGGTGTTCGACGATCCCACGATCAAAGACATCGCTCTCGAAGGCACCTACGAAGTTGACGGCAAGAAGGTTCGGCCGGCATTTCAGTACATCAAGGACGCTTACAAAGAGTACACCCCGGAGTGGGCCGAAAAAATCACCACTGTCCCTGCGGACACGATCCGACGCATCGCCAAGGAATTCGGCGAGGCCGCGCAGATCGGATCGAGCATCACGATCGACGGCGAAGTGTATCCGTATCGGCCGGTGTCCTTCAACTGGTACCGGGGCGCCCAGGGCCACAAGTTCGGCACCATGGACAACCAGTCGTATATTCTCTTGAACATGCTGGTCGGCAGCTACAATGCGCCCGGCGGCCTGCTGGGAGTGACCCTTGGATCGCCGCACATGGTCTGGACCGATGAGCCCGGGCCTGACGGCATTCTGGATCCGAAGCCGCATCAGCTCCATCCCGAAGTACCGTTTGCCTGGCCGCCGAACACCACTACGCTCATGGAAATCATGCCGCTCGGCGTCGATCCCGGCCAGTTCAATCAGCTGACGCTCACCGATCCGGAGAAGTATGACATTACGTTCAAGCCCAAGATTTGTCTGCTCTACCACTCCAACACGGTCTGGTCGAATGTCGGCAACGTGGAAAAGTGGCACGACATCATGCGGAGCTTCGAATTCGTCTGGGCGATCGAGCTCTTCCATAACGAGTCAAGCACCTTTGCCGATGTCATCCTGCCTGACCGGACGTTCCTGGAGTCCTGGGCATTGCTGATGTGTGAGCCGCCGGCAACCGAAGGCCTCAACTGCCGGCAGCCGGTTGTCGAACCGCTTGGGGAAACCCGAGACAGCTACGATATCCTTGCCGAGATTGCTGAGCGGATGGGAACCCTGCCCGTGATGAACGACATCTACAGCTTCATCACCGGCCTGGTCAATACGCCCGATCTCATGCTCGATCCCCAAAAGCGCTATACGCACAAAGAATTTCTCGACCGCTGCGCCCATTACTGGACCAGAAGCGTCTGGCCGCCGGAGCGGGGCATCGAATGGTTCATGGAAAACGGTCACAACACCATCTGGCGCCCGCCGACTCACAAGTACTACATGAGCGACAAACGCGGCAGGGATATGCGCCGTCCGTTCTACTGTGAGTATATCCTGCAGCAGAAGAAGCACCTTCAAGAACAGCTGAAGAATGTCAAGCTGAAGTTTGACTGGTCCTTCAAAGACTATGCCGCATTCCCGGACGGCAGCCTCTCCCCGGTGCACAGCGAGCCGCCGGAATACGACATGTATGCCATTACGTACAAAGAACATTTCATGAACTTTACGGAAAACCTCTCTATTCCCTGGATCAGAGAGATTGCTGACCGGGATCCGCACCATGTCGGTCTCATTATGAACCCGAAGACCGCGAAAGCGAAAGGGCTTCAGGAGGGCGATTATATCGAGGTTCGTTCCCAGTTCGGACAGCTGACCGGCTGGCTGGTATATACCGAAGGGATTCATCCCGAGGTCATCGGCGTTTCCAACGCCACGAACCGGACGGTCACCCATAGCCCGATCACCCGACTGGGTGGAGGGCAGTTCAATACCCTCCTGGGGAACAATTTTGAATACACTGATCTCTGCACCGGCGCCATGGAGACCGTGGCGAGGGTAAAGATTACCAAGCTGCCCGCGCCGCCGCTACCGGAGCGTTACTAGGAGAATCAGGAATGATGATCAATGTCACCGCACTGATGAAAGTGCGAGAGCTGCTGGGCTGGAGCAGCAAAGCGATAGAATTTGAAGGGCGTACCCTCGTTGACCTTCTCAAGCATGTGGTTACGCAGGATGGAAGGACTCTGTACGACGTGTTCGTGCAGGAAGACGGCACCATTCATCCGGACTATGCAGTCTGGATGAACTGCCGGCCGATCAAACCGCAAGACCGCCTGGAGATACCCCTTCAATCAGGTGACAGAGTAATAGCCATGCCCGTCCTCAAGTTTAGGGCGGGCGGGTAAATTTGCTTATACGGAGGTATAACAATGATCTGGGGAATGGTGATTGACTTAAAACTTTGTATTGGATGCCAGGGGTGCTCACTGGCCTGCAAACAAGAGTACGGAACGCCCCGGGGAGTATATTGGACAAAAACGCTTATTGAGGAGGTCGGAACATTTCCGAATGTGACCCGGGTCTACACTCCTCAAATTTGTAACCACTGCGAAGAAGCTCCCTGTGAAAAAGCCTGCCCGACCGGCGCGAGCTATACCGATATCGATAGCGGCGTCGTCCTGGTGGATTACGACAAGTGCGTTGGCTGCCGGGCCTGCTACGTAGCCTGCCCATACCAGAACCGCCATTTTCTCAAGCGGGGCAGCCTGAAGGGCTTCTGGCCTGGTAAAGGATTGACGCCGTTCGAGCAGCAGTCCTACGAACATTTCCAGGAAGGCACCGTAACCAAGTGCCAGGGATGCATCGAGCGCATTCTCGACGGCAAGGAGCCGGCCTGCGTGGTCGGCTGCCCGACCAACGCCCGCAAGTGGGGCGATCTGAGCGATCCCAATTCGGAAATCCGCAAGATCATCCGCGCCCGCAACGCGGTTCAGCCGATGCCGGAAAAAGGCACTGAGCCGAAAGTGTATTACGTATCATAAGTAACTAGGATGAAGTCGTAAAAGGCCAAACGTGATAGGACGAATCAATCCCGCTTAATGCGGGATTGACGAGTCCGTCAACATTTCTCAGAGGAGATGTGAAATGCTGCACAGAAACTTCAAGTTTATCGAACAAGATACGTTCGAGGTTGGATACAACCCCCAAAAGGAATGGGCATGGCTGATTACCACTGCGTTCTTCCTGGGCGAAGTGGGTGCCGGGCTTTTTCTGGTTTCCTTATTCCTGCCGGAAAAGATCAATTTCTGGAGCGCCCTGGCTGGATGGTTGATCGTGGCGGTAGGGAAAAACACTGCCCACTTTATCTACCTTGGAAAACCGTGGCGCTTCTGGCGGATGATTTTCCGGCCGCAGACATCATGGATCAGCCGCGGCTTCTATGCTACAACCCTGATGTGTGTGCTCGGGTTCTTCCATGTAGCCTTTCAGTATCTGGGCATACAGAACACGCTAACCAACGTAATCATGGTGCTCGCCGGATTTTCCGCGTTCGTGGTGATGATTTATGACGGCATCGTGATGACCTACTCGCCGTCACTGCCTCTCTGGAACAATTCGCTGCTGCCGATTCTTCGTCTGTCCTATGCGCTCATGGGCGGCGTTACCCTGACCCTGTTCTTTGCGGAATTTCCAGCCCTAGCCGGCTCGTTGACGGAAATGCAGCATGGTGTTCTGGTCAATCTGGAGCGATGGCTCATTATCGCCAACCTGATCATGATTGTCGTCTACATCATGACCATGACCTACTCCATCGCCACGGCCAAGGAATCAGTCTACCTGATCGTCAAAGAAAAATATTCGGCAGTGTTCTGGCTGGGAGTGGTGTTTATCGGCCTGGTAGTTGTGTTCATGCTGCCGGTTGTCGTGACCACCCACAGCGTCCAGCTCCTGCTTTTTGTAGCACTAAGCGAACTTATCGGCGATTTCTGTATTCTGTTCCTCCTGATGCGTTCAGGAGTGTACTCACCGCTGATGCCGCATCCCAATATTGACCCCACTCTCTTTGCCGGGTCCCGGGCATAATGTCGATGACTGCTGCAACGCCGGATGCGCGCCCGGCATAGGGCTGCGCATTCCGGCGTTCCACGGTGCGTGCAATACGAACATAGCAGGCTGAAAAGGAAACGACCGACTATCGGAGGGCAAAAGCCCGAGCATCCCCTCTATGAAAGGAGGAATCTATGCTGGATCTTAAAGTAATCAACGGCACTTTGTTTATACCCGGAGTGGGGCTGGTCAAAGCTGGCGTGGGTGTAAAAAATGGCACCATCGCCATAATCGCTGCTGACGGCGATCTTCCTGAAGCGGCGAAGACGATCGATGCCGGCGGAAACTATGTCACCCCGGGCTGGATCGATCCCCACATACACCTGGGAATTTTTTCCACCTTTGAAGGCGAGTGCGAAACCGAGACCCGCTATGCCCTTTCCGGCGGGGTTACCACGCTTGGTGTTTTCATGGGGGGCGCAGATTCCTACATGGGGATTTTGCCCGGAGCCATCGCCACGGCGGAGTCGAAGAGCTCGACGGACTTCATATTTCACCTGTCGATTTTCACGCCCCAGCAAATGGATGAAATGGAAGCGTACTGTGAAAAATTCGGCGTAACGGATTTCAAGTTCTATATGACCGGGGTGAAAGGGGTATTTCCGAACGTAACCGATGATTTTATTCAAAAAGGGTTTGCAAAAGTCGCGGCCATGGGCGCTCCGGCGATCGGATGCGTGCACTGTGAGGACCAGACTCAGGTGGACCAGGGCTGGGATGAAGTGGCGAAGATTCCCAATCTGAGTTTGAAAGAATGGACCAAGTCTTCCCCGGACGGGGCGGAAGCACATGCAGCACGGCGTTTTGTGAACATCGCGCGGGCCACCAGCGCCCGGGCCTACATGGTTCACATGTCCAGCCGGGAAGCGGCGGAGCTGCTGTTCGAACTGTTCAAGGAAGGTCGGGAGAACATCTACGTCGAGACTACTTCCGCCTACTGCGCAATGACCAGTAATGATCCTGTCGGTAAACTGGCGAAGATGGTTCCTCCGATCCGCCGGGCGGACTCTCAGGATGCGCTTTGGAAGGCTGTGAAACAGGGCGTGGTAAGCACCTTTGGAACGGATAACGTATCGTGCGCAACTGCTTTGAAGGGCGCGGCCAACTTCATGGAAGTGATGCCCGGCTACCCGGTGGTAGGCGAGCATGTCCCGGCCCTTTTGACCGAAGGGTACCACAAGCGCGGCATTCCGTGGACCACGATCATCGAGAAGGCTACGAAGGGCCCGGCCGAAGCATACGGCATTTATCCTCGTAAAGGTACTATCGCCGTTGGTTCTGATGCTGATCTGGTAGTGCTCGATCTCAACAAAGAGAAAGTGGTTGATCCCAAGCAGCATTATTCGTTTTCGGATTTTTCTCTTTTCCAGGGTCGAACGCTTAAGGGATGGCCGGCGAAGGTCATTAAAGGCGGCACACTGGCAGTGGAAGACGGCAAGATCCTGATTGAACCGGGTTCAGGTAAGTATCTTCGCAGGACTCTGCAAAAATAGTTTTTTGTTTTTGAGTACGCATGTTGTTATTTGGGTATGCGTACTGACAGGTAAAGACTCATAGTCGGATGATACGGAAAAGCACCTGCGGCCGGCCAGATGGACGGCGCTGGCAGAATCCTTTTTCCCTTGTAAGGTTCGGCACGGATGCAATGCCGCGGGTGCGGTCCCTGCCTAGGGATGAATTGTTATGAGGCTGTCATAGTTATAGGAGTCGATAGTAACATGTACGAAATACGATTTCATGGTAGAGGCGGACAAGGTGCGGTCATGGGGGCGGAAATCCTCTGCAAGGCGCTGCTCGAGGAAGGAAAGTACGCCGTTACGATCCCAGCGTTCGGCTTTGAGCGACGCGGCGCGCCGGTCCAGGCGTATCTCAAATTTGATGACAAAACAATCCGTCAGCATACCAATGTCTGGTTCCCTGACTGCGTGGTATGTATTGATACCACCGTGCCCAACTCAGTTCCCATCTATGATGGGTTGAAGGAAAACGGCGTCGCGGTGTTGTGTACCAAGAAGCCACTGGACCAAGTCAAGCTGGGACCAACCGTAAAGAAAGTGGCTCTGTGTGATGCGGTGTCGATTGCCCTGGAGGTGATCGGACGGCGCCCGCCCATTACCAATACCATTATGCTGGGTGCCCTTGCCAAAGCGATTGGAGCGGTCAAGCTGGAGAGCCTGAACTATGCGATGGAAGAGACCGCATTCCGGGATGCAGCTTTGGAAAAAAACGTTCTGGCCGTCAAACGTGGCTATGAAGAAACTATTGTTTATGAGCTTTAGGTAAGAGAAGGAACATCTATGGAAACCAAGAACGAAACGAAGCCAACGAGAAGAACAGTTCATTACCCCATGTTTGATTCCTCCACGATCCCGGATGACCTTTGTCCTATCGCCACCGAGCTTATTGTGATGAGAACTGGGGAATGGCGCGCCGAGCGCCCGATCGTCCTGCGCTCAAAGTGCGTAAAATGTGGCACCTGCTGGGCGTATTGCCCGGTCCAGTGCATTCAAGAAAAACCCACGTGGTTTGAGGCCGACCTGAATCGCTGCAAGGGATGCAGCATCTGCAGAACCGAGTGCCCTCATCACGCGATTATCATGGTAGAAGAAAAGGAGTAGATCGATGCCAAAAAGAATTGTTATGGATGGAAACGAAGCAGCCGCTTGGGGTGCGAAGTTGGCAAAGGTTGATATGGCCGCGGTCTATCCGATCACACCTCAGTCAGGAGTCGCTGAAACAGTAGCCAGCATGATCGCTGACGGCGAGCTTAACGCCGATCTGTTGGATGTAGAAGGTGAACACACCGTGCTTTCAGTGCTGCAGGGCGGTGCCCTTGCCGGCGCCCGCACTTTCACCGCTTCCTGCGGTCAGGGCCTGGCCTTTATGTTTGAGCCTTATTTCCGGTCCCCTAACCTGCGCCTTCCGATCGTGATGTGCATCGTTTGTCGTGACGGCATTACTCCCCAGTGCGTCTGGGGCGGACAGCAGGATGCCATGACGGTAAAGGAATGCGGCTGGATTCATATGCACTGCGAAAACAACCAGGAAATTACCGACACAGTCGTTATGGCATATAAGATTGCGGAACACCGTGACGTGATGCTTCCCGTGAGCGTGTGTTTCGACGGCAACTTCCTCTCCTATGCTGCCGAACCAGTGGAAATCGTCGATGAGGAGCTCGTCGACAAGTTTCTGGGAGAGAAAAACATCAACTGGCATGTGGCCATGGACCCGGAACGTCCGATGGCAGTCGACCCGCTGACCGGTCTGAACCCTGCCGGCGGGAAGATGTTCTTCCGCTATCGCCAGGGCCACTGCAAAGGCATGCAGAATGCCCTTAAGGTTATCCCCCAGGTTCACGAAGAATGGAAGAAGCTGACCGGCCATGATTTCCCTGGAATTATTGAAGAGTACCGGTTGGATGATGCCGAGTACGCGATCATGACCATCGGTTCCATGACCGGAGCCGGAAAAGACGCGGTTGATATCGCGCGTGATCAGGGGAAGAAAGTCGGACTGATCAAGATTAAGACTTTCCGTCCATTCCCGGTGCAAGCTCTGGCGAAAGCTCTTTCCAAGGTTAAGGCAGTGTCCGTAGTCGACCGGTCAGTCAGCTACGGCTGGAACTGTGGGCCGTTGTGTCAGGAAGTCTGGGCCGTAACGCCCTTCATTGACAAGAAGATACCGATTGTCAGCCACATCGGCGGTCTGGCCGGCATAGACCTGACCACCGACCATATGGCGCAGGCAATCGAGAACGCTGCCCAGGCTGCCAAAGGCAAGGTGCCAGAGGAAACGATTTGGCTGCTTTAATAAATTTATAAAGTATGCTCATAAAGCTGTATGGAGATAAACGATGCAAACTAAATACCTCATTATCGGGAGCAGTCATGCTGGATTGAGCGCGGCGGAAGAGATCCGGGTGCACGATCAGGACGGGACTCTGACCATGATCTCCATGGAGAACTGCCTTCCCTATTCGCCGACCATTCTTCCGTACATTGTCGAAGGCAAGGTAAAGCCGGAGATTATTTATCTGCGGGATGAAAAGTACTTTAAGGATAACAAGATCACTTTCTTGAAAGGCAAGAAGCTGGTCAAACTCGATACCAAGGCGTCAAAAGCAGGACTGGACGACGGCAGTGAAATCAGCTACGAGAAGATCCTCATTGCCACTGGTTCAACGCCGACGATTCCACCGGTGCCCGGGCTCAAAGAGTCTCCCTATCATGTCCTGCGCACGATGGAAGATGCTCTGAATATCAATAAGGCTGCTGAGAAAGCAAAGTCAGCCGTGGTTCTGGGAACCGGCCTCGTCGGTATGCACGCCGCCGAGGGTCTGCAGAAAAAAGGCCTGAAGGTGGACCTGATCCGCGGAAGACGTCGCGCGGTTCTGCCCAACTACTTTGACGCTGATGCCGGAAAGCTGATTCACCAGGTCTTTATCGATCACGGCATCAACTGCAATCTGGATCAGCAGGTTGGTCAGGTGGAATCCGGCAATGGTAAACTCAAGGTAACTATCAAGGATGGGCCTGTCATCGACACCGACATGGTTGTTGTTGGTACGGGCGTCAAATCACGGATGGAATTTCTCTCCCCGGACGTTCAGACGGGTGAAGGTATCCTGGTAGACAACATGATGCGCACCTCAGCGGAAAACGTCTGGGCTGCAGGCGATGTTGCTCAGGCAGCGGACTTTTTCGCTGATGGAAAAATCCTCAACGCAATTCTCCCGGATGCATACGAGCAGGGAAAAATCGCCGGGTTGAGTATGGCGGGTGATCCGGCAAAAATCGCCGCTTTCGAGGAAATCGGTGGAGATGTTGCGCTCTCGTATCCCGGCGGTGTAGGCATGAACACCTTTAACTTCTATGGCAACCGGTCATTTGCAGTCGGCCTTTCCCTGGAAGGTGAAGACAGTGGATACGAAATCGACAAGACGCTACTTCCCGGCGGATGTGTTTATCAGAAGCTGGTTTTCAAAAATGATGTCCTGGTTGGAGCGATCGGCATCAACGTGGCTATGGACCCAGGTGTTGTCATGAATCTCATTCGCCGTAAGATATCCATGGGGAAGGATAAAGTGGAATTTGTGATCAAGCCCCTTGATATGGGACGCCGGTTGATGTGGAAGAACTGGCTGGGGTCCATTCAGATTGCACGGTAACATCTGTACATGATAAGGAGATACGACAGTGCCTATAGCATATAATACCTTAATGGTCCATCCCGAAAAGTGCAATGGGTGTGGAGACTGCGAGGTTGCCTGCGCCAAAGTAAAGGCAAACTCCACTGATGTCGCCCACTCCCGAATCAAGGTTATCAAAAACCTCACGGAAGAGTTTCACGGCCCGGTAGTGTGTCTCCAGTGCGGCGATCCGAACTGCGTGCGCAGCTGCCCCGGCGGTGCCTTGACCAAGAATCCCGAGACCGGGGTCGTTGTCGGCAACAAGGATAAATGTGTTTCTTGCACCATCTGCACCCTGGCCTGCCCTTATGGTGGCATCACCTATAATCCGGTAATCGGCAACGTGATGAAGTGCGATCATTGCGGCGGTGATCCGGAGTGCGTGAAGGTGTGTAAAACCGGAGCACTGGTATACTCGGAAGAGGCGACCGTATACAAAGAACAGATAGTCAACGAAGATCTCTTCGGTCCTGATCTGGCTGCCTGCATGGGCTGCAACATGGAAATTCTGGTGCGGCATGCGCTTCGCCACATCGGTCCGGACACCGTCCTCATGGCGCCTCCAGGTTGTCTGCCGGGCGTGTGCGCGGTTGGATTTAACGGCGCCACTGGAACCAAAATCCCCACCACCCATCCGCTGCTCTCTAATACGGCGAGTATGGCGGCCGGCTTGCGGCGCTATTACAAGAGAATTGGCCGGGACGTCACCTCCCTGTGCTTGGCCGGTGACGGTGGAGCAGCTGACGTCGGATTTCAGTCGCTTTCCGGCGCTGCCGAACGAGGCGAGGAAATCCTCTTCGTCTGTATCGATAATGAAGGATACATGAACACGGGTATGCAGCGTTCCGGCACGACTCCGTTCGGGTCGTGGACATCCACGACGCCGGTCGGACCCGCCCTCAAGGGAAAACCGGGAATCGCTAAAAGCATGCCGTTGATCATGCTCATGCACAACTGTGAGTATGTCGGTACCGCGAGCACGGCCTTCATCAAAGATTTCCATGAGAAGCTGGAAAAGGCCCATCAGGCCTCGAAGCGCGGATTTGCGTACCTGCACGTCTTTTCGCCCTGTACGACCGGCTGGCGGTTCCCGGGCGATCAAACCATTGAAGTCCAGCGTAAAGCGGTAGCTACCAACTTTTTCCCGCTCTGGGAATACGAACGGCAGACCGGGCAGTTCCGTTTTACTCATTCAGTCGATGATCCTGAGCCGCTCGAAAACTATATCAAGATGCTTGGCAAATTCCGGCACCTGGGCAAAGAGGAAATCGAGATCCTTAAGAAGACTGCTGCCGAACGGCTTAAGCTCTTGAAAGCGTTTGCATCTTCTTTAGAAGAAGCTTCCCAGGCTGCTTCGTAAGGTCAGACGCAGCATGGAAACGCTGGAACCGGATGCAAGAGGTTCCTGCTGCAAAACAAGACACAGATAATCGAACAGAGGCCCCGCCGGCAACGGCGGGGCTTTCCATACCAGGGTATGGTATGCCACGCCACACGTTCTGCATGTCAATGGGAAGAAACTGAATGGACTGGCTTTCACTCTTCCACGCAGTGATACTGGGAATTATTGAGGGTGCGACAGAATTCATTCCGGTGTCCTCAACCGGCCATTTGATTCTGGCCCAGAATCTGCTCGGCTTTACCGGAACCAAGCAAAATGCCTTCGCCATTTTCATTCAACTGGGAGCAATCCTCGCAGTTGTGTGGCTCTATCGAAAGAAGATCATTTCCGTGATCTTCACCATTCACTGCGTTTCGGAATCCCGCGCGTTCGCAGCCAACCTTGTCATTGCCACCCTCCCCGCAGTGATAATCGGTCTTCCTACTGAGGACTGGATCGAAGCTCACTTTTTTGCGCCGTTTCCGGTCAGTCTCGCTCTGATCGGAGGTGGAGTGGCGATTCTGCTGATCGAGCGACAGTACAAACGTCCCAGCATCGAGACAATGGATCATATCCCCTTGATCAAGGCATTCGGAATTGGACTGATCCAGGTCCTGTCCATTCTGTTTCCCGGTGTTTCCCGTTCAGGTGCCACGATCATGGGGGGGCTGGCTCTGGGACTTTCCCGCACTGCGGCTACGGAGTTTTCTTTTTTTCTCGCCATCCCGGCCATGCTCGGCGCATCCGTGATCAAACTGATCGGTGTTCGCGACGTGATTACGGTAAGCGACCTCCCGACGTTTTCCGTAGGCTTCGGCGTTTCTTTTGTTGTGGCCATAGTGGTTATTCGTGGACTATTGGCTTTTGTCTCCCACCGTTCCTTCATTCCTTTTGCCTGGTATCGAATCATCGTCGGTGCAGGTATCCTGGCTGCCTCCTGGTCCTCGATAGAGATCTTCTGATCGTCAAAAGGCGCACCATTCTTCGGTCATCCACCAGCTCAGACTGGTACATAAGGGCACACCCTTGCCGATTTTCCGGAGCAAGGTATGCAGCCGCAAAAATAAGCCCCGCCCGCAACCGCAATAAGGTCACGGACAGGGCTTCCTTTTGATCTCTTCCAGAGATATGTACTACCGCAGTGACTTATACCGGGGGCCGATGCCTCGTCCCCATAACCAGCGCAATCACAAAGAATATCAGGAATGCAAAGAAAAGTATCTTCGCAATTCCTGCTGCGGCAGCGGAGATCCCACCGAATCCGAAAAATGCAGCAACAATGGCGAAAATAAAGAAAACCAGCGCCCAATAAAGCATGTAGCACCTCCTCATCTGCCTGACGGTTCTGTATCTGGCCGTTCTCCAAGAGTCGACGCCGCAGCGGGCATCCAGGTTCTGTATGTCTATCCTTTACATCCTCATCGCATGAGCAACAATAAGGATACTACGGTATTTTTTTGGGGTGTAGACCCCATTCTGGCGGCACCCAAACGGCAAGCAGCCCTTCGGCCGGCACAGGTACGAACCCTCACCTGCTTTGATGAAAAGCCGAACGCTGATGACATTCCAATGAAGATCGCATCGGTATAAGCACGAGCTTTTTTCGTTTTCCCCCTAACAAACAGCCACGTACTGAGCTATATACTAATAAAGGAGGATTACTATCTAACGAAGAATCAGTATTACCAAAGAAGAGCACGATGCGCAATTTTAACTGCAGCAAGTATGATTTTTGTCTTAGCCAAGCGGCAGCAAACGATCTCGATGAGTTGCCGTGCGGAACCTGTACCGAGCAGGATACCCCTAACCCGGGCAAAATACCCGAGGGGAAACCCATGCTAAAGCTGCTGGAAGCTGTCTTCCCGCCCGATCATCATGATCAGGACATGCAGCTGCCTTTGGATACACTCAAGCAAATCCTCTGATCACGTTTCTATAGCATCACCATCGTAGTCGGCACACAACGAGTGCGTGAATATGGAAGGACGGGAAGAAGAGATGCTAGGAAATGTCCTTGTCGGGAGCAACGGGAGCATTCTGGGAGCATGATTTCCTGGAACGGCACAGGCTGCACTTGGCATCACTGCACTGTTGACAGGCATAGCAGTCCTCGCAGCTGTGCTTTTTGACACAACGAGGACGCTCATCCGGCACGTACACCATTCCTTTCACGCCTGGAATTTCTATCCACGCCATCGAGCATCCCACCTTACCAGAGAAGCATTTTCGGCATAACGCCACCGTGCACCAGCCTGATCACAGCTCTTTCCTCAGCTAAGACGTCAATCACGTCTGAGGCGCACGTTCAGTATTTCGGAGCCCGAACCTGCAGCTATTCTCTTGACAGATCTTCCTCTCCATATTACAAGAAAGTACAAGAAAGGTCTAGGCACTGCTTCAGGCTGACCGATACCTGAGAACTGTTGTTTACGCATATCACCTGCCCCCGTAGCTCAGCAGGATAGAGCAAGAGATTCCTAATCTCTGTGTCGCACGTTCAAATCGTGTCGGGGGCACTGCAATTCCTTAGACATATCGAGAGCCGGACTACTCCAATTTCTCGGATCACCGGGAATACCGGTTTTCTCTTTCCAGAGCAGCGTCCCCGAACACCACTGTGTCCGCTTCCCCAAGGGACAGACGTCAAGCCGGCTGCAGTTTTCCACCATTGTGAAAGGGTTTTTGTAAGAAGGAAGGACCATGAACAAGTGCTATTCTGCAAAAGAGCCGAGAGGCGGAATTGTTTTGGTTTTCGGAGCGGGTAATGTAGGACAGGTGGCTATTCATAAGATGGCTCAGCGTCCGGATGTCTTCACCGAAATTCATGTCGTTACCCGTACGAAGGAATCAGCCGAAAGAATCAGGGATTCTGTGTACCGCAAAAACAGCGGAAAAAGTCTTCACCTTCATAATGCGGATGCCAGCAATAAAAATGCTGTTGCCTCCCTTATTGGAAAGGTGCGGCCTGATTTGGTGGTGAATCTGGCGCCTCCTTATTGGAACCTGATTCTCATGGAAGCCTGTCTTGAAGCGTGCGTCCATTATCTGGATACGGCCTGCTATGAGGATCCGAACAAACTGGGCTTTTCCAACAAGCCGCAGCTAGCCATGCATCAGGCATTCAAAAAGAAAGGGCTTATGGCTCAACTTCAGTGCGGATTTGATCCCGGTGCAACAAATCTTTTCGTCGCCTATGCACTCCAGGAAAAACTCTTTGACCGGATCGATTCGGTAGATATTCTGGACTGCAATGCAGGCAAAAAGAACGTGAAGTGGGCACCCAATTTTGACCCGGAAATCAATATCCGCGAGCTGATTCTGGAAATCAAATCAGTTCTTAACGGCCGATGGCAAACGCATGGCCGGCTTATCGACAACGACGCAATCCGTTTTTCTTTTGATTTTCCAGAAGCGGGAAAACAGGATGCCTATCTGATGTATCACGAAGAATTGGAGTCACTGAAGCGCCTGGGAATTAATCGTTTGCGATTCTGGATGACATTCTCGGAGGACTACCTGACTCACCTCCGGATTGTCCATGATCTCGGCCTTACCCGAATTGACCCCGTGGAATATCGCGAAGACCCGGAAAGTCCTCTTTGCCAGATTACTCCGGTGCGATTTCTCAGAAGTCTTCTTCCCAAGGGCGAAGACTTCAATGAAAGCTATCGCGGAAAAACCAATATCGGCTGCATTATTCAAGGCATGAACCATGGACGGCAAAAGACCATCTATATCTACCAGGTGTGCAGCCACCAAAAAGCGTTTCAGGAAACCGGCGGAAATGCTATCGGCTACACTACTGCCGTTCCTGCTGTTGTTGGAGCGATGATGATGCTTACAGGAACGTGGTCGGAACCCGGAGTGCTTGTTCCGGAAGCACGGCCCGCCAAGCCGTTCCTTAAAGAGATGGCGAAAAGCGGGCTTCCCTGGCGGATCAAGGTCTTGCCCGACCTTCCGGAATTCTTGAAGCAGAATTTTAAAGGAAAGAATGCGTATACCCAACCACCGGCAGAGACGAAGGCTTGATTCACTCTGAATCAAGTACTCCCCGGAGGAGAAAAAGAAATGCCGTGCAGAAAAAGCGACGTTCCTTGGGCCGACAGAGAGTACTGGGCTACTGTGGATGTGAGCGAAGTCCCGACACCCTGTTATGTTGTTGACATGTCGAGACTCAGGATGAATCTCGAAAAAATCCGTTCGGTTTCCGATCACTCCGGATGCACCATCCTTATGGCACTCAAGGGCTTTGCCATGTGGTCTCTATTCCCCGAAATCAGCCGCTATCTTTCCGGCGTGGCTGCCAGCTCACGTGACGAAGCCCGGCTTGGGTACGAAGGATTCGGAAAAGAGGTACACATCTTCTCACCGGCCTATAAGGCTGAGGAGATGTTTGAACTGCTTGGCTATGGATCACACATTATCTTCAACTCGTTTTCCCAGTGGAGCAGGTTCAAAGCTGACGTGAAAGCGTGGAGTGATGCAGGGCAGAAGAACATACGGGCCGGTATTCGCGTCAATCCCGAACATCGGGAAACGGACGTTGCGATGTATGATCCTTGTGGCCCCTCCTCACGGCTCGGAGTGACTCTGGCGCAGTTTGAGGCAAGTCAGTTGGATGGCATAAGCGGACTGCATTTTCACACCCTCTGCGAAAAAGATGCGGACTCGTTTGAACGAACGCTTTCGGTTTTTGAAGAAAAGTTCGGATGTTTTCTTGCCGCGATGAAATGGGTCAACTTCGGCGGGGGGCACCTCATCACCAATCCGGAGTACGACGCAGATCTCCTTACGAAAACGCTCATTGACTTTCAGCAGCGACATTCACATGTACAGATGTACATGGAGCCCAGTGAAGCGATTGCCCTTAATGCCGGGGTGTTGGTTGCGTCAGTTCTCGATATCGTCAGGAATGAGATAGATAGTGTCATTCTCGACACGTCAGCTGCGGCGCACATGCCGGATGTGCTGGAAATGCCATACTGCCCCGAAATCCTTGATGCTCAACCTCTTCAGAAACGGACGTGCTCGTCTGATTCGTACACCTACAGACTAGGAGGGCTCACGTGTCTTGCGGGCGACGTTATCGGGGACTATTCATTTCCAAGGCCACTTGCGGTGGGTGACAGAATAGTGTTCCTGGATATGGCGCACTATACCATGGTGAAAAACAACACCTTCAACGGGGTGCGCCTTCCTTCAATCGCTGTCCGTGATTTTGATGGAACTATCAGAGTCCTGCGAACGTTCGGATATGAGGACTACAAGAACCGACTCTCCTAAGAGTAAGGAGTGAGCGCAAGCCTCTGGGCGTGGTCTCCTTACTCCTTACCTTCTTCACCAGCCTTCTAGCTGGAGATGCCGATGCGCAGTACCGGTTTAATGGTCTTTCCTCGCTTGACGTCCGAGATTGCACGATTGATATCGTGGAAGTCATAGAATGTGATCAACCGATCAAAGGGGAATCTTCCTGACTGATAAAGTCTTATCAGGTAGGGAATGAATCGCTGCGGTACAGCGTCGCCCTGGATGACGTTGAGCACCTTTCGCCCGGTCGGTAGACTATCCACATTCTCACCGCCCGCCAGCAACGCTGAGCTCCCACCCGGATTGAGAAGTTCACCCGCCAGACGAACGAGCGTCGGATTGCCGGTACTCTCCACCACATGATCGACACCGCTGCCCGCAATCCCCAAGATGCTCTCGGCAACATCTGCCTTTCGACTGTTAATGCAATGCGTGGCACCGAGGTAGCGGGCAAGCTTGAGGCGCTTTGGCACGATGTCCACTGCAATAATCGGATCAGCACCAACGAGACGGCCGGCCATCACTGCCGCCAGCCCGACGGTGCCGGTTCCGAACGTCGCCAGGCTCTCGCCCGCTTTGACTGCCAACGAATTCAGTACCGTGCCGGCGCCCGTCTGAAGACCACAGCCCAGAGGTGCGAGAAGCTCGAGCGGAAGCTCCTTGTTCACGTGGATGAGGTTGCGCCTCGTCGCCAGGGTATAGGTAGCAAAGGAGGATTGGCCGAAGAAGTTCCCGTGAACGCCTTTGGTCGCAATTGCGTTACTGCCGTCCAGACGGGCAAAGCCGAAATTCATTTCCCAGAAGTGCCGGCAATCCGCCGGGTGGTCTTTTGCACAGGCTTCGCATTGGCCGCAGGATTGATACGAGAGCACGACGTGATCGCCCGCTCTCAGGCCGGTTACGGCCTTGCCGACTTGTTCGATAACACCAGCACCTTCATGTCCCAGCACCACCGGGAACGAAGTGCCATATTCACAGAAATCAATGTCGGTGCGACAGATTCCACTTGCGATGATCCGCACCAGCACCTCGTTTTCAGCCGGATCCTCGAGCTCCAGCTCCTCGATGGCAAGTCGTTCGCCCGGCCGGCGCAGCACCGCCGCCCGTATCGTATGTAACCGTGGCCTAGGACCTTGGGGCATAATGCTCTCCTTCTCGATCACCGTCAAGGGTCTTCCCATCTTGAGGAATCCACCTCTTGCCTGCGAAACCTTGTCACCAGACGACTACTCTATTCTTCCTGTTGGCGTTCCTGCACGTGTCCTCGCATGAGCCAGACCCGGCTCCGTTCGCCGTACTTCATACTGCTGTTCACGATAGCGATCGTTCCGGCTTCATGCAGTGCCAGCTTGCGCATCAACAAACCCTGATGGCTTCCATTCAATCCGCCGGCCGGGTCCCTGCTGCCTGGTACAACGGCCGGCTTGGTGAACGTCTGTCCCCATCGGCGTACGGTTCTTGTCAACCGAGTATCGAGGGTCGATCCCCTGCGCCGCTGCACCGTCATAAGTGTGATACCCCACATGCTGATTTTCAAGGTTCAAGACCTGCTGGATTGGGCCTCAACCCTCTTTCTGCACGTCGCGGACCGAGACTGCTTTCCTGCTGCGGACAATCAGAAAGCATGATCTTAATTGAGGCCTCGACGTAAAAAACATATGTTTTCACGATTATGTGGAAAAAGGCACCAAAATATGGTACAAACTGTTCCTTTCACGACACCACGATTGAATCAATTTTTTGAAAGGAGCGCCGGTATGTTTAAAATCCAGACACTCAACAAAATTTCTCCTCAGGGGCTTGGCCTGCTGCCCCATGAAAACTATGAGTATGCATCTGAAATCGTCAATCCCGACGGTATTCTGGTTAGAAGTCAGGACATGCATAGTATGGAGCTCCCTCAGTCTTTGAAAGGCGTTGCCCGAGCAGGCGCCGGAGTCAACAATATTCCCATAGACAAGTGCTCCGAGCGCGGCATCGTGGTGTTCAATACGCCGGGTGCAAATGCCAATGCGGTGAAGGAGCTGGTGCTGCTGGGCCTCCTGTTGTCATCCCGTCGTGTATTTCAGGGTATCAGTTGGGCAAAAGGCCTTACGGGAAAAGGCGATGACGTTTCCAAGCTCATTGAAAAAGGCAAATCAAACTATGATGGTCCTGAAATAAAGGGCAAGAAGCTCGGCGTGATCGGCTTGGGCGCAATCGGAGTTATGGTGGCAAATGATGCCGAAGCCTTGGGTATGGAGGTTTCGGGATTTGACCCGTTCATGTCAATTGATTCAGCCTGGGGCCTCTCCCGCACTGTAAAACGAGCCATCAGCCTTGACAGCCTCATTGCCGATTCTGATTATATTACCTTGCACGTGCCGCTCAATGAATCCACCCGCGGTAAACTGACTAAAGAAAAATTCGAAATTATGAAAAAGGGTGTGCGCATTCTCAATTTTGCACGAGGAGAGATCGTCAATAGCGCCGATCTGCTTGAAGCTATCGCAAACGGCATTGTCGAGTGCTATGTAACCGACTTTCCAACCGACGAAATGCTCACCAATGACAAGGTCATCCCCATTCCTCACCTGGGCGCATCAACTCCCGAATCCGAGGAAAACTGTGCGGCCATGGCCGTTTGTCAGCTGCGCGATTATCTCGAAAACGGCAATATCAAGAATTCCGTCAACTTCCCGGAATGCTGTCTGCCGACTTCCAGCAATCAGCGCATCACTATTGCCAACAAGAATGTGCCTAACATCATCGGCCAGTTCACGTCTATTCTCGCTCAGGAAGGTCTCAATATCGCGGACATGCTCAATAAGAGCAAGAAAGACTATGCTTACAACATCCTCGATATCGACGGTTCGGTTTCTGACGCGGTTTTGGCCAAGCTCCAGGCTGTTGAGGGCGTCATCGCCGTTCGAGTGATCTAAAGACTAAAAGTAGAGAGAGAAACATATCGATGAAAATCCGGCATCACCGTGCCGGATTTTTTTTGCTTTCAGTGCTGGATCACGCTTTCAGGCATTCGATCGTTTTTCGCAAACCCTCAGCGTAATCAGACCTTCGGCAAATCCTGCACTGAGCTCGTCGAAGTGTTAAGGGCAAACTCCCTCAGGATGAAAGTACGGATAGGCACCAGGGAAGGATCTCTTTACTCCTTACGTTTGACTTTTTACTTTTAGCGCAAACAATGGTGAACCTGCGCTACCTTCCGGTGGTCACTTACAGTAACTGCACTCCTCTTTCCATCGACTGAATAACAGGTGGCTCATACTGTCCAGACGACTGCATCGGTTTGCCTTCATCAGCGAGGTGTTGGTATTTTTTGAAAATATGCTGTTGCGCTCGTGATCGCACATTCGTGTGTCAGCTCTTTTACTGCAGATCAGCACTTCAGGTAAAACAAAGGAGAATGATCATGAAGTCCTGTTGGAGAATACGTTGTATCGCTTATTGTTTTGCTGCTGCCACCTCGTTCCTTTCGGCCGGATGCGATCAGCCGCAGCAGCCGCCTCATGTATCCCAGAAGACAGCGGCACCGTTGCACTCTCAGGCAGTCGCTGCGCCAATCGAGAACCCGGGTGACTTGAGGACTGCGATCATTCGGGTCGCACAAAAGGCCATCCCCGCAGTTGTACACATCGACGTTACTGAACGTCAGACCATCCCCAGCCCCATGCTTCCGTTTGAAAACGATCCTTTTTTTCGCTACTTTTTCAACATCCCCAAAGGTCCTCGCGAGCAGCAGAGGGAGCTCAAAGGGCTCGGAACCGGTATGATCATCGATAACCGGGGTCACATCCTCACCAATCACCATGTCGCCGGAGGCGCTACCAAAATCACCGTAGTCCTTGATAATGGCAAAGAGTACCCGGCGAAACTTGTCGGAAGCGATCCGAAAACCGACTTGGCTGTCATCAAGATCACGGACTCTCAATTACTGCCATTTGTTGAGTTCGGTGATTCCGATAAGGTAGAAGTAGGTGAATGGGTTGTAGCAATCGGCCATCCCCGCGGCCTCGATCAGACCGTCACCCAGGGCATCATCAGCGCCAAACATCGCCAGGGCATAACCGATCCCACCACCTATCAGGACTTTCTGCAAACCGATGCCGCAATCAATCCGGGAAATAGCGGCGGCCCGCTGCTGAATCTTCAGGGGCAGGTAATTGGCGTAAACGCCGTGATCGCCTCGACCTCCGGTGGCAGCGAAGGCATCGGCTTCGCCATTCCGAGCAACATGGCTATCCATGTTTCCCGTGAGTTGATTGCCAAAGGAAAGGTCGAAAGGGGCTGGCTGGGGATCAATATTCAGGATCTCACCCCGGAGCTGGCAGAGAAGTTTGGGGTCACCTCTTCCAAGGGTGCTCTTATCGCCGACGTGGTCAAAAACGGACCTGCGGAACGGGCCGGAATCAAACGAGGAGATGTCATTGTCGCCTTTAACGGCAGACCGGTAAACGACCCGGCAACGCTGAGGAATAACGTAGCCAATGCCATAATCGGATCACGGGCGGATGTCACGGTCGTGCGCAACGGGAAGGAAGAGCAGCTATCCGTAACCATCGGCAACCTGGACGAAGCCACAAAGGTGCTGGCTGATTCTCTCAAGAGGCGTCTGGGCGGAGAATTCAAACCGGTGTCACCGACAGAGGCGAAAAGATACCGGCTGAGTTCTGGTCAGGGAATCATTATTACGAAGATCAATCCGCGGAGTCCTCTGGCTGAAGCCGGGCTAGAGGTAAAGGATCTCATTCTTGCCGTCAATCAGAAACCGGTGAGCAGTGTCGAGGATTTCCTTGAGCTGGTAAATAGCAGCCCTGCAGGTCAGCCGCTTGCATTCTTCGTTGTCGATCACCGGACCGGAAACAGCGGCTACGTCCAGATAGAGCTGCGATAATTTTCTTGCGTGTCTCTCCAGATGTGCAAAAACCGCCAGGAGGCGGTTTTTGGGGGTGAGTATTTGAGCTGCATCACTCCATACTCAACTGACGTACCGTTCCTGATCGTTGTTCCCGGATACGCCAGACAGACTCACGTAGTTGCGGCCCTTTCGCTTTGATTGATACAGCGCCTTATCGGCAGCTTCGAAAATATGACTGCTGGTGACTGGTGGCCCGCCGGGCACATATTCTGAAACCCCGGCGCTCACCGTCACTCGTACGCTTTTTCCCTGGAGCGAAATCGTCAACTGTTCGATTGCTCTGCGCAGCCGTTCGGCGCTTACCGCAGCACCTTCTTGACCGGTCTCAGGGCAAAGGATGGCGAACTCATCACCTCCATACCGGGCCACGATGTCAGTGGACCTCATGACCTTGACGAGTGCATCACCGAGGATTTTGATGACCGTGTCTCCCGACCGGTGTCCGTAGGCATCATTGATCGCTTTGAAGCTGTCGATGTCAAGCAGAATTATGGAAAAGTGCCGACGATAGCGCTCGGAGCGCTTCAGCTCAGTGTTCAGGGCAGATAAGAAGTAGCGCTGATTAAACAATCCCGTCAGTTCGTCTCGAAAAGCCATTTCCCGGAGCTTATCATTTGTTGCTTTGAGCGTCCGAGCGAATATTTCGCTTTTCTCCTTTTCCTGTCGAAGCTGCATGGCAAGCTGTTCATGAGAGATATTCAACGTACTCAACGCTTCGTTGGCTTCCTGAAGGATGTGCGAAATGGGCATCAGTTCCTTTCCCGAAAGGTCGAAAAAGGAAATCATCTCATTGCTTTCCCGGGCAACCGCATCGAGAATATCCCGGCTGGCATCTTTTTGAATCCCGTACCGGCTGTTCAGGATCTCTCCGATCCCCTGATAGACCGCTTCCTCCGGAACACTATGATAGAGAGCTGAAATCATGCCGGAAAGCTCCACGAGCTGTGCCCCAAGCCGATATTCCTGCGGTGCTTCCTCAGCATGGTGGTGGTACCGGATTGGCTCGACAATGCTTGATGGCAGTCCCCACGTGGAGAGCACAACCGATCCCACGTCCTGGTGATCAAAGCCGAAATTTCTCTTCTCCAGGGCAAAAAGAGAGATTCCGGTAACGGCTTTCTCTTCCAGGAGCAGGCTGTATTCTTCCTGTCTTCCCATCTGGAGAATGACGACCCCGATGTCTTGAAGCAGCCCGGTTACAAACGCTTCATCAGGTGATTGTTTGAGATATTTCGTCAGCAGACTTGCGGCAACTGCCGCTGTAACTGCTCGTTTCCAGAAGAACTCCAGATCGAAGCCAGTCTTCTCCAGGCCTTTCATGGAATCGACAATTACAAAGGAAAGCGCGAGATTCTTTAGCGTGTTCAGGCCCAGAATCGAAACCGCCTGTTTGAGACTGCTTACCGTACTGCGAAGTCCGTAAAATGAAGAGTTAGCTACCTTGAGTGTTTTGGCAGCAATAGCGGGATCAGACGCAACCACCTTGCTGAACTGTTCCAGAGAAACCTGGTCGTCTTTAACTGCATCAAGTATCTTGATCGCTATTGCCGGAAGCGTGGGGATATGAATAGTACCGTCAAGCAAGTCGGTATTCCTCTGGGGAAAATCAGTTAGCGGTGCGTCATGTCAAAGTGAAAAAACAGGATTCACGTGAATCATTGCACTGAGCCAGATGCCGCTTCAAAAACAAAGCCTCTTCTCCGGTTCATTACAACCTCGACCCGTTTTCCAGGCACAAAAGCTTCAGCCACACGGCAAAGGTACAGAGGCGTGCTCGTGATCCTTGTTTTCCTTATCGGCAGGAATTTCTGATTCTTTACCCACAACCTGCTTCAAAATACTAAAAAAAGCCGGGCTGCCCTGTCCCGGCTTTTTTTATTTATAGATCAACATGTTGGTCAAGAACAGACTTCGACAAAATCGTTCGATCTGTTTGGTGCGGGTCATGGTCATGGATACCGTGGTTCCATTCACCGCCAACCGTTCGACCATCCTTACTCTTTACATGCCCGGCAATCCGTCCAACATGGTGCCGTCAGCAGAGCCGTTCAGTTGAAAACCGACTACATTTCCAGTAGCGAAGTAGCCGACGTAAGTGGCAGCACTTATATCCTGTCCGGAAAAAAGGCTTTCAACGATGCCGACAATTTTCTGATGACCGGCGAGTTGGAGGGGAGCAAATCCGATCCACACGCCACTGTCATCATAGGCGATAAGAGCCACGTCAACAGGCCGGTCGTCCGTATTGACAAAAGCAACGCCGGTCCAGCCGCTCTTTTCAATTTTGGCAAACACTCGTGCCTGATCGTCATTCCCCACGCTGGAAAATCCTGCCAGCTGGGCTCCGTTTCTGGG
>JAGOGO010000022.1 GCA_017996625.1 Deltaproteobacteria bacterium | reverse complement strand
CAGAGAATATTGAGGCCGTAAAACGGAACCTTGTTATTGAACTCGATAAAAGCCTTTTTCAGTGTTTCGAGGTCATGGTAGTAATTCAAATGATCGGAGTCGATATTAGTTACAGCAGTAATAATGGGAGAGAGCGTAAGGAAGGAGCCATCGCTCTCGTCAGCTTCCGCAACCAGAAAGTCTCCTTGACCGAGTTTGGCATTGGTTCCATAGCTGTTCAGTTTTCCGCCGATAATCACGGTGGGATCAATCTTCCCCTCAGCGAGAACTGCAGCCACGAGCGAGGTTGTCGTTGTCTTACCATGAGTTCCGGCAACGGCAATCCCGTATTTCATTCTCATCAGCTCCGCAAGCATTTCGGCCCGGGGAATAATGGGAATCATTCTTTCGGCTGCCTCCTGCAGTTCGGGATTGTCCGAAAGGATGGCCGAAGAATACACCACCACATCGACGTCGTGTACGTGACTGCGATCATGGCCGATATCGATCTGTGCTCCCAGGTTCCTCAGCCGCCTGGTGACCGTGCTTTCTTTGACATCGGAGCCTGAGACGCTATGGCCAAGGTTGAGCAGGACTTCGGCAATTCCGCTCATGCCGCTGCCGCCAATACCAACCATAAAGATGCGTTGTGGTTTGTTGTAAATAGCGATCACCTCCGCTTCAGATGCATAATCAATTCGTCAACGATAACACGGCCCGCTTCGGGACGGGCCAACGCCCGGGCCCGGGTGCCCATGGTTTCCAGTTCCTGACGGTGCGTATAAAGTTCGAGAATCGTATCTCCCAGCACTCCCGCAGGAAGATCCTTCGTCAAAATCATGCGGCTGGCACCTTTGTTGACGAGTGACCGGGCATTCATCTCCTGGTGATTATAGGCGGCATAGGGATACGGAACCAGAATAGAAGGTTTCCCGCTCAAAAGGATCTCGGTCAGCGTTATTGCACCAGCCCGGCTCACAATCAGATCCGCCCTCCGATACCAAGGGGCAATATCGTCGATAAAAGGCACCACCGTTGCCACAAAGTCTTTTTCCCGATAGGCCGGTTCAACCCAGGCGTGGTCCTGGCTGCCTGTCTGATGAACGAACTCCACGTGGTCCTTCAACGGCTGTAATCGAGTCAGCGCCTCCACCATTGCCTGATTCAAACTGCGAGCGCCCTGACTTCCACCCAGAATAAAAACACAGAAGCGATTACGGTCATGCTGCTTCGTGGTCAGTGTGTTCAGAAACGTCCTGCGCACCGGATTGCCGGTGCACATCGTTTTCTGTCCCGGAAAGAAACGTTCGCTCTCTTCAAAGGCAACGAAAATGCGGTCGGCGATTTTTCCCAGGAGACGGTTTGTCAAACCAGGAATGCTGTTCTGCTCGCAGATAGCCGCTGGAATCTGCAGGAGCCACGCCGCGCTGATCGCCGGACCGGAAACATAGCCGCCGGTGCCAACTACCAGATCCGGCCGATCCTTTACCATAAGCTTCAGCGCCTGAAAGAAACCAGCCACAAAATAGGCAGCGCCGATCAGTTTTCCTCGCAGCCCACTGCCAACGATACCGGCACTGATAAGCGTCGTTAAGCTGTAGCCGAGCGGCGGGATCACCCGTTGTTCCAGGCCCCGGGTAGTTCCGATGAATCTGACTGAAACATCAGGCCAGCGAGCCTGAAATTCTTCAGCCAGCGCGATGCCTGGAAAAAGGTGGCCGCCGGTTCCGCCTCCGGCAATTATGATACGCATATCATTACCCCTGCCGATCTAAGAGGCGCTCGATTGAGAAGAAATATTGAGAAGGATTCCCACTGCCGCGCAGCTGACCATGAGCGAGGTTCCGCCATAACTCAGGAAAGGGAGGGTCAGGCCTTTCGTGGGAAGCATTCCCATGACTACTCCCATATTGAGCACCGCCTGCATACCAATCAGCGATACCAGCCCCAGAGCAAGGTAGAGCCCTTGCGAATCGCGGGCAGTATACGCGATTCGTATGCCACACGCAATAACAATAAAGAAAAGAACGATGACGCCCGCGACCCCGATAAGCCCCAGTTCTTCTCCGATCACCGAGAGAATGAAGTCCGTATGAGACTCGGGAAGGTAGAAAAGCTTTTGTCGACTGTTTCCCAGTCCCTGCCCCAGGAGGCCGCCCGAGCCGAAAGCCAGATAGGACTGGATGATATGGAATCCGGTATTCATCGGGTCGCTCCAGGGATCAAGGAAAGCGGTTATGCGGCGAAGACGATACGGAGACGATACAATCAGGCTGTAGGCGACCGGCATAATCAAAACTACCGATCCCACCAAATACCGGAGCCGGGCGCCGCCGACAAACAGCATGGTATACAGCAGCGCCATCAGCGCAAAGGCCGCTCCGAAATCGGGCTGCGCAAGCACCAGCATACACATCACTCCCGTTATCGCAGTGGGCACCGCATACCCGGAAAGAAAACTCCGGATCGTATCGCTCTGCTTATGCAGATAGTAGGCGAGAAAAATGATCAGTCCGAGTTTCGCACACTCCGATGGTTGAAACGATACGGGGCCAAGTGAGATCCAGCGGGTTGCTCCGCCAGCAGTTGATCCTACACCAGGAATCAGCAGCACTACGAGCACGGCTATAGATAGACCGAGGATCGGATAGGCGAATCTCACCAGATATTGATACGGAAAGCGGGCTGCAGCCATAAGCACCAGCACGCCCAAACCCGCAAACAGCGAGTGTCGCCGCAGGTAGGAATACTCGTCAGCAGTTGCTTTCACTGCCTTATTGACATGAAGCGAACTGGTGCTGTACACCATAATGATCCCGATGCCGAGCAGAATCATGACTGCTACCAGGAGCAATTTGCGAGTCAGGCTCTTACTCATGATCGATCACTCCTTGTGCCGCGCCCGGCTCACCGAGTCGGCAAGGTTCTGAACCAGATCCTTAAACACCCGGCCCCGTTCTTCATAGTTGCTAAACAGATCAAAGCTGGCACAGCCTGGAGAAAGAAGCACGACATCCCCCGGTTTGGCAGAGGCGTATGCCAGGGCTACGGCTTCTTCCAGTGTGGCTGCACTCCGCGTCGGGGTAAGCGAGCCAAATAGCTTCGTGAACTTCTCAGCTGCTTCGCCAAAAGCAATGAGCGTTCTGGTTCGCCGCTGTATCTCGGTGCTCAACACGCTATAGTCGCCCCCTTTCTCCCGTCCTCCGGCAATCAGAACGATAGGGCGATCAAAGCTCCGGAGCGCTTTCAAGGTCGAGTCAATCGTTGTGGATTTGGAATCGTTAAAGAAAGACATGCCCTCGATATCCCGCACATACTCGAGACGGTGTTCCAGGCCGGGAAAGTCATTAACCGTCTTCTCAATGATTTTCGGATCGCACCCGCAAGCTGCGGCTACGCCGATCGCAGCAAGGAGATTTTCGG
Source organism: Deltaproteobacteria bacterium (assembly GCA_017996625.1). Taxonomy (GTDB): domain Bacteria; phylum Desulfobacterota; class WTBG01; order JAGOGO01; family JAGOGO01; genus JAGOGO01. The sequence goes on along the minus strand of JAGOGO010000022.1, from coordinate 25,534 downwards.
TGTTATGAGGACCGCGCAGCTTCACCCCATTGAGATCATATGACTGACAGGGAGCGCGCCCGTCACAGAACAAGAGGCGACCATCACGAACAAAAACACCTTTATCAAATGTCCTTGACCGACTGAACGGGAAAAGATTCGCTCTGATAGAGGGAAACCCGAGCCGACAGACTTCGTCATCATAGTTGACAAAAGCCGCATCCGTGCCGGTTTGATTCATAAAGAGCCGAAATTTGGCCTCCCGGTAAGCGGCAAACCCGGAATAGCGATTGAGGTGATCTTCGGTAATGTTGAGAAGGACGGAGAATGTCGGCCTGAAGGTATCGATCCCCTCAAGCTGAAAGCTGCTCAATTCCACTACCAGGTACTGAGCAGTAAGGCCCTCGTTGACGAAGTCAATCAGCGGCTTCCCGATATTTCCTCCCAGGCAGACCGAGAATCCTCCTGCCTTCAGAAGTTCATAAATCAGAGTCGTGGTCGTTGTCTTGCCGTTAGTACCCGTGATCCCGATGATCGGCGTGGTAATGAACCGGGATGCCAGTTCGATTTCGCTGATAATCGGGATCCCTCGGATGCGGGCGGCCTGTACCGCTGGTATGGCTGGATCGACACCGGGGCTGATGACAATAACGTCCGCTTGGGTAAACAGGTCTACCGGATGATTTCCCAGCACCCATTGAGCCCCCTGTTCCCGAAGCGCCTGCAGGTCCTCACCGAGCTGTTCAGGGTTCTTGATATCATTGATCGTCACCCGGGAACCGCGCTCCAGAAGAAACCGGCTCAGCGACCTGCCGGTCTTGCCATATCCCACTACCAGTACTGTGCGTCGTGCCAGCTCCATAGAGTCTCAATCAGCGAAGTTTGAGTGTACCGATGGCGATGAGAGCCAGGAACACACTGATAATCCAGAATCGGACAATAATTTTAGGTTCGCTCCAGCCGATCAGTTCGAAATGATGATGCAGAGGAGCCATCTGGAAAATTCTCTTTTTCCGCAGCCGGAATGATGCCACCTGAAACACCACCGAAAGCGCTTCCATAACAAACACGCCGCCGACAACTGCAAGGACGATCTCATGTTTGGTGATAACCGAAATGGATCCTAACGCTGCTCCCAGCGACAGTGATCCGACATCGCCCATGAAGATCTGGGCGGGATACGTGTTGTACCAGAGGAAGCCCATGCCTGCGCCCACCATGGCCCCGCAGAAAATAGCCAGCTCTCCGCTTCCCTTGATAAAGGGAATCTGAAGATAGGTAGCAATGGTATAGTGGCCGGCACAGTATGCGAAAACCATATAGGTGCCGAAGGCAATCATCACCGGGCCGATTGCCAGCCCGTCGAGACCATCAGTCAGATTCACGGCATTGGAGGCGCCCACAATGACAAAGATGGCCACGGCGATGATAAAAAGGCCGAGATCAGGAGTCACCCGCTTGAAGAAAGGAATGTTCAGAAAGGTTTCGAGATCAAGCACCTGAAAGAGGCATACCGAGACGACGAATGCCGCGGCAGTCTGCCAGAGGAACTTGGTCCGCATCGATAGGCCTTTGCCTTTCGGGGAGCGCATTTTGGTGAAGTCATCAATGAAGCCAATGAGCCCAAAGGCCAGCGTTGTCAGGACTGCCATCCACACAAACGCATTACCCGGATCCGCCCAGAACAACGTAGAGAACACAGCCGCGCCTAGAATAAGAATCCCGCCCATGGTAGGCGTCCCTCTTTTTTGGAGGTGCCGCTCCGGGCCATCCGATCTGATGACTTCCCCGAATTTGAGCACAGCAAGCTTTTCGATAACCCACGGCGCCAATGCGAGCGTTATCAACAGCGCGGTGATGGTAGCACAAATCGTACGAAACGATATGTACTTGAAGACGTTCAGAACCGACAAGTGAGTATGAAATGAATACAGCAGATAGTACAGCATGGAGTTCCTGCTAATCCTGCAAAAAAGTCAAACAACGGTAAACCGTTCCAACCGTTTCATCCGTTTTAACTGTTTCAACTGTTTCAGCCAGCGTAGTCCGGAATTACAGCCGTTTCAACCGCTTGAACTGTTGCAACGGTTGAAGCCGCTGAAACGGTTCACAATCCCCTTCACAACACGCTCCATTTCCATCTTGCGAGAACCTTTGACCAGAATGACGGAGTGAGCTTCAATCCTGCTGGAGATCTGCTCCTCGATGTCCTTATGGTTTGCGGCAACGACGATTGCCTCAGGATTCATGCCGGCAGAAATTGCGCCCGCAGCCACGTCGGCAGCATATTCACCGAGAATGAAGAGGCCATCAGGAGCCGAGGCTGCAATCCGTGTACCCAGCTCATAGTGCAGATCAGCAGTCGCCTTTCCCAGCTCACGCATATCCCCCACAACGACAAAGCCCGGCCCTTCGCCTCGCACTTGGGAGAAAGCCGCGAGGCCTGCCTCCATTGAAACCGGGTTCGCATTATAGGAGTCGTTGATGATGGTAATGTGATCATCCATCGTTATCAGCTCCTGCCGCAGCGGAGCATTCCGGAACCCGGCAAGCCCCGCGACAATCGAAGCCGGAGGTTCCCCAAGCGCGGTTACGGCTGCTGCAGCGGCGAGTGCATTCATGACATTGTGCTCTCCCACAACAGGAAGCATTACCGGGAATACCTCCTGACGGATGATCAGGTCAAAGGAGAGGCCCGCAGTGCCCCGGCTTATGATGGAGCGGCCGCTCACTTCGCCGGGATGCTCGATCCCGAAGGTCACCTTTTTCCCGACAAACGAACGCGCCAGACGTTCAATCCGTGGATCATCCAGATTAACAATAGCGGTTGCATCCGGCGACATGGTCTGAAACAATTCTCCCTTTGCCAGAGCGACTCCATCAATGGTTTCCAGGTATTCGAGGTGAACCGGCCCGATGTTGGTTATCAATCCTACGCTGGGGTCAGCGATCTCCGTCAGGCGCCTGATCTCTCCCAACCGATTCATGCCCAGCTCGAATACCCCTGCTTCATGGTTTGGCATCAATCGAATCAGACTCAACGGCAGTCCAATCAGGTTGTTCAAGTTTCCCTCATTTCGAAGCACCGCTCGCCTCACCGAAAGGATCGCCGCGATCATTTCTTTGGTAGTCGTCTTACCGTTGCTCCCGGTAACAGCGATAACCGGAATATCGTAGAGATGACGGTACCGGCCGGCACACGATCCCAGAGCCCATAACGAGTTCTCTACCTCGATAAGTCCTGTATCCGCTGGTACTGGCGGAAGCACTCTGCCAGATTCAAACACGATGGCTGCCGCTGCTCGTTCAATCGCCGGCAGAATGAAATCATGGCCATCAAAACGGTCTCCGGGTAATGCCCAGAAAACTTCACCCGGCCGAATGGACCGCGAGTCAGTCGAAATACCTTCACACAGCATCGACGGGTTACCCTGCCTGAGGGTGCCGTGAGCAGCATCAGCAATCCAGGCAAGCGTCACCGGCTTCATAGCGCCGCCGCACACTCACACACTGGGCTGTATGCTTCCTGCTGCCTTTCCTGCCCCTTAGGTAAACCAAGAGACAGCGTACCACCGCGATAGTGGTCCAGATACAGGCAGTAGTGACCGCTTTTCTGTACGATAACACACAGCGGGTTGCTGCCACGTTCACTGAATATCGATTCTCCACTGTTCCATGCTCCGTTGTACCCTCTCTCCATCACTGTACCGCCTTTCAGTCTCATGGTCGTTATCATCTTCGCGCGGCACTGCGCGGGTGCACGGTGCTCACCGTATTATCGATCACACTGTTTCTTTGATCCGGCTGGCAAGCAGCTCCCTGAGCACCTCGCGGTCATCGAAATGCCGCACTTCGGTTCCAATAATCTGGTAATCTTCATGACCCTTACCGGCGACAACAACGGTATCGCCCTTCCGTGCCAGCGAAAGAGCGAGTTCTAGAGCGTTGCGCCGATCGAGAACCACCACATATCCTTTTTCCTCTACTGCAGCACCAGCCTCGATCCGGGAAACACCGGCTTCTTGTATGCCGGGAAGAATCTCATTAACAATCTCCTGAGGCTCCTCACACCGGGGATTGTCCGAGGTCACAATCACCACATCGCTCATGAGAGCGGCTATGCGCCCCATCAGAGGCCGCTTGCCCCGATCACGATTGCCTCCGCAGCCGAACACGGTAAGCACACGGGCCGGTGCCAATGGGCGCACTGAGGCAAGCGTCTTTTCCAGGGCATCCGGCGTATGGGCATAGTCGACCAGAATCGTGACGTCAGTACCGGTTTCTACTGGTTCGAGACGACCCGGCACTGCAGCCAAGCAGGCGAGTCCGGATTCAATCGCTTCCGGAGCGATACCTAATGAGAGCGTCACTCCCGTTGCTGCCATGATATTGTAAAGATTGAACCGGCCCAGAAGCCTGGTCCGAAAATCGATATCTCCTGCCGCGGTCTTGAGGCGACCGGCAATACCATCCCGGGAAAGCACGATCCGCTCAACGGTGATATCCCGGCTTCCTTCCAGTCCATACCGAATAACATTTGCCGCCGTGAGTTCAACCAGACGCAGCCCGAAAGGATCATCACTGTTAATGACGGCAACCTTCTGCCGACCGGCTTCACCCCGCGTCAGAAACTGGGAGAACAACTTCGCCTTGCTCTTGCTATACCGCTCGATCGTCTTATGGTAATCAAGATGATCCTGCGTCAGGTTGGTGAACACGGCGATGTCGAAGTCTATCCCTTCAACACGGTCCTGGTCCAACGCATGAGACGATACCTCCATAACAACATGGGATACGTCTTCTTCCACCATGGTGGCGAGAAGCTGCTGCAGGTCAAGCGATTCCGGAGTCGTATGGGAAGACTTTAGGACCGTCTGGGCAAAACGATAGTTGATCGTGCCAATGATACCAGGCCGGAATCCTGCCTGGTTCAGTATCGATTCGATAATATACGTCGTCGTGGTTTTACCGTTGGTACCGGTAATACCGACAACGGGGATGCTCTTCGACGGATTGGCGAAGAATCGCGCTGCTACCTGAGCCAGAGCGGGCCGACTCCGACGCACCCGAATGAACGTAGCGGGAAATGCGGCGGGAGCCGTGTCTTCGCCAAGTACTGCGGCCGCTCCAGCCTTCACCGCTTCCGGAATGAACGCATGGCCATCCTGACCCGCACCTTTCAATGCTACGAACAGATATCCGGGACGAACGGTCTTTGAATGATAGGCGATACCGGTGATTGGAATGTCGACCGGTCCAACCATATCAATGATCTCTAATCCGGAAATCAGATGGTTCAGCTGCTGCGCCGGCATAGGGCCCTTCTTACTGAACAGGATGAAAGACTACCCGGCAGACGGAAACTCCTGTCAAGGGTGTCCCTGGTTTTGGCTCTTGCAACACCGCTTTTCCCGTTCCTTCGATCTGGAGGCTCAGACTGCGTTCGCGCGCCATCGTCAGCACCCTACGCATCGAGAGGCCGGAGAAGTCCGGCACGCTGTCAGCCTGCTCGGGAACAGCGCCACCGTTGACCTGAGTTTCGAAAACCTCTCCAGATGGAAGAACGTCGGCTGCACCCGCATCGGCGGACGTGAGCAGCGTCGTCCCTTGCTCCTGGGGGATAATGTTCAAATAGGGAAGTACTTGTTCCACCACCGCCTTGAACGTCGGCGCCGCCACGGTACCGCCGAAACCGCGGCCGCACGGCTCATCAATGGCAATGAGCACTGCCAGCCGAGGTGACCGAGCCGGCACAAACCCCATAAAGGAACCGACCACCTTTCTCATGGAATAGGTACCCGTCTCAGGATCAACCTTCTGCGCCGTCCCGGTCTTTCCCGCCACCTCGAGTCCGGGAATGGCAGCCCTGGTTCCGGTTCCGCCCTCAGCCACCACCTCGATCATGATATCCGTGAGTATCCGTGCAGTCTCTTCCGACATCGCTTTGCGCACGACAGCAGGATGAAATTCCTTGATGCAGTCACCATGTTCATCTAACACTGCCTTTACAATGTACGGCCGCATGAGATACCCGCCGTTGGCAATAGCACACAATCCATTGATGAGCTGCAGTGCGGTAACGGAAATGCTTTGTCCGAAGCAAATGTTCCGCTGGTCGATTTCGCGCCAGGCTTTATAATGCCGCACTAAACCGGTAGATTCCGTCGGCAGATCGACGCCGGTCTGCTCTCCGAAACCGAAAGCGCGGATATAGGTATACAGATCCTCAGCGGACATTCGCTCAGAAACCTTGGTCACACCGATATTAGATGAGTACTTGATGATCTCCCGGAAGGACAGCAGATCATACTTGTGCACATCATGGATGGTCCTTCGGCCCACGCGGTATACGCCATTCTCGCAGTCGATCATATCATCCGGAGCGATCACTCCCTGCTCCAGAGCGGCAGCGGCGAAGAAAACCTTGAACGTAGAACCGGGATCGAAGCAGTCGGTAACTGCTCGATTGCGCCACTGGTGGGGAGAAGACGTTCTGAAATTGTTGGGATTGAAACTCGGCTGCAGTGCGAGGGCAAGGACTTCACCGGTCTTGGGATCCATCACAATCCCGATGCCGCCTTTTGCTTTTGCGGCTTCGACTGCTTTTTTCAGTTCCTTCTCAAGAACATACTGGATAGTGAGATCAAGGGTCAGTGTCAGATTGTTCCCCTGAGGGATACCCAGAGGAATACTGCTCGATGTCAGCAGCATTCTGCCGTATGCGTCGCGGTTAGCGATAATCTGACGTGCTCCTCCCTTAAGTTGACGATCGTAGATCGCTTCCAGCCCTTCTAATCCTTTTCCATCGATGTTAACGAATCCGAGAAGCTGCCCGGCGATCTCCCGATGGGGGTAGCAGCGCTTGCTTTCAGGTATAAAGCCGACGCCGGTCAAGTGATTATCTTCAATGCGCTTCCGCTCAGCAGGAGTAATGCCTCGCTGTATCCAGACAAACCGCGAAGAAGCGGTCAGCTTCTTCATCATTGCATCGTATCTGCACTGAAGCGCACCGCTCAGCCGCTTTGCCGCATCCTGCAGATTTTTCAGCTGCCAGGGATGTGCATACGCCGAGTCAACTTCAATACTGACGGCGAGCTCATGGCCATGGCGATCACTAATAACACCACGAGAAGGCTGTAAGTCTACGGTGAGGGTATTCTGACACGCTGCTCGACGGAAGTATTCCGTCTGTTTCAGAATCTGAAGCTGGTACGCCCGCACCCCTGCTATCGAGAGGAGCATCACAAACGAAAGAAAAACGATAATCAGTCGAAGTCTGATCCACTCTTCCTGACGTTCTTTCATGGAATAAAGAGTATCTGGTCTTGTTTCGGATAACTGAGCCCTAGTCGAGATGCTGCGATCGTTTCGATGCGGGAAGGCGACCGCAAACTCACAACTTCGACTCGAAGGCGTTGATTTTCTTTAACCTGTTCCTGATATGCCATTGTCGCGCGAGAAATCTCGTAGCCTACCTGAACCACTTCCGTCCGTGCCCAGACGCAAAGAAGTGAACAGAATACGAGGGTGAGGAAGAGCATCAGATGATACTTCATTCCTTCCTTCCAGAGCGAACCGCGCTCTCTGACGATCTGCTCGTTTAAAATACTGGCATGGCAATATGGTCTAGTTGCAATATCGTACATGGGATTCCTCTCACGCTGGTAGTTTTTCTGCTGCTCGAAGCCGGGCGCTGCGGGCAAGCGGGTTTCGGGTTATCTCTGATTCTGAAGGAACAACCGGCTTACGGGTCAATGTGGTAAGAATCGGACGGTGTCCACAGCGGCAAGTCACCAATCGCGGCGGACACACACACCCAGCCGAGCCGTACTGGAACATCCGCTTCACAATTCGATCTTCGAGAGAGTGGAAGGAAATGACAACGATTCTTCCTCCGGGGGCTAACACGTCGATACCGTCCTGCAGGCCTTTTTGAAGGTGGGTCAGCTCGTCGTTGACCGCAATGCGCAGAGCCTGAAAGGTACGTGTAGCAGGATGAATCGCTCGAGGGTGAGCACCACGGGGAATAGTCGAGAAGATGAGGTCAGCCAATTCCCGAGTAGTGGTAATGGGTGCTTCCTTTCTGCGCTGAACGATCTTCTTGGCAATCGCGGAAGCCCATCGCTCTTCTCCATATTCTCGCACAATAGACGTCAAGCGCTGTTCCGAAAGCGTGTTTATCAATTCCTGAGCTGTGGTGCCGTGCGTTTGATCCATTCTCATATCCAATGGGCCGTCGAGCGAGAAGCTGAAACCCCGCTCAGGAGTTTTCAGCTGGTACCGGGAAATGCCGAGATCAAGCAAAATGCCGTCGACAGTTTCAATTCCTGCTTCGTGCAGGACGGTCTTTATCTCGGCATAGTTTCTTTGCACAAAAATGCACTTATGCTGATCAGCTAAAGGAATTCTCTTTCGCGATCGGTCAAGCGCTTCTTGATCGCGGTCAATACCAATAAAGATTTCAATGTCAGGACAGGTTTGCAGAAGGTACCGGGCATGTCCTCCGCCCCCGATCGTTCCGTCAACATAGCGTCCGCCCCGATGGCAGTTCAGCAGTGATATCGCTTCCTCACAAAGTACAGGCTGATGCAGGTCATCGATCATCGATACACGCTGCCTCGGCTCTCTAGAAGCCAAGATTAATCTTCTTGGCCACGCTGGCGAAATCAGAAGAGGCTTCCGCAAAGGCGGAGTCCCAATTCTCCTTGCTCCAAATTTCCACGTGGGTGACGGACCCCACGAAGGTGACATTCTTTTGAAACTGAGCATAGTCTCTGAGCCGGGGAGGAACCAGAATGCGACCCAGACCATCGATGGTTACATCATGAGCGCCGCCGATGAAAAAGTGTTTGAACTTGGTAGCCGTCTCATCGGTAAATGGCAGGGATCTCAGCTTCTCCTCCAGTCGCTTCCAGTCTTCATAGGTGAAGGCCCACAGGTGCGACGGAATATAATTCGTAATCACCAGTCGCGGGCTTTCCTCGGACAGGAGGCTTCGAAACGGGGCTGGAAAACTCACACGGCCCTTGGCATCAATGGTGTTTTCATGAGTTCCACGAAACATAGATCTTAGATAGCTTTCCTTCCCACATTTTCCCACTTTTTAACACCTATACTAATCGATTTTCACACCATGTCAAGGGCTTTTTTTAGACGACAACAGCCCCTAAAAAAGCCGCAAGATATAGATTATTTTTCTTTCGGTTTCCCGCTATATTGTGTCGTGCTGAAAGAGGGCTTATTGGCACTGCTCAAACGAGAGGAATGGCTAGGTGGTCACGAATTGGCTCCAGGCTCGAAATACAGTTCCTCCGCTCCTTACTCTTCACTTTTCACTTCCAACGAAGTGGGCATCACTTCGTTGCTCATAGGTTGCCGCCACGCGGCTTACTGGCGCTTTTTACTCCTTACCGTTCCACCTAAACCTGGAACCTGTGGATCATACCTTCAACTATGGCAGCCGATCCGCAGTGTCTCGTGAGTGAAAGAGACCATCGGAGAGCACGAATGATTTCTCTGTCCTCAAGTTTCTCAGACAGCTGCCGATGTATAGTATTGTTTTCTTCTGCCAGCTGGGGATGTCGGCTCGATCGACACTTCACAATCGATTACTGTGCAGAAACAACCGGAAACGGCATGCAGGAATTCGTGCCGCTTTCATCACGAGAGACCGAACAGAAATAAGGCGGTGCATTTCATGCTCATCGCACGAAGACAGCGCTCAAAACGCGAACTCCAAAAAGCATCAGAGCAACTCTACTACGAATTCTGGATGCTGACATCCGTAGCCAAGGGACTCGCCTCCGGCATCGCCGTTAAGGGCTGGCTTCAGAATGCTCTTCTGGAATCGTTCATCATCCATGTTCGCGCGTTGTTGGATTTCTTATATACCGATGATCCGAAATCAGACGACATTGCAGCAGTGGACTACTTTGCCGATAAGGAAGGCTGGGCAATAATCCGGCCGATGCTGTCACGATCACTCCGGGTTGCGCGAAAACGTGCCGGCAAGGAAGTAGCCCATCTGACCTACTCACGACTCAGCGTTTCTCCAGAGAACAAGATCTGGTCATTTATCGACATCACAACCGAGATCCAGGTCGTTCTCAGTATCTTCCTCGAGCATGCACAAGCTGACCTTCTCGCACCCCAGTGGCAGCCTCAGCAGCTGCAGTCTCAGGCATCCTCTGCATTGCTGGCGTAAGCCTGGAAACGTTTACCGTTGACCGTTCACCGACGAAATAATGGGAAATCGGTGAATGGGAAAATGGGCGAATGGAATAATAGAACATCTCCTTCGTAGTAGATATACCAAACCAATTCTCCATTTTTCCATTTTACCAGTTCTGCAGCCCGGGTAGAGCGAAGCGAAACACGGGTCCCTCTGCTCCTTACTCTTCACTCCTTACTGCTTACTATTTCCTGAACTTTGACCCTTGAACATGGAACCTTCAACAGTTCCATTCCCTGCCCCTAAGATTAGTTCGCTCCGTCCACATTTCAAATTCGTATGATTAGTAGAAGATGATGGCGCATTCCGGTTGGATACATACGGTGGAGAGATAGTGCGGATAGTGAGAGGTGGCGTGCAGCGCGGCGGCAGCAGCCGGAACCGCTGCATCGAGGAAGATGCGACCTGTTACTCTCTTCTGTTTTCGTTGATGATCAGCAGTTTCTGTTTGCCTTCTTCCCAGCTCATTCCTGCATCGCGCATCTGCTGAAGATAGTAATGAACCTGTTTCAGCCCATCGTAAATCGGCTGTAACGCTTCATTGCCATGAATAAGATCCTTGATCAAGTCGTAGTCTTCACCCAGTGCGACAAACATTTTATCACACGCCAGGTATTCTTCGGTTGACCAAAGACGAGCATACAAGTCGATGATCTTCATAAAGGCATTGTTGAAAGCTTCCATTGCTTCCAGAAGGGGAACGTTTTTCAACACCCCGAGGTAGGTATAGCTTTCTTCGACCTTCTGCAGTTCATCAGCAATGCCTTTTTCTATATCAACCATGCACTCACCAGCTAAGAATTCAGATATCAGCCGCAGTCCGTAAAGATCCGCACATCATACGAGTTGGATCATATGCAGGTAGTGTCGGAATCATGCATTGGCGCTCTCCTTATCAGGCCTCATGGTACCGATTCACTCCCTTGGACTTCATCGGATCAGAGCGCAGCCCGTGCATCTTCCAGGGAGGAATCAATCGGAACCTCACTGGTCTCTTTGAGCTCTTTGAGGTCTTTGTCTAAACTCGGATTGCCGACAATGCGCATCTTGATGTTTGATGATTGGCAGCTCCGGATAACGGAGATCAGCAGCTTGATAAGAACAACATTTATTTCCTTAACTCTGCTCAGGTCTAAAATAAGTCTATTTACACCTGAATTCAACATTTCTTTCATCCGGGCGTGAAAAGCTCCTTCTATCTCGATCAGGGTCACCCGGTCTACTTTATCAGGAACGGTGAGACGTTGAATCTGGTTTTCAAGAGCAAACCATTTGCTGTGTCCGCCACTCTTTTGGGTTCCTTCTCCGACCTTGGGTTCGAGCTTGACCATAGTCTGTGCTTTTTCAATGAGCTGCTCACCCTTGAACGGCTTCACGATGTAGTTTTTCACGCCGAGCTTGAGGATTTCCATCACCTTGTCTTTTCCCGATTCAGCAGTCAACATGATTACCGGGATAGCACTGAGCTGCGGCTCGCCGCGCAGCTTACTCAGCATCTCGATGCCGTTCATGATTGGCATGGTGATGTCAAGAATGATCAGATCAGGCCGCTCCTTTGCAGCACAGGCTAGCCCTTCAATACCGTTTTCCGCCTCCGTAAGCACGCAGTCAAACGGACTAAAGGCTTTTCGCACAATCATACGAATAGTCTTGCTGTCATCAACCGACAATACCTTGAGAGACATACGCTCCTCCTGAGTAATTAGCAGCTTCCCTCTTTCAAAAATACTTCGACGATAACTGTGTGCTCCTGACAGTGAAATCCAAACCGATCATGCCGCGTCAAGTCGCGGCACTTGATCCGGAAATGGCTTCCCGTGGTGATGGACGGAAGCGAAAGACTGCAGGGGAAGCCGTCATCACAGAAGCGGGATTTCAGATTGCCGCCCACCATGTTACTTAGCTCTCCGACAACATCGTGCACCTCTTCTTTTGCTTGAACATCATCATAGTCCATTCCCAGCATCGCGGCAGTGGCCATCCGGGCAAAATCAGCCGCCATATGAATACTGACGGTTCCCATTATGGCGCCGACAAAACTGACCGATCCAACCACGCGCTCACCTTCAAGATCATCTTCAGAGCCCACGTCAAACCGCTCGGCATCCATCGACAGCATTGTAGCGAATACTTCTGTTACCGATTTTTGACAATAGGCCGAGATATCCAGTCGCGCAATGTCTTTCATTCCGGTCCCTCATAAAAAATAGAAGATTGGTGGCATGTACTCTCCCGCCCCAAGATTACAGCATTACTGTCAGTCACAAGAGATCAGGTGCGTACTATCACTATACCATCAGGAACGTATCCTCCTTGCTGCATGCATTCCTGGCTCTTACTATCGGCAATTCTGCAGCCGAGCACTGCACAGGGAAGCCTCAGAGTGTCTGTGCAATGCGTTTTTAGTGAAAATATCGACAGTTCTACGCGAAAACTTGAGAAGAAAATACGGTGAGAGGATTTCCCTTTGTCACTCTTCTCTTACGCTACCGCCCGGCGTTCCAAAATCCCGCCGTTCGGTTTGATCACGGCCACCTCCAGAGGAATGTGCTTTCCGGCCAGTTCCATTCCTTTTTTTACAATAACGGGAAGGCCCTGGCAGCAGGGAACTTCCATAACCAAAACCGTCACACTCCGGATTTCCGTCGTGGAAAAAATTTCGGCAAACTTCTGAACATAGGAGGCGACGTCATCAAACTTCGGACATCCCATCAGCACTGTTCTTCCAGCGAGAAAATCCTGATGGAACGCAGGATAGGAGGCAGCAGTACAGTCGGCAGCAACCAGCAGATCAGCATTTTTGAGAAACTCTGCTGCCGCCGGTACTAGTCGGATTTTGATCGGCCAGTGCGTCAAAGCACTTTCAGCAGTGTGGCTCGGTTCCAGTCGGCCCTGAGCAGCAGACAGCTGAGATCCGGAAAAGCACTGCACCTGAGCCGAAGGGCAGCCGTGCATTCTTCCGGGCTTTGAAGAATGCACCTCATGGCTTAAGGCGAGGTGCTCTCCTACCGCTGTTTCATCGAATTCCTCAGCTTCCCGTTCCACAATCGCGAGGGCATCCCTCGGGCATTCGCCCAGGCATGCTCCAAGTCCGTCACAAAACCGTTCTGATACTACCCGGGCCTTACCGTCGATGATCCTGATTGCTCCTTCTGCACAGGCTAGTACACAGTTTCCGCATCCATCGCATCGGTCCTGATCAATCTCAATGATCTTTCGTTTTACTTTCATGATCTGTTTCCTTTTCAAAAATGGCTGTAGTTCAATGGTTGTCTCATGACAACTCTAGTGCACTTCGCCGGCAATTACCTTGACCCAGGTCAAGCCGAATAAAATCTTTTCGTTATTTCTGAAATCCGCATGGGAACGAAGAGATGAAGCGAGCCAAGATTCAAAGTTTCACGTTGAACAGTAAAAAGTGAGGAGTGAAGGGTGAGGAATAAGGAGCAGAAAAACCTGGAATCGCTTCGCTCTACCCATGTATAGAACCATGTACACCAGGAGTGATTACACCACCCGCCACGCTAAGGGCGTGGCTAGAGACACGGAGTTCACAGAGGGGAGGTGATTTTTTCTCTGATCGGGAGATGCCGATCAGAGAAAAGCTTCCTCAGCAACGAACCAGAGCTTCGGGCCAGAAGAGCTGATGGGCAAACCGCTCCGCGCGGGATCATTCTGACTCTTCGACTGAGTTACCCTGACCCTTCGACTTCGCTCAGGATGACCCCTCTATCACTCCGGATGACCCCTCCGTGACTCAGAATAGCAACCCAAGTAACCCAAGCAACCCAAGCAACCCAAGCAACCCAAGTAACCCAAGTAACCCAAGTAACCCAAGTAACCCAAGTAACCCAAGTAACCGTGGCCTTTTCCCTCGGCGAATCCCGCGCCGCGCGGGACTCAGCGCCAGCGGCGCATCATCTCACTATCCCCCGCAACGCAGGCTGCGCCTCAGCCGATAATGCCTTCTCAGCGCTTCAGGGCAAAAAAAAACAGACAACAGGTATGCTCACTGTTGTCTGCATCATCACCTATTCAGTTCAGCTGCGTCGTTCACTCTACCGGTATTCGGAATCGGTATCTGAAGTTTCCCCGCCGTTCAGCTACCCTCCCCGTCAATCCGTGGTTCCTCTCCTGCACACAGCCGCAACCACTAAGCTGTCTGTTTCGGCTAAGTCGCCTGGAGCGGCATCAGCATGCTTTCCCACGATAGGTACAGAGGCGGTTAGAGGGATTTGCCGAGTGTGGCACCGGCCTTGAACTTAACACTCTTCTTGGCCTTAATCTTGATCGTTTCGCCAGTTTGCGGATTGCGACCCTTGCGGGCTTTCCTTTTGGCAACTGAAAATGTTCCAAAACCTACCAGTGTTACTTTGTCTCCCTTCTTGAGCGTCTTGGCAATATTTACCAGGACTGCATCCAAAGCCTTTCCGGCAGTCGCCTTTGGTAACCCGGCATCACCTGCAATTGCTTCTACCAACTCGCCTTTATTCATAGAGCCTCCTTTTGGTTTTAAGTGGGATTTGTAATGTTCACTATTATTGGCAAATAAAAAGGCAAAGTCAACAGGTAATCGTGATAAAGATCATTCTCAATCACCATAATGCATCAAGCAGTCCGGACGTTCGCTCGATACGGCGGGAGAGCCCGTTTTTCAGGACCTCCGCAGCTGCCCACACCATGATTTTCCTCCGGGTGCGGGTAATCGCAGTGTAGACCAACTCCCGACTCAAAAGTGGAAGATCCTGAGGAGGAACGATGAAAAGAACATCGTCAAACTCAGATCCCTGACTCTTATGTACCGTCATGGCAAAGACTGTCTCGTGCTCAGGCAAGCGGGCTGGGGACAAGGATCGCAGCTGCCCGTTGCCAGCAGGGAAAAAAGCTCGCAGCTCACCGGGCTCAGCAGGATCGGGAAGAATGAGTCCCACGTCACCATTGAACAGGCGCAACTGGTAATTATTGCGCAGGATCATTATCGGCCGGCCCGCATACCATCGGCCTTCCGGACGGATAAGGTGCTCATGCCGGAGAATATCCTCGACCATGGCGCCTACAGTCATTACCCCGTATGGGCCTTCCCGCACGACAGCAAGAATCCGGAACCGATCAAAAAGCGCCAGAGCTTCTTCAGGTGTCTCTGCCCGCAGATAGGGCTGATATCCCTGCAGCACGATGTCACGCAGACTGCGGGCCAAAGCGGATGGAGACGGAACAATCGACCAGCCGATATCCCGGTGTCCATCAGTATGCAGCAGGCTGAGTGCCGTATCAGCATCCCCTTGCCGTACGGCTTCACTCAGATTCCCAACGCCGCTCGCTGTGCTGAACCGGTAGTTCTTTTTAAGATGCACAAGACAATCCTGCAGGCACTGCCCTTCCGGCACATCGCTGCTTTCAAGAGTATCACCGGTAAGAGACAGAATGGTCCTGCAGTAGTTTCGAGAGAACGCCTGGATGCCGGCAGCAGTACAAATGCTCCCCAACGCTGCACCCGCTTCCACCGATCCCAGTTGGTCTTTGTCTCCAAGAAAAACCAACCGGCATCGTTCAGGCACGGCGTCTACCAGTTTGGCCATCAACGGCAGAGAAACCATTGAAGTCTCATCCACTACGATCACATCGAGAGGCAGCTGATTTCTGCAATCATGCCGGAAATAGCAGGAATAAGGAATTGCACCGAGCAAGCGGTGGATCGTAAGGGCTTGAGCCGGAATAGCAGTGAAGACAGACTGGTCGCAGGCCAGATTCGCCTTGGATCTCAGCACCGCTTCCTGCAAACGCGCCGCTGCCTTCCCGGTCGGAGCAACCAGTGCAATCTGCAGCGGCCGCCCAGCCTGCTCGAGGAGCAATGCAAGAATTTTGACCACAGTAGTCGTTTTTCCGGTTCCTGGGCCCCCGGAGATAAAGGAAACATTTTTCATTACCGCGGTCGCAGCGGCAATACGCTGCCAGTCACACTCGCCGTCATCGGCCGGTGGAAACAACCGGTTCAAGCCATCGCGGAGCAGCGCGGTGTCGAAAGCCTCGTTCGTACGAACCCGTGCAATCAGCGCACGGGCCAGCTTTGTCTCATAATCCCAATACCGGTACAGGTACAATCGGTCTTTCCCATCGAGAATAAGAGGCCTGACCGCACCAGGCATACCTACTGCGGGCGACTGAGCAATCAAATCACGCCAGCGCCCTAACGAAGGGCACGTCAGAAATGTCTGTCCATCGTCTGGAAGCCCTAGCTGCTCGCCAGCCATCGAAGCCAGATTCAAACACATGTGGCCAGCAGCGGTATATTTGCTTACCAAAGCAGCAGCAAGAACCACTTCGGGGGCTGCTCCGCCGGTAACCTCGCTGATGAAACGGGCGAAGAACAAATCCAGGCGGGAAAAAAAACCGTTCTGGAATAGACGGCTCAGAGCATCAGCAGGTGTGATATATCCATTCTCCGTATTCATTGATCACCTGGCCTAACCGTAAAGAGTTAAGAGTCAGGAGTAAGGAGTTCCTGCCCTGGTGCTCACTCGCAATCTCGCGCTGAGACGCAGAGGGCGCAGAGGAGAAGAAGTCTATACTCTATTTCTCCCGCGTACTCCGCGGCGCTGCGCGCGCACATGGGCAGGCAATGAGGGCATATACTCCTCGTATGAAACTTCACGTTTGTCTGTCATTCCTTCGGCGGATAAAGAGCTGACGCGCAACCCGCCAAGCGCACAATACTTTAACCGTCATTCCCGCGCAGGCGGGAATCCAGTATTGTGAACAGCGTACCACAAAACTGCTAAAGCCCGTTGTGCCGGCGATGAGTGCTCGGTAACATGTCGTTCCTATAAGAAGCGGCCATATGCTCTGGATTCCCGCCTGCGCGGGAATGACATCTCAGTGGATTGCCGCCTGCCCGGGTAGCCCCTCAGCTCTTTATCCGCCGAACGAAGTGAGGCGGCGCCTCAGCTCTTTATCCACCGAACGAAGTGAGGCGGCGCCTCAGCTCTTTATCCACCGAACGAAGTGAGGAATGACGATGGGAACGTTTCTTCTGCGATCAACCTGGAGCGCGCCCAGAGGCTTTCGCTCACTCCTTACTCCTTACTCTTTACTGTTCCTTGAATCAGTTCCCGATCGAGCGCCTCGATAACCTCCTCATCCGGCCGTGCTCGGTAGATGCCGAGTTCTGCACCCGCCCTCGGATCGATACCTCGGACGAAGAGATAGAAGACTCCTCCAAAATGCTTATCATAGCAGTATCCGGGAAGTCGCACCTGAAGATACCGGTGCAGAGCAAGGACATAGATATGATACTGGAGCTCGTACCAGTGGTCAATCATCGCTTTCTGGAGAGCCGCAGAATCATACTCTTCAGGCCGCAGACCGAGAAGGTTGGACTTCCAATCTACCACATAAAATCGATCTCCGCCCCGGAACACCAGATCGATGAATCCTTTCATAAACCCGCGGCCGGGCTGAAAATCAAGCTTTAACCAGGACGGGTCCACACCCGCTGCTTTCGCAGTCGACGCTGATCGAACAATATTTGCAAGCTTTTGAGCAGAAAGCGAAGCAATCGGATAGGTGAATTCCAGTTCGCTGATTCTTTCCGAGAGCCGTACAGTACCAAGCTTCAAGCCCTCAGCGGTAAGCGGCGCAGAGACAACCCTGGTAACCATGTCGCACACCGGCAGGATCCAGTGCTCTTCGAATCCATAGCGCTGGAGTTTCCCGGCCACGATCTGACGGATTGCCTCCGGGTCCGGCTCGGAAAAATCCAAGTCCTGAAATATCTCATGAATCACCAGACCGGCCTGGGTTCCCCGCGGAAAAGCGTAAATTCCGGAAGCTTCCTCATTCATGCCGGGAGCATGGGCAGCTGAACCATCATAGTCGGCTGCATCCGACAAGTCCGGTGCAATTTCCGCCTGTTCTTTTCCGGCAGTAAGAGAAGAGAAGCTCATAATCCTCCAAGTTCCATCGATGTGGCCGGTAAAATGCCGGCACTGAAGCGCATCGACAGCTGCAGGCACTGGTGTGTATCTGATACCTCCCGGAGGAAGGCCCGTGATGCCGATCGATCCTTTAGCACGCTGCGCCAGCATCTTCAGCATCGTTTTCAGCTCTTCGTTAGTCAGCCGCTCATACCGTGCTGCCAGACTGTCAAGCACAGTGCCCTCTCCCGGTGCATCACCGAAATGCAGGCAGAACGCAAGTGCTGAGGTGTGTGCATCATTGAAACGGCCCCAGACAATGGTACATCGGTTTTTGGCACGGGTGAGCGCTACGTACAGCAAACGAAGATCCTCTGCCAATCGCTCCTGTTCCGCTCTCTGTCGATGGTCGCCCTCATCAGGAGATCCCAGATCGAGGGTCAGGCTGTTTCCGCTGTCATCAGCATGAAACGTAATCCCGGGTAATCGCCTCCCCTGGAGTCCACCCCAGAGAAACGGACAAAAGACTATGGGATATTCAAGTCCCTTGCTCCGGTGAATCGTGGCCACTTTTACGGCGTGCGCATCGCTTTCAAGGCGAAGCTGGTGCTCTTCCAGACGCAGCGAATCCTGGCTTCTTTGAGCTGAAAGCCATTTGACCAGTCCATTCATTTCAAGCCGGCGTTCGGTGGCAACCGTATGCAGCACCTCTGCCAGGTGCAGAAAATTGGTGAGGCGGCGCTCACCATCGGAGAAGCTCACCAACCGGCTTTTAACTTTTTCATCGACCATCAGCTGCCGAATCATCCGCATGAATCCATACCACCGCCACATGTCGTGGTACCGTTGAAACCTGCGGATTCGGTCTTCCCACGCCTGCTCTTCCTGCTGGATATTCTCTATCTCTCGTGCCGTGAGCCCGAGAATATCGGTTGCCAGAGCTGAGATGAAAAGCCGCTCGTCAGAGAGACCCGCAATACCTGCCAAAAGGCGTTCCATCTCGTACGCCTCGTGCGAGTTAAACAAGTCGTCGGTGACATAGAGAACACTGGGAATGCCCCGGCTCGCCAGATGTGCCTGGATCCGGGTCGCCTCGTCATTGGTGCGTACCAGCACGGCAATATCACCCGCATGCACCGGCTTTGATCCGATAGTCGCTTGACCTGCCTCGCCGAGGTGCAGAAGCCGGATTATCTCCGATCCGACTGCCTGCTCGATCAGTTCGCGGGCGTCGCTCTTTTTGATGAGGTTCTTATCACCGGTCAGCATTTCGGCAGGCAGCGCTGCGGTGTCCATAAGCCAGCAGTGCAACGGAGCTTCTTCACGATTTTCAATCCTGAGTGGCTCATGGTGCTTTTCTGGCGGCGCTGAAGCCGGCGTGAACGGTATTTCGGAATATATGAATGGGTGAGGGGTACAGGAAAAAATGGCATTGGTAGCAGTGATCAGAGCCGGCACCGCGCGCCAGTTGTTCTGAAGCGTGTATCGGTGCTGCACCTGCCGGGTTGCTTCCAGGTAGGTAAAGATGTCAGCTCCCCGAAATCCGTAGATTGCCTGTTTCGGATCCCCGATGAGGAACAGCACTGAATCCGGTGTCTGAAAAAGCTGCTGGAAGATTGCATACTGCACCGGATCGGTATCCTGAAACTCATCGATCAGGGCGGCGCGGTACCGGCGCCGCAGACGCTGGATGAGCGAAGCACTCTTTCCGCTTTCAAGTACCGCCTGTACGTTCAGCAGCAAATCGCTGAAGCACTGAACATTGCGCGCCTGTTTTCTGCGGCACAGTTCGGCAGCAGCGTATATGAAAAACGTGCGCTTGAGAGCAAGAAGCGCCTGGTCGTACGCCTGGCAGAGCTGCTGCCGGTTCTTCCAAACACTATCACATACATCAAAGAGCGGAGATGCCGGAGCGATGCACTCTTTCCTGGTGTGCTGACGCAGCTTCGTGCTCGTCAAGCGCTCAAAGTTCTTGAAGAGGTCAATGCACCCGCCCTCCTGGAGGATAAACCGATCCATTGCCGCCAGCAGTGCTCCCATCTCCTTGACCTTATAGGTTCTGCGATCAAGCCCAGCGGAAGGATCACACAACATGGCGGCTGCATCCTGCCGATTGATCGGCCATTCACGACGAAGCTTCTCGAGCGATTCTTCGAACGAAGCCTCCAGCCGGGAAAGATCGGGTATCTCTGGCTCGGGAATAATCCGTTTCGGCAGAATGGTCCAGAACGACCGCAGCAGCTGATTGAAGTAAGCGGGTGTAAATTTTTTCTTCAGTGCATATGCTGCGAAGAGTGGAGAGGCACAGACAAAATGAGTGCGCCAGAAATCTTCGGCTACCTCCTGGAGCAGTGGTCCCTCATCAGGAAGCAGCTCGGTGTCAAAGAGGGTTCCGCTCTCGAAAGCATACTGCTGGAGTACCTTCTGGCAGAAACCATGAATGGTGAAAATAGCGGCTCCGTCAAATTCCTGGATCGCTTCATGCACTCTCCTGATGATCGAAGGCTTACCGCGGTACTGCTGGCACAACGAGGTAATAAAAACATCATCACACGATTCTCCGGAGAGCACTGTCAAGGCCTGGCGGAGAAACCGGCGGATCCGGTGCCGCAGCTCGTCAGTAGCGGCAACCGTAAAGGTCACTACCAGAATATCCTCTACCGAGAGACGCTTTTCCAGAATCAGCCGCAGATACAGCCCCGCGATCGTGTAGGTCTTGCCGGTACCGGCGCTCGCTTCGATCAGGTTAGCACCTGACAGCGGACTCTTCAGAAGGTCGAACGTCTCGATTGTCTTCACCATCATCGTCTCTCCGGCGCATTGCGAGGCCGCAGGCATGCGCAGGTGCTGCGCCCTGTCCCTCCTTGGGCTATTGCATGCGGCCGGTATTCCATATGAGTATCCTCGCGTAAAACTTCAGACGATTTGTTTCTTCTCGCACAGGGACACTGAAAGCGCAGAGAAAGAGGTTTAGGAGATTGCCACGTCGACCCGCTTCAAGCAGTGTCGAACGAGAAGATCTTTGCGAGGGAGTGTAAACGACCGAAGCAATCTCAGCTGTAGGGCGGGTCTTCTCGCAATGACCGATTACTACTTCCCTGGCCTCTCGCCTTCAGCCTCTTTCCTCATGCCTCATGCTTCTCGCCTCAACCAACCCAACTAACCCACAAGCAACCCAATAACTCTATTAACCCAAGCAACTCAAGCAACCCAAGTAACTCCAGTAACAGCCGCCCCTTGCCCCCAGCGAATCCCGCTTGCAGCGGGACTCAGCGAAGCGGCGCCTCATTTCGCTCCGTCTCATACTCGAGAAGCGGGGCAAAAATCTCCAGCGCAATCTTTCTGAACTCGTCGTTGAGCGGATCCGGCTCCCGGAAACAGCGCTGGTAGGAAAGATCCTTTTCCTCACCAGGCCGTCCATAATCATTCCGCCACTCGGCCAGGGCCTTCGTTCGTGCTTCCTGTTCGGAGCCGGTACGCCGAACCATCGCCTCAGCATACTTCCATGACGATCGTGGGAAAAACCGCAAGGGGACGGTGAGCCCGCTCCAATAGCGTTCGAGCAGGGTCCGTAGAAGAATCCGGCACTGTTCCGGCGGCGGAGACTGGTATTCACAGACCATCACCCCTGAAGCATCATCCCATCCAATGCAGTAGCTCGTAATCTGTTCGCAGTCATCACGACTGTTCAACGCCAAGTGCTGAATCCACACGCCGAGCCGGTCCTGCGGCCGCACCCGGCTGCAGCGATAGCCGATCAGGCCGCGGGGATACACTCGTCTGATCATACCCCGCACCGTGAATTCACCGATCGTGAGATCGATCGGCGCTGCGGTCAGGCCAGGGCCCTGACAGTAGCTGGTGATAACCTCGGCGAACTGCGATACTCGGGCTACCGTCATCTCATAGTAGTAATCACCTACTGTACCTGGAGGCAGCGTTCCGGAAGCTCGTACCACCTGGCCGTGCTGCTTAAGATCAACACCGGAGAGCAGCTTCTCCAGGAGGTCTTCTTCCAGAAGGTATCGTTCGAGTCCGGCTATCTCGAACGGTTCACGGTCCTGAAGCAGGCGTGGCGCTTCATCAAGGTAGAGACCCAGACGCTGACTGAGAAACGTTCGTACCGGATGGCTGAAGAAGCGGCAGAGGCTTTCAATGGTCACTTCCTTCCACTCTTCCGGAGGAGGCGTGAGCGGTCCATCGATAAAGGCAGGCGAGAGCGTCCGGTCGCCGGCGCTCTGCTTCGCCGCCAGGCAATCTTCTTCGGAATAACTGAAAAATTTTTCTTCCTGGCGAAAGTACTGCGGACTGAAAGCCTGAAGGCTGTGCCGGGTCATCACCTGATCGAGTACCGAACCACCCGGCAGCGCGAATCCGGAATCGATATAGTCGAGCAATTCGCTTACCACCACCGAGGGAGGAATGACGCTGTTATCCTGAATGCTTTGGCCGACGTAACTGATATAGAAACACTTCCGGCTGGAAATCAGTGCCTCCAGAAACAAGTAACGGTCGTCACTGCTGCGGGAGCGATCACCCGGCTGAGGCTTTTGAGCGATACGATCGAAGCTGAACGGAATGGACCGGCGCGGATACGCATCGTTATTCAATCCGAGAAGACAGATCACTGAGAAGGGGATACTGCGCATGGGCAGCAGTGTGCCGAACGTTACGCCACCGGACATAAAGCCGGAGCCGATGGCCTCGTACTGACACTGCCGCCGCAGATAGGAAAGAATCACATCGATATTCACCGGGTCGTCATACGCTGCCAGCGCCTGCTTTTCTCCGAGACCGTTAAGAATCAGGCGCAGCGTAAGCACCTCCCGCTCCTGATGCGGTGGAGGAACGAAAAACCGCGAGAGAATCTCGTTCAGTAGTTCCGCCCACGCTCCGATTGAACGGGGCTCGCCCAGCCGAACGGCGTACGCAAACAGCTGTTCCACGAAGTCGAAGAATTTGCCCAGCACCACGGTGTCTTCACCTTCGATGTGATCGTACGGGAGAATACCCCGAAACAGGTGCTCATCGTGACCCGGTAAGGTATAACCGAGCAGCAGCCGCTGCAGACCATGCTTCCAGGTGTTTTCTGAATACGGGGTTAAGCCGCACTCCTGCCTCGTCCGTTCATCGATTCCCCATCTGATGCCGGTCTGATCAACCCAGTGCTTGATCATGTCGGTCTCCGCTTCAGTCAGTCCAAAGGACGCATGAACAGCTTCTACCTCGAGAATACCGAGAATCTCGCTGGCGTTAAAACGTCCTCCGTGCAGACCGAGGATGGCGAACAGGCTCTGGGCAATCGAACTTGCCCGCCGGAGCGTACGGTCAGTAACCGTATAGGGAATGCGCAGCTGCTCACTGCATGGAGTCTCAAACACGGCCTGCAGAAACGGTATATACTGCTCGATATCCGGAGTCATGACCAGAATGTCTTCCGGCTTGAGCGTCGGATCTTTTTCGAAAAGATCGAGCAGTCTATTGTAGAGCACCTCCACTTCCCGCATCGGGCTGTGGCAGGAGTGAATCTGCACAGAATAGTCGCTGGGATCGAGAGCTGTCTTCGGACCGTGGTTCTGGCTGCGATCCTCCAGTACCGTGATATCATGTTGAATGCAGCCAAGCAGCGTAGTTTCCGGGATATCCTCGGAGAAATCGTGCTCCTGGAAATCCATGTCGTATACCAGCTCGAAAAACTCCCGTCCCATCTTTCCCAGCGATGCCAGGAGACTGTTTCCCCGTTCGAGATGGAGATCTTCCTGCTCTTGGTCAATACCGTAATGGGCCTGCACCTGTCTCTCTTCACGCAGCGAGCGAATGTCACTCCAGTACTGCCGGCAGGGATTCAGGAGGAAAAGATATACGGGAAGAAACGAGGACGCCCGGTTCAAAATCTCGAGATGAAACTTCGGCAGCGCTGAAATTCCAAAAACCGAGATCCGCTCCGGAAGCAGCTTCCGCGGTCGGCTGAGCAGATCGCTATTCTGTAGAAACACTTCTCGCAGCTGGGCCCGATGCGGCTCTGCCTCGGCGATCGAGAGCCGCCGCCAGAGTTCGGCCTGCCAGTCATCCTTTGAGCCAGCCTCCCAGTCCCGGATCATTTCCGGCCGAAAAACAAGGTACTGGTCGAAAAGTCGGCTCAGCTGCTCGGCAAGCTGGTAGCACTTCAGGGTTTCATCCCTGTTTCCGAGATACTGTCGTACCGGTTCAAAACCAGATTCCTGCAGGCAGCGGGGCAGCAGCCCCATGAGCCGCCAGGTGAGAATATCCGGATCGTATCGTGATGGTTCAGGTGGACAAGGAATCGCCGCCTCGAAGAGCTCTCGAATGATTGCATTAGGAAATGGAAATCGATAATTCGCACAGACACCGTGGTGCAGACCAAGCTGCATCGATATCCATCGCTCCATTCCCTTGCTCTGGACGACGATGACTTCCGGAACAAAAGGAGAGGAAAGCGGACATTCCAGCGCTTCTGCCAGCTTCTCTATAAGAATTTCGAGGCGGTTGCTCGTGAAGAGCATCAGACCGGAAACAGCCGTTGTCATCGTAAAAGCCCTGCTCCTTGGCGATCACTGCTGAAGGTTCCTTTTCACCAGTGATTGTAACAGGCACGGGCAAATTTACAACGACTTTCTGGGTCGCATGCAGGCTGGTCAATTGGTTAAAAAGGAAATTGGAACATTCGTCAAATGGTTGAGCCAGGAATTGGGAAAATGGTGAAATGGAAGATTAGACAAATAATCAGATGGTACAATATTGAAACTGCTTTCACCACACTAGCAGTAAAGAGTAAGGAGTGAAAAGTAAGGAGTAAGCGAAAGCCTCTGGACGCGCTCCAGGTTGATCGGAGAAGAAACGTTGCCATCGTCATTCCTCACTTCGTTCGGTGGATAAAGAGCTGATGCGCCGCCTCACTTCGTTCGGCGGATAAAGAGCTGAGGGGCTACCCGCGCAGGCGGCAATCCACTGAGATGTCATTCCCGCGAAAGCGGGAATCCAGAGCATATGGCCGCTTCTGGTAGGAACGACATGTTACCGAGCACTCATCGCCAGCACAACGGGCTTTAGCAGTGTGGTACGCTGTTCACAATACTGGATCCCCGCCTACGCGGGAATGACGGTAAAAGTGTTGTGCGCTTGGCGGGTGAACCAAGAGCTGAGGCGCAGCCCGCCTAGCCGGCAATGACGAACTATCGTGAAGTTTCATACGAGGAGTAAACTGTTTAAGGCTTAACAAAGGAACTGCCACGTTCCGAGCAGGACGGGTGGTAGGATCATTTTTTCACCACAGAGTTGCTATGTAGTAAAAGTAACTTGTCGAACAGACAAGAAAAAGGCTACCCTCTTTTTTGAAAGACATAGTGGATTGCAGTCACTATCAATCAAAGAAAAGGAGGTAGCCTCATGA